>DVNS01000006.1 GCA_018714145.1 Candidatus Avilachnospira avistercoris
AGGTGGAGAAGAAGGTCCTTCCCACTATGAGTATCAGTATGATGGGCAGCACTATAGGCAGTATGGCCTGCTTCGGATACTTTGCGATGTAAGGAAACAGTATTGCTCCAAACAGGGCCGGCACCACATTATCAAAGGCAGGCCTCAGGAACTCATTGTTGTATACCGGCTCAAAGAGCGGAGCAAGGAACATCATGCCGAGGAACAGCACAGCCGTAGTCACGAAGGTGGAGGCTGCCACTGCTATGATGGAGATGACATTGGCCTTATCCGAGCCGGGCTCCACTCCTGCTACCTCCATGGCATTTACTGCTGCCGGTATCTTCATGTTGCTGACATTGCCGGTGACGCAGGCCATGTAGAGGGCTCCGGGTCCGATGATGGGCGCATAGCTTAAGTTCTCACATACTGCAGATATGGCAAAGGTCAGGAATATAGGCAGCGTAGCCTCTATGACTATGGGCCAGTCTATGGGGCTGTTGAAGGCCATCGAAAGTCCGAAGGGCACTGAGGCGAAGGCTATCAGTGCAAGAAGCACCGTAGACCTTCCCAAAAGATATACTTTATCGTCGTAGCTCATGTTTTTCATCATGTCCCCTCCTTATACCAGCTGATTGACCACGCAGGAAAGCAGCATGCCGATTATCATGCTGAGGGCCAGGGAAAATTCCTTAAGTCCCTTTACCTTCTGAGCTATCCTGCCTATGATGAGTGACGATATGCCTGCTCCGAGTATTGCAGCCCAGGCCGTGTAGTTCGTTATATTGGTAAGATAAGGCGTAGCCATAGTACCGTAAAGTCCAAGGAACATGGCCGTGGTTATGATGGGCACCAGAGCCGCATTCTTGCCCTTAAGTATCTGAACCTTTTTGTCGTAGGTCTTCAGGAAGAACAGGTTGAAGATGTTTCCTCCCAGTATGCTGACCGTTACAACGAAGACTATGCCGATAAATATATCCGCAGGGATATCCGGCACGGTTATGGACTCAAGGCCGAAGTTCTCGGCGGCCATATTGGCAGCCATGGTCTCATAGGAGGCCGAGCCCACTACGCTCAGTCTCAGCCACGGAAAGTAACGTCCCAGTGAAGGCACCAGTATCAGGTAGCTTATGATGATGGGCAGTGAGGGCAGTATGGAAAATACCGCCGAGCTTACTGCTGCCTCCCTCATCTCAGCATCGGTCATGTGGAGCTCGTGGCCCCTCTTTACCCCGAGTATCAGGAAAAGGATTGGCTGAAGCAGCACCACCAGTATCGTAAATCCGCACAGCATGGCCATGACGGAGCTGTTGGCTATCTCAAGATGTGTCATGTTTTTCTCCTACTTGTTATATTTTATCGTGGCTTAATGGATCACTCGTCGAGCCTCGGTCCTATCTCCTTAGGTATCGGGCACTCATATACTCCTCCGGTCTCAGCCTTAAGCTCTGCCTTGGCCTTCTCGCAAATCTCCGGCTCATCTATGAGCCTTGAGGCAGCAAGGGCCAGCACCTCTCCGGCCCTGAGCATGGCCTTATGGGCTATGCCTGTGGTACCGTGGGCGCACATCTGCCATGTGTGGCCCGGAGTGCAGAGTGTAGCCGTAGCTGTGGACAGCCAAGCCGTAGGCATCACATAGCTTGCATCTCCCACATCGGAGGAGCCGAACTGTATCGGGCGATTCCAGCCTATGGGCACGATGCCGTCATGAAGGGGAGCCTCGATGTATTTATCCGCCATGGGACCAAATATTCCCTTAAGATTGGCCTTGAAGGCCTCTGTCTCCTCGGGACTGTAGGACTCATAGAAGAACCTGTGAGCAAGCTCGTAGTCCTCCTTTGCATATTTGGGAGCTCCTATCTCCTCAAAGGCCTCCTGAAGCACCTCGGATATCACATGGTTGGGTATGAAGTCCGAAAGTCCTGCATAGAGCTCATAGCTCATCTCCGTACCGGTCATCTTGGCAGCACCCTCAGCCACATCTATGACACGCTTAAGTATCTCCTGAACCTGCCATGACTTGGGAGCCCTTACAAAATAATGTACGCAGCTATATCCCTGAACCACGTTGGGCGCTATGCCTCCCACATCCCTATAGGCATAGTGCACCCTCGCATCGGAGGTGATATGCTCACGAAGGTAGTTGACGCCGACGCTCATAAGCTCCGCAGCATCCAAGGCCGAGCGTCCCTTATCGGGAGCAGCCGCAGCATGGGAGGTAAGTCCCTTAAATCTGAAGAATACGCTGACATTGGCAAGGGAGGAGCTGGTCACCACTGCATTCAGGTCTGCCGGATGCCAAGTAAAGGCCGCATCCACTCCGTCAAAGACCCCGTCCCTAGCCATGAGGGTCTTGGAGTTGCCCTTTTCCTCACTGGGGCAGCCAAATATCACTACCGTGCCCTCCTTGCCGGTCTCTGTGAGGTAAGCCTTAAGTCCAAGGGCTGCTGCAAATGTCCCCGCACCGAGGAGGTTATGTCCGCAGCCATGTCCATCCGGATTGTCTCCGCCGACGGTCTCCCGCTTGGTCTCTCCGCCTGCCTGGGAAAGCTCAGGCAGGGCATCGTACTCTGCAAGAAAGGCTATGACCGGATGTCCCTTTCCGAAGCTTGCCTTAAAGGCAGTGGGCATGCCGTCTATGCCGGCCTCGACCGTAAAGCCCTCCTCCCTGAGCATATTCTCAAAAAGCTCTGCGCTTTTGAACTCATGAAATCCCGTCTCCGCATAATCAAAGATGCGGTCCGACAGCTCGATGATCTTATCCTTCTTGCTGTCTACCGCATCCAGTATAAATCTCTTCTTATCCATGCTGCGCTCCTTTTCTATGATATCCTAAAGCTCTCTGACCTTTTCAGGTCAGTCTTTTCTGAAAATGTTCCGTCCCGATACCTGCCTTGATACCGTCTGACTTACACTTCCCAAAAGGTACTTAATTAGTTATTATAGGATATTTTAGACCTGAGCACAAGGTTTATTCGTTTCTTATGGCATTTAGTGGACTTAGCCTCATGGCCCTGAGGGCCGGCATGAGTCCTGCCAGCATACCTACTAATACCGCAAATATCAGCGCCAGCAAAAGCAGCCAGAGGGGTATCCTGCTTATATTTCCTGCCGCGCCGTACATGGCAGCCTGGCTGTTGAGATAAAGCACGTTTATGACCTTTGATATGGTCAGGCTGAGTATGATGCCGAGCACTCCTCCGGCAAGGCCTATGAATCCGGATTCCATCAGGAACATGTCCCTGATATTGCCCATATCGCAGCCAAGGACCTTCATGACTCCTATCTCCTTCGTGCGCTCATATATGGACATCATCATGGTATTGGCTATGCCTATGGCGGCCACGAACAGAGAGACCGCTCCTATGCCGCCCAGCACCGCCTGCTGCATGCGCATACTGTCCTGAGACTGCTCTAACCATTCCATATTTGATGAGGCCTGAAAGCCCATCCTGCTTAGGGCATCCTGTACCTCGGCCACATGATCCATATCATCCACATATACCTCTGCGCTGTCATATACGAAGTAGGAAAGGGGCTTGCCCTTTGAGTTGGCGGGCTGTCCCGGTATCTGCTCCTTCTTGAATATGCTCTTAAGCTTAGCCTTAAGGAGATCTATGTCACAATAGGCTCCGTAGCTGTAATTGCTGTAGCCTGTGGGACCACCGTCGGTTATGCCCGCCGTAGGGATGATATATTTTTTAGGAGCGGCTATCACATTGCCGTCCGCATCGGTCCCTCCCTGCGAATAATAGGCATTCTGATCAAAGATGATGAACACGGATCGGCCCATAAGGTCCACATCCGGCTCTGTCTCACCGGACCAGAAGCCCTCTCCCGTCTTGGAATTATAAAAATTATAGATCATCTGGTTCCCGTATACTATGCTGAGCTCCTGATCCGTGGGCTTAGGAAGATGTCCCTCGGATAGTTCGATATTTTCCATGTATTCGGGCCCCACGCCCTGAAGGTTAAGATAGGCCTCGTATGCGCCCTGTTTTGCTATGGCACTGAAGCTGAGTATGGGACTTGCCCCTGTCACATGCTCTATCCTCTTGAACTCCTCAATGCTGTCATCAGTGAGATAAAGGGGCTCTGTCCCCGCCTCCTGACTGCCGTACATGCTTGGAGAGTAGACGTTGATGGTGGTCAGGGAGCCATAGGACTCTATCATCTCCTTCTGGGCCTCGGACTGACCTATGCCAAGGCTCAGCATGACCACGATGGAGGCCGTGCCTATTATGACTCCAAGGACAGTCAGGAAGGTGCGCAGCTTCCGCCTTTTTAAGTTATTTATGCTGAGGTTTAAAAGGTCAGAAAGCTTCAAATCATACCTCCATTATATTTAGTATTCGTCCTCCTCGTCCTCATTTTCCTTTATCTCAAGCTCCCTTTCAAGCTTTTTCTTCCTGTGTCTTTTGACGACTGCTACCAGGACTATGACTAAGACTACTGCTGCTATGGCTATATAGGCTATGTACTGCCTCAGCTGGTCAAGCAGGCCCTGAGGCTCCTCCGCGGGAAGCTCCTCCGTATACATATCGTCATACCCCATGTCCACAGGCTCGGTAACGAAGAGCTCGAACTCCTTCTGCTCCGTAGTCACATTGCCATTGACATCCTCATAACTTATCTCGGCTATGACCGTGCCGTCATCCATGGTGGCAGCCACCGCAGGCAGCATGACATCCACGTTTCCGGTATGTCCGGGGTCGATATTGCCTATATAGGCCGAGGTCTCCCTTATGCTGTCCGACTTGAAATTGACGGACACGTTATAGAGCTTCACCTTGCCGGTATTGTTGATGCCGAACATGACATTGGCCTCTGAGCCCACGCTGAGTGATGAGGGAAGCACCTCAAAGGAGGAGGTGGAGAACCTTGATATCTGGTATATGGGTATATCTATGGTCACCTCTTCAGTTGCATTCTTGAACTCAGGACTGTCGTACTGCTCCTTCACCGTGATGGTATAAGATCCCTGATCCACACCGGCCCTCGAGGTATAGTGCATCTTCACCACCGCGCTCTCCCCTGATCTAAGGGAGTTCACCACCGTGGAATTGGCTCCGCTGTCACTGGAAAATACCGCCGTATGATCCGCTGTCTCTTCTGAATTAAAGGTAAAAAGTATATTGCTGGCATCTATGCCCGAGGAGGCATTTTCAAACTCCACGGAGAGCTCGAAGCTGTCCCCTGCATATATCTTTTCAGGCACGGTGCTGAAAGACTTGACGATGATCCTTGCCTTTGTGGCGGTGTTGGCGTTCCATTCTCCGCTCTGGCCCTCCTGATCTGCGGACTCCATGGACGCGTTCCTGATGCGGACGTAGCAGCTGTGGACCTCCGAATAGAGCTGGCCATCCCGCAGCTTCCTATAGGTTATCTCATAGCTTATCGGATAAAATCCGCTGGCAGTATGGGAGGAGATGGCCATCGAATAGGGTACGCTTACCACCTCATCCTTTTCTATCTTGTCATAATGCCGGTCATAATTGCTTTCATTTATGTCGAAGGGGAAGCCCTGATTGGCGGCGGACTTGGGCACAGCAGTGGTCTTGACCGCGTTGTCTCCAAGGTCCATCTGCATGCTCACGGTCACGTCATAGGCAGTCTCCTTCTGGTTCCTCAGGTTTATGCCGAACTCCATGACCTGAGGATAGGTACCGTAGGGCGTCATCTGGTTTTCGCCCATGACGAACTGGTCCTCAGACTGGACAGCATTGCCGCTCTCCGCAGAGGCTGCCCTGATATAGACATTGATGTACTCCACATGGGTTGGATAGCTCCGGCTGTCCTGATAGGTCACATGGGGCAGCTTATAGGTGAAGGCTATGGGGATGGCATAGTAGCCCTCCTTCGTATCCTTCCTGACCGTTACCGTCAGGCTCACATCCTGATACTCCCCCTTTTTGACCGAATCAAAATGCACATTCTGACGAAAGAGCTGGCCGTCCACCTCAAAGGGATAAGATCCACTGTCCACCGGATAATTATAAAGCACGGTACCGTTGGAGGTATCGTGATAACCGTCCAGATAGCCCTGATAATATTCGTTCAGGGTCTCACTGTCCAGCTCCTCTCCAAACAGGTTCTCAAGCCTGTCAAGGAAGGCAGACTTGCTCTGTCCCACCTCTATCTGCACTCCAAGATAGGTCTGGTCATTGGAAAGGGAGATATTGACATCCTGTATATAGTCGCTCGAAGGGTTGTAAAGTCCCTGTACCCCGTCATAACCAAAACGGAAATTGATGGTAAGGGGCATGCCGGGAGTTCCCTCAGGGATGGACTCTCCGTTATGTATGAATGTATTGAGATTGGTATCATTGTAGGCTGCAAGGGCATCAAGACTGGCTCCCATGACAGAGGTCATGAGGACAGTCAGAAAAAGCAGCACTGAGCTTATCCTTTTTAGCCTTATATCGATCCTATCCTTAAGCATAGCATCCTCCCGGGCTTTACGGCCATGGGCCGCAGCAGCCTTCTTCCATGATTTTCTTATACTGAGTTTCCTTTTCTGCCGCTTTGACTTATGCCTCAATACCCTCGATCGTTCTCGCCCTCTCTGAAAGATCCATGTCTATGATCTTTCCGTCCGATATCCTGATGCGCTTATCCGCATAGGAGGCAAGGTCATTGTCATGGGTGACCATGACGAGGGTCTGGTGCTCCTCCTTCACGAGCCGCTGGAGCAGCCTGAGCACATCCATGCTGGTCTTTGAATCGAGGTTTCCCGTGGGCTCATCTGCAAATATTATCTTGGGGTCTGACACGAGGGCCCTTGCTATTCCCACCCTCTGCTGCTGTCCTCCGGACATCTGGTTCGGCATGTGTCTCGCCTGATCTGCCACTCCCACAAGCTTAAGGAGCTCCTCTGCCTTCTTTAGCCGAAGGCTCTTAGGCACTCCGCGGAACATCAGCGGCATAGCCACATTCTCCTCCGCATCCATGGTATTGAGCAGATTATAGCTTTGAAAGATAAATCCTACATTGCTGCGTCTGAAGGCCACGAGGCCCGACTCCGAAAGCCTGTCTATGCGCTTTCCAGCTATATCGATCTCCCCCTTTGTGGGAGGCTCAAGTCCCGCCAGCATATTGAGCAGGGTAGACTTGCCTGAGCCTGAGGCTCCGACTATGGCTACGAACTCTCCTTTGAATATATCGAAGCTCACGCCGTCAAGGGCCCTGACCTCGCTTTCCCCGACCTTATATATCTTATAAAGGTCCCGGACCGAGATGAGCGGCTTTTTATGTTTTTTTTCCATGACTTCTTTCGGCATATCAATATATATACGAAGTGAAGTCCGCGGCGCTTTCAAAGCTTTCGCCGCTTTTTACATACATTATCATGTAATATTTATCTCCAAGGTCCCTTGCATAGAGCTCCGCCCTGTAGGAAAAGCTTTCATCAAAGGCAGGATGCTCAGCCTCGCCTGCATAGATACTGTGATAATAGCTCTGTATGGCCTTGGTATAGTCAAGGCTCTGGCAGAGATAGTTATTCCGCCCGAGACTGCGCTCTGATACCTCGATATAAGGAAGGAGCTTATCGTTTTGACATAGCCTTCCGATGACCCTCTGCATATAGGCCCCTACATCGATGGGAGTGCCGGCAGCATCTGTCTTCCCGAGGAAATAGCAGAGCATGACCATGGTATCGTCATCACTCATCTCAGGGTCAGGACGCTCCGCAGTGGCTGCATAGGTAGAGAGCAGCATATCCGGCACATAGCCATACAGCTTGAGGCTCCCGTCCACATCATAAAGGACCTTTTCAAAGGTCTCCAAGGTACAGCCCTCGGGGATATTTATCCCAAAGGCCGTGTAGCTGTTTTCAAACTTAGAGGCATTTGCTGTGCCCTCGGCCCTTCCGAGCTGGCTTACTGTGCCCTCCGCTCCGGGCATCACAAAGGTCTCTGCTCCGGTATAGACTAATGGCTCTGCTGCCATGGCATGAACGGACATGCCAAAACACAGCAAAGCCATGAGTATTATCGTCTTCTTAAATGTTCTTTTCATCAGTTAGCTTATTTTCCTACCGCCTTATCTATGGCAATGATATTTGAGACGGCACGGTCCATGCAGTCTGCAGTGGCGTACTCTATCTTGCCTGCATCGACGAGCTCGGCCATCTTCGGGTCGATGGGTATCTGGGCCAGCACAGAGAGATTATGCTCCTTAGCCACCTCTTCTATATGGCTCTCGCCGAAGAGATATATCTTCTTTCCGCAGTCAGGGCACTCTACATAGGACATATTTTCTACTATGCCGACTATGGGCAGGTTCATCTTCTCTGCCATGTTGACCGCCTTGGTAACTATCATGGATACCAGCTCCTGAGGGCTCGTCACCACGATGATGCCGTCTATGGGCAGGGATTGGAATACCGTAAGGGGCACGTCTCCGGTTCCCGGCGGCATATCCACAAACATATAGTCTACATCCTCCCAGTAGGTCTCTGACCAGAACTGCTTTACGGCAGATGCTATCAGGGCGCCTCTCCATATGATAGGGTCGGTGTTGTGCTGAAGCAGAAGGTTTGCCGAGATTATCTGGGTACCGTTCATGCTGCGTACAGGCATCATGAGGTTTCCGTCCATGGTCACATCAAGGCCGTAGCCCTCCACTCCGAAGGCCATGGGGATAGAGGGTCCCGTGATGTCCGCATCAAGGATGGCCGTGTTGTAGCCCTTTTTCTGGAAGGCAGATGCAAGGAGCCCTGTCACCAGTGACTTTCCTACGCCGCCCTTTCCGCTCATGACTGCATATACATGCTTTACCTTGCTGCCCTCAGCAAGCTTTGCCGAGAAGTCCACGGGCTGTGAATTATTTGTTCCTGCGCTGGGGCAATCCTCGCCGCAGCTTCCGCAGTTTCCGCTGCACTCTTCGCTCATATCTGTCTCCTTTTAACATTATTAAACCCCCATTTGCAGAAAAACGCAATGGGGGTCCGGCTTAAATCTTCCTTAAATGACTTACTTGCCTTCGCCGAGGCCGCTGTCTATCGCTTCGCAGATGACCTTAAGGGCCTCGTCCTCATCGACGCCCGAGCATCTGATATTTATCTTATCGCCGCATCTGATGCCTGCTGCCATGACATTGAGCACAGACTTGGCAACTATCGTCTTTTCCTGAAATGTGATGATGATATCACTCTTAAATCTCATAGCAGTCTGGCTGAGATTTCCTGCGGGCCTTAAATGAAGCCCTGAAGGGTTAACTATAGTCACGTCTCTGCTTACCATATCCGCCTCCGTTGATA
>DVNS01000075.1 GCA_018714145.1 Candidatus Avilachnospira avistercoris
GTTTTCACTAGCTTTTTTAATTTGCTGATTTTTTGGAGCCTGAAAATTATATTTTGCAGCAGTTTTACCGTTCAACTTTATCAATACATAAAATGTATCAATAAAGATAAAATATAGGTATTAGACATTGAAAATAGGCAAACTTATAATAAAGTCAGAAATCAAAAGCAGTAAAAGATTCTTTATGGAAAAGAGCAAAAGCCTTTTAGAACGGAAAGGAGCAAAATTTTATGAATAGAAAAGAAAGAACGGAACAAAAGATGCAGGAGCTGTTTCACAGCCATGCTGCAGGAGATGAGGGCAGTGACGGAGAATTCATGCAGATACTTCAGGGCTATATCTTTGGAGATGTATGCTATATCGGTAGTCTGGATAACCGTATGAGGGAGCTTGTGACAGTTACGGTCCTCACCGTGCTGAGCGCCCTGCCGCAGCTTGGGGCTCATGTGGGAGCAAGCCTCAATGCAGGCTGTACGCCGGTGGAGATAAGGGAAGCTATATATCAGTGTGCACCCTTCATCGGCTTTCCCAAGACTCTCAATGCCATAAGCACTATGAATGAGGTGTTTATACAAAATGGCATCGAACTTCCGCTGCCTTCCCAAAAGACCTTGGCTGTCGAAAATGAGGAAGAACGTTTCAAAAAGGGCCTTGATATCCAAGATCCGATATATGGAGATGAGATAAAGGAACGCTATACTTGGCTGCCGAAGCCCTTTGATGAGGCTGTGCCCCGGTTTTTGACAGAGCTTTGTTTCGGCGACTTCAGCACCCGCACCGGTCTGGATACTAAAACAAGGGAGTTGCTTACGGTGGTCCTTCTGGCGGCTATGGGAGGAGCCGAAGTTCAGGTAAAGAGCCATGCGGCGGGAGCATTGAAAGCCGGCAATACCAAGGAAGAGATAGTATGCGCTCTGGTCCACGCCAGCGGCTACATGGGTATTCCCAGACTGTTTAATGCCCTTAATGCCTGCAGGGATCTGTTGGCAGAAGGATAAAGTGATTGCATTTAAAACGGGCGGAATATGACAGGCTATTGACCGATATGCGGCAATATCCTTTCCGCTGCTGGGAAAAGAAAATGAAGTAAGGAGCAAGTGACAAAATGACAGTTGAAAAGAGAAACCAGAAAATACAACCGCTTATCGTTTCCTATTCTTATTCTGGAAATACCCACCGGATAGCCAAGGGCATACAGGAGCTTACAGGGGGAGACAGATATGAAATATATCCTTGGCAGCCCTATCCCATGGCATTTTCGGAGCTCCTTAAACAGGTGAAAAAAGAGGTAGAACATGGATGTCATCCGAGTTTACTTCCGGGAGCGCCTTCTCCGCTTTCCTATCAAGTGATTCTTGCAGGTTCTCCGAACTGGTGCGGTACGATAGCGCCGCCGCTGGCTTCATGGCTTTATAAGAATGACTTTTCGGGAAAGATCATTCTTCCGTTTTATTCCCACTGCGGGGGTGTGCCTGCGGACTTTCAAATGGACATTGCAAAGCTATGCCCTAAAGCGGATGTGAGGGAACCCCTTGAAGTGATTGCAGACGGCGGCACACAGCTAAAAGAACTGATAGAAAAGTGGCTTCAGGAAAAATAGCTCAAGTAGTGGAAGTATAAGGACAGGAGAATAGATGTATGAAATACACAAATTTAGGAAATTCAGATCTTAAGGTATCCCGTATCTGCATGGGCTGTATGGGATTTGGAGATCCAAATAACGGTCAGCACAGCTGGACCCTAGATGAGGAACATTCTAGGGAGATAATCAAGCGTGGTTTGGAGCTGGGGGTAAATTTTTTTGATACTGCCGTAGGTTATCAGAGCGGTACCAGCGAGCAGTATCTGGGACGTGCCATTCGTGACTTTGCAAAAAGGGACGAGGTAGTGATAGCCACCAAATTCCTGCCCCGCACGCAGGAGGAGATAGCAGCGGGGATCAGCGGACAGCGGCATATCCAAAATATGATAGATACCAGCCTCAGGAATCTGGAAACAGATTATGTGGACCTCTACATTTATCATATGTGGGATCACGAAACCCCTCTTTATGACATCATGGATGGTTTGAATCGTATCGTGAAGGCCGGAAAGGCTCGTTATATAGGGATATCCAACTGCTTTGCCTATCAGCTTGCCAAGGCCAATGCTCTGGCAGATAAGGAAGGCTTTGCAAAATTCATTTCCATACAGGGTCACTACAATCTGATTTTCCGGGAAGAGGAGCGGGAGATGGCAAAGCTTTGCGCCGAAGATGATATTGCCATGACGCCCTATAGTGCTCTGGCAGGAGGCCGCCTTTCCAAGCATCCCGGAGAGACCTCCAAACGACTTCTGGAGGACAGCTATGCCAGATTCAAGTACGATGCCACAGCTCAGCAAGACCAGCTTATTATAGACCGGGTAGCGGAGCTTGCAGAAAAACATGGCGTTTCCATGACAGAGATAGCCCTTTCTTGGCTGCTCGGGAAGGTGACGGCTCCGGTGGTCGGTGCAACAAAGCTGCATCATATCGAAGGGGCGGCAAAAGCCGTGGAGCTTAAGCTTTCGGAGGAAGAAGCAGCTTATCTGGAGGAACCCTATGTACCCCACAAGCTGGTGGGAGTCATGGCTCAAAATACTCCTCAGGCTTCAAAGGAGCAGCACGTGTGGAGCACCGGCACTCAGAAGATACAAGGCCAGTAAGGTCAAACAGAATTTCTAAAGATAATATCAGCTGGATGCCTTCTGCCAGAACCCATGAAATCAGCATGGATAAGGAAATCCGCTTCGGCTTAAGACCGCATTAGCAAACAAACCATGGCATTAAGATGATATTAAGATAGACGGGAAATATAAAATTTTCGTAAAAAATATGTAAGGACGGGCTTGTTGGCCCGTCCTGTTTTATGTTATAGTGATATCGCTTATGTATAATTTTTGTAAAACGCGGCTTGGGATGTCCGAAGCGGCTTCGGACAGTGGACAGGCATGGAGGCCTTTCATCCCGGCCCGCTTTTACTGAAAAGAAAAATCTATGGGGGTCAGTATGGATCTTACATTGGTTGGCAACATTTTTTATCTGGTCGGTGGACTTGGCCTTTTCCTCTACGGCATCCACATCATGTCAGAGGGACTTCAGAAGGCTACAGGCTCAAAGCTCAGCTATTATCTTGGAAAGGTCACGGATAATCGTCTTATGGGCGTGATAGTCGGAGCGCTGATCACGGCTATCATCCACTCTTCATCGGCTACCACGGTCATGGTAGTCGGTCTCGTCAATGCCGGCATCATGAACCTGATGCAGGCTACCGGCGTCATCATGGGTGCCAATATCGGTACCACGGTGACCTCATGGTTCGTTTCCCTGATACAGGTGGACATGGGCGGAATGATGGAGATATTCAGCCCCAGCTTCTTTGCACCGCTCCTTCTTGGTATCGGCGCATATATGCTGCTGTTCCAGTCCAAGAAGGATAATCTCCTTGGAGAGGTCCTGACAGGTATAGGCATGCTGTTCGTAGGCCTCAACATGATGTTTGCAGGCGTGGAGCCCTACACGGAGCTTCCCATATTCGGAGAGATATTCAGGGTACTTGGAAGCAATCCTATCTTCGGCATACTTGCCGGTACGGTAGTTACAGCCATCATCCAGTCCTCCACGGCCTCCGTTACCATACTTCAGTCCCTTGCCATGGGCGGCATGGTGACTAAGGCGGCAGCGGTATACATCACCCTTGGACAGAATATAGGTACCTGTGCTACGGCGCTTATATCCTCTACGGGTACCAATACCACGGCCAAGAGGGCGGCCAATATCCACATCCTGTTCAATGTCATCGGTGCAGTGATCTTCGGCATAGTGATGTTTATCATACAGATACTCTTTCCTGAATTTGCAAATTCACCCATGACCGTTGTGGATATATCCCTGTTCCATACAGTTTACAATGTGCTCTGCACCGTTATCATGTATCCTATGGCAGACATGCTGGTTAAACTTTCCGGTATGATGGTCAGGAGCAAGGAGGCTGTTTCAGTATCCCTTGATAATTATCAGGGCGAGGCAAAGGACATGAAGAAGCGTCTGGATGTACGTATCCTCGGCACTACTCCTGCCATAGCCATACAGTCAGTGGATGATGAGGTCATAGCCATGGGCCGAAAGGCCGAACGGCAGCTTGGCATAGCCATGGAGGCCATACTCGAGAGCAATAAGGAAAAGGCTGCTGAGGTAGAGTACGAGGAGGAGACCGTGGACCAGATGGCCGGCATACTTACCGACTTCCTTATCGAGGTCAATAAGCTGCAGCTGACAGAGAAGCAGAAGCAGCATGTCAATAACCTCTTCTATACCATCAGCGATTTCGAGAGGGTAGGAGACCATGCCACGAACCTTGCCGAGTATGCGGATTATGTGGTGGATAACGGTATCCAGTTCTCAGATACTGGCATCGAGGACATCAAGCATGCCAATGCCGCTGCCATGAAGACCTTCCGCCTTGCGGTAGAGGCAAAGGCTGAGCATAGCCTTGAGGCGGTAAAGGAATGCCGCAGTGAGGAGGAAGAGGTAGATAACCTTACCGATGAGCTCCGTGAGAAGCATATCGAAAGGCTCAGCCGCGGCGAATGCAACCCTCAGGCCGGAGTCGTATTTTTGGATATCCTTACCAACCTTGAGAGAGTAGGCGACCACGCCATGAACGTGGCCGGATATGTAAGGGATGAAAATACATAAAAAGTACAAGCTGTGATATTTCTTTAACGATAAACACTTGAAAAATTCGCATTTCGAGGTT
>DVNS01000076.1 GCA_018714145.1 Candidatus Avilachnospira avistercoris
TATCATATATGGGATGCGGCCGATAATATCCCTGAGAGGATACTGAAAGGCTATGACACTATAATTACGAGGAATAAAATGAAGCATAATAGCAAAAATAACAGGCAGCCCCTTCAGATAGGGCTCATAATACTTATATTCGTAGTTTACTTTTTCTTTTCTCCATACCTGAAAAATAGTTCGGGAACTTCTGATATTTCTGATACATCCGAAACTTATTCCGAGCAAATCCAGTCCGAGACCGAGGCAAGTTCTGATGTCGTCAGCTCAGGCAGCACTGAGCATGGGGTGGTCTCTCCCTTCTCCGAGGGCTTTTCCTTGGATGATATCCCGCCCTACTCAGGAGAGGCCTATGTCATCATCAATGACAATGTACCCTACTTCAGTGACGGGGAGATGGAGGCCGAGCCCTATGAAAGCTTCAGCGAGCTGGACGAGCTGGGACGCTGCGGTCCTGCCATGGCCATGCTCCATAAGTCCCTTATGCCCCACGAGGAAAGGGGAGATATCTCAGAGATAAAGCCCACAGGCTGGAGGCAGAATTTTTATGATTTCGTGGAAGGGGAGGCCATATATAACCGCTCACACCTGATAGGCTATCAGCTCACCGGCCAGAACGCCAATCCTCAAAATCTCATCACCGGCACCAGGGCCATGAATGCCGACGCCATGCGTCCCTTTGAGGAAGATCTCGCTTGGTATCTCAGGGACAGCGGAGACAAGGTGCTTTATCGTGTAACTCCCATTTTCTATGGAGATGAGCTCCTGGCAAGAGGCGTACTCATGGAGGCCCGCTCCGAGGAGGATGGCAGTGACGGCATGGAGTTCTGCATATACTGCTATAATGTCCAGCCTGGAGTAGTCATAGATTATGAGACCGGAAAAAATCATCTTGATGAGGCATACTGGGAGGAATAAATCTGGTATACTGTAATCAGTATCGAGGAGGACAACGATATGCCTGATAAATACAGGGCTTTGATAAGGATGGCAGCAAGAAGCCAATAAAAACAAGCAAAGCGGCACCCCCTGAAGGCGCCGCTGGTTTTTGATATATCTTCCAATGCCTCAGAAAGCCATGCTCTCTCCTCTTTTCATGGAGTGGATACGGCTGCAAAGCTCTTCTGCCTCATTCTCATCCCTTCCCATTTCCTTCATGAGCTCTTTAGCTGCAGGCAGACAGTCCTCCGGCCTGATCTCCTTCTGGCAGTGATTGAACACCACCTTTCTGAAATCATTTGCAGCACATAGCTTAAGGGCCTCCCTGGCATCAGGATGTACCGGATACCTCAGCATACCGGCCCTTCCTTCTTTAAGCAGTCTGAAGGCCTCTGTATCCTCGTATACATGTCCAGTAAATACTACCTTTCCACCATGAGAAAGGACATACTCCGAAAGTCTTCTGCTTTCCTTCTTCTTAAGCTGGGGATCCGGCAATACCATTATCCCGAAGTGATCCTTTTTCATGTCGGCATATGTTCTGCTTCCAATGCCCATCTTCCTGAGCATCTCGTCTGCGATCAGCTTGAGCTCCGCTCCCCTTCCATTATAAGGAGCAGGAAGCAGAAGCTGCCTCCCCTCCCTAAGGCACTCAGCCATAAGCTTTCTGAGAGCCCTTAGCTGTTCTGCGGGATCCATGATCTCAGTCCCATAGGCACAGTCAATGATTGCAGCATCAGCATATATGTCCTTCGGTGTATCCCAGGGATAACAGGAAGACTCTCCTTTGTAATCACCGGAAAAGAATATCCTCTTATCTTCAAAGCTGAACTGATACCAGAGAGCCCCTCTGCAGTGTCCGCTCCTTCCGAAGCTAACATAAAGCCCCTCATCTATCCGTATCTCCCCGCAGGAGTCCTCCATAGCCGTTATATCCGCTGCATTCTGCAAAGCCAGACCATCCCTGTTTCTGATCACATCCAGTGTCGGAGCCGAAGCATATATCCTGCCGGAAAACCCCTGTCTGAAAAGCCAGCTTAGAGCCCCCACATGATCCCTGTGGCTGTGGCTTAGAAATATATATCTTATCTTCTCTATGTCCTCTTTGAGGAGACTGGGCAGCTGCGGAGTATTTCCAAGGCCTTCTCCGCAGTCAAGCAAAATGTAATACCTGCTTCCCCTTATCAGAAAGCAGTTGCATCCATGCTCTCTGCAGCCTCCCGCTATATAGAGTTCCATATCAGCCTCCTGCTCCTCTGACTTCTCTCCACGAGGCCTTCAATATCTCAAGATTGGCCCTCGCTGCAGAAAGTCCAAGATCATCCTTGGCTTCGACTGCCACGGTGCCGTCATAACCATGATCCATAAGCATCCTCAGGCATCCGCTTACGGAAAGCTCACCCTCCGGATCCATTAGGCTGTGATGGGGAGAGCCCTTTACATACTGACTTATGTGCACGTTCATGATCCTGGATCTGAGGCCTGTAATATCCATATCCGGATCCACGGTAAAAAGATGGGCAAGGTCCAAGGTCATGCCAGTATAGCTGTTTCTTTCCCCTATAAGCTTATCCAGCAGCCTGATGGAGGTATAGACCTCCTTTGCCCTCTGCTCCATATTTTCAAGGCCCACATTTATTCTGAATTCCCCTGCTAGATCCGAGATTATGCCGCAGGCCTCCTGCATCCAGGAAAGCTGCCTTTCCCTGTTTTCCCTCATGGATGAAAGCCGTCCGGGATGGACGGTGACGGACATGGCTCCTACCGCTGCCGCGGATCTGATGGTATCCAGGACCTGCGAAAGGGATTCCCTTCTTATGCCTGAATTGCTGGAGCTAAGATTGATGTCGCCGCTTGGAGCATGGACCGATATCAGAAGGCCGAGCCTTTCTGCCTCATTCCTTACGAGCTTTTCCCAGGCCTCTCCTCCGGGGGCATCATAGATCTGGATCTCGGCTCCGTCATAGCCTGCCTCTTTTGCAAGCTCCAGCCCTTCCCGAAGATCCTTCCCTCTGGGTGTCTTAAGCATCCACTTCATGCATTTCCTCCTCAAAATCCACCTGTCTGTCCCAGCTGAGCAGGGCATCCTCACCCACTGACAAAGGCAAAGCATTGGGAGTCTCCACGCTTATCTCTCCCTTTTCAGTGTCAAAGAAGTATTCGTTCCTGCTTCCTTCAAATATGTATCTTCCGAGATTTCCCTTTATGCTGTGGGATCCGGGCTTCGCTTCCGTATCTCCAGGCCTTATCACTGATATATATTCGGGACGTATGCCTATGGTCCTTCCATCTTTTCGGATAAAATTCATCCTGCCAACAAAGTTTGCGGTAAATATAGTCCTGGGCTGATGATATATCTCCTCTGGAGTCCCTATCTGCTCTGTATTGCCGTTACTGAGCACTACTATCCTGTCCGACATCTGCAGAGCCTCGCTCTGGTCATGGGTCACATAGATGACGGTCACCCCTGTCCTCTTCTGTATATCCATGATCTCTTCCTTCATCTTCTGACGAAGCTGCACATCCAGATTGGAAAGAGGCTCGTCAAGAAGCAGCACCGAGGGCTCCATGACAAGGCCCCTCGCAAGGGCTACTCTCTGCTGCTGTCCTCCTGAAAGGGACCAGGGATAGTCCTTTTCCCTGTTTTCAAGCCCTACCTGCCGAAGTATGGCCATGGTCCTTTCCCTCTGTTCCTCCTTAGGAAGCTTCTTTATCTTAAGGGGATAGGCCACATTTTCATATACGGTCATATGGGGCCATACGGCATAGGACTGGAAGACCATGCCGAGGTTGCGCTTTCCGGTTTTGACATAGATATTTTTCTCAGATGAAAATACCGTCTTCCCGTCTATTATTATCTCACCCTCCGTAGGATCTATAAAGCCAGCGACCATACGGAGCAGAGTGGTCTTTCCGCAGCCGGAGGGTCCCAGAAGAGAGATGAATTCTCCCCTGTCTATGCTCAGGTCAAAATTTTTTATTACTTCCTTTTCTCCGAAGCTTTTGCTGATATTTTTAAGCTCTATATATGACATGCCTTAACTTCTCCTTATCCGACTGTTCCTTTTATATGAAATACCTTGCCCACAAATATATTAACCGCGGCGATCATGGCTATGATCAGTATGCTTAAGGCACATGAGGCAGTATAATTGCCCGCATCCTGCAGGGTAAATATAGCCGTGGCCAGGGTCTCATTGCCCGAAGACCAGAGAAAGATGGAAAGAGTCAGCTCTCTCAGGCAGGGAATGAAGATCAGGAACCAGGAAGTACCTATGCTTTCTTTTATCAGAGGTATCACTATACTGGTCATTATCTTCGGAAGTTCAGCTCCCGAGATCACCGCCGCTTCCTCCAGCGAACGGTTTATCTGATACATGCTTCCTGAGATGGTCCTGAAGGCCTGAGTAGTATAGTTCGCCACATAGGCTATCAATATGATCCATATGGTGTTATAGATACTGAACCCAAGCACGGGGATGGGCCTCAGCCAGGCAAGGATGATGGCTATAGCCATGACGGTGCCGGGGATGGCTGCAGGCATAGAGATCACGAACTCCAGGATACCGCTGGCCTTTGATCTCGCCATGACGCAGAGATAGGCCACCAAGAAGCCTATGGCAACCGATATGAAGGCAGCAGTAAAGGCAAGGAACAGGCTGTTCTGCATGGCTCTCTGGAAGAGAGGCATATTGAGTACCGTAGCATAATTTTTAAGGCTGAAATTCTCGATGCTGAAGGGAAGTCCGTAGGCCTTTGTAAGTGAGGTGGCAAGGATGGAGAGTATGGGGCAGAAGCTTATGGCCATGCCATAAAGGCTCCAAACTATCCCCATGGGGATCCTCCATCTTCCAAGCTCATTCGGTGCTGCCTTCTCGGACTTACCGGTTATAAGGGTAAATTCCTTTCCCTTGAGCATCCTGTCCTTTGCAGTCAGGGTCAGTACCGTAATGATGACAAGGACAGTGGAAAGGGATGCAGCTACCTCCATGTTATTTGCCATCGAGAAATCCTCCAGCACCTGTCTGATCCTAGTCGTAAGGGTGTAGTACGAAACATGGAAGCCCAGCACGGAAGGGACTCCGTAATTGGACATATTTGCAACGAATACCAGTATCATTGCCGAGAAGATGGAAGGCTTCAGCACCGGCATGACTATGTCCTTAAATATCTGAAAAGGAGAAGCTCCTGTTATGACAGCAGCTTCTTCAAGGGAGGACTGGATCTTTTCAAAATTGCTCCTCATGACCATATATACCATTGCAGAGCTGCTCAGGGTAAATACAAGTATTATCCCGCCCTGTCCGTATATATTGATTATCGTATCAGTGGATCCGGTCAATGCCTGATAAAGCTTATTGACAGTGCCTACAGGTCCAAGTATCTGTCTCCAGGCCATGGCCATGATAAAGGGAGGAATGAAAAAGTTAAAAAGAAAGAGACTGTGTACCAGCTTTTTGAATGCCATGTCCGTGCGGACGGTAAAATAGGCGGCTCCGCAGCCTATGATGGTGGCAAGCACAGTGGACGAAGCGGAAACTATAAGGCTGTGCATAAGAGCCTTATAATTGCTGCTGTCAAAAAAAGCCTCTTTATAATTTTCAAGGCTCAATGCCCCGTCAAGGGTGAAGCTCCTGATTATTATGATAAATACCGGATATCCTATAAGTACTGCCAGCAGCAGAGCCGCCAGCAGTACCATACCTTTGTTTGTCCTGTTCATTTTTTCTACCGTTATATCTTATGATCTTGGGATCATTCTCCGAAAAGCTGGTTGAACTGATCCTTGATCTCTGCTGAATTCTCAGAGATATATGTCATGTCAGAGGGCATAAGCTTAAGGGTATCAAGGGAAAGGACTCCCTCGGGCACCTCGATGCCGCTTCTTGCAGGTGTGGTATTGAGAGAAGCCAGGAGCTCCTGTCCCTCCTCTGAAAGCACATAGTCTATGAATGCCTTTGCATTGTCCTCATTGGAGCAGCCATTGACCAGAGCTATGGGTGAAGCGACTGCTATGGCTCCTTCCTCAGGTATCACAAAATCCACGGGGGATCCCTGGTTCTTCATATCAGTTACCATATAGTCAAGGACTGCACCTGCGAGGATCTCACCGCTTGCTATACGCTGAAGCACATCATTATTGGCCTTGAATTGCATGCCTCCATTGGCCTTGAAGTCTTCAAAATACTTCCATCCGAAATCGGGATTGGATACCATAGTGCCTATGAACTGGAAAGCTGATCCGCTGCTGGAGCTGGGCACTCCGGCCTTTCCGGAAAGCTCAGGCGAATTGAGATCATTCCATGAGCTTGGAGCCTCTATCTGAGTATTATAAGCCAGCACCATATTTATGACCCTCGATCCGTAGTAATAGCCTTCCGCATCCTTGAGTTCATCAGCTATAAACTCTCCCTCGGGCGACTCATACTTTGCAAGCAGGTCTATGTCCTTCAAACTGTCCGCAGAAGAAAAGTCAGCAACCCATACAACATCGCTGCTCATCTGTCCTGCTTCCTTCTCGGTCTTCATCTTTGTAAGGACCTCACCGCTGGTAGCCCTGTATACATTGACAGTGATATCCGGATACTTCTCCTGGAAAGCCCTCTGGAAGGTGTCTGCCATATCCTGAGGAACTGAGGTATAGATGGTAAGCTCCCCTGAAAGCTCCTTGTCCTCTGAAGCAGCCTCCTCTCCTGCGGTCTCCGGCGAAGCTGCCTCTTCAGTCTGAGCTGCCTCAGTCTCTGCTGCTGTCTGTGCTGCAGTGGTCTCAGTCTCTGCAGATGCTCCGCAGCCTGCAAGCATGAGCACTGACAATGCTGCTGCCGCTGCCTTTACATAGATCCCTCTTTTCATCTTTTTCTCCTCCATTCTGATCTTTTCTTTATCTTTCATTTTCTATCTATTCGATTCAGCCCTGCGCATCAGGCCTCCTGCCAAGCCGTTTATTAAGCTTCTCAAGCTCGCCTGCTGTGCGTATGGCCTTATCTTTACGTTTTTCAAGCACCTGCCTGACCAGGATATTGCATACGGACATCGGATAAGCCAGGGAATTCCATTCTCCCTGAGGTCCTCTCCTTACAGGTATCAGTATCTCTGATTTCCTTGATATATAGGATGTGGGGCTTTCCGCCATGCCTATGATGCCCGCTTCCTTTTCCACGGCATGATCTATCGCTATCTCTATCTCCGGGTAGGTCTTTCTGAAGCCTATGCTTATAAGAAGGTCCCTTTTGCCGAGAAATACCAGCCTCTCCATAAATTCGCTTCCGCCTGTCGTAAGCTTCCGGTTCCTTATGCCCATCCAGCTGAATCTGTAGCACAGAAACTCCGCAAGGGACCTGGCACTGCCAAGCCCGGCCACATAAACGCAGGAGGCTTTGCATATCTTCTCCGCTGCATCAAGGATAAGCCGCTCGCTTAGCTCAGCTGCTTCTTCTTCCATAGTACCGGCATCCCGCTTTACGGCATTACCAACAAAGCCTGAGGCGGTCTCGATAACTGCGGTATGCCTCATCTTATCCACCGTGTCTATGCGCCTGAGCATGTCCTTTCGAAGCACATCCTGAAACTCCGAAAAAGAGGAAAAACCAAGCTGCCTTGCAAATCTTGAGACCGTAGCCGCGGAAACTTCATTTCTCTCTGCTATCTCCCTTACGGACATGACAGCGGTCTCTTCCTTGCTGTTAAGTATGCTCTCAAGAAGCCTGGACTGGGAAGGGCTCAGACTGCTGCTCCTGTCTCTTATGCAGCTTTCAAAGCTTCTGTCCTCTATGCGGTTTTCAAAGCTTCCATCTTTTGCAGTTCCTGCAGCCTTCATGTCATACCCTTTCTCACATAGCAGCGAAAACTGTTTATGAAAATGTTATTTCGTATTTCCCCTGTTTCTGTAATTTTTGTTACATGAATATTATAGGTATGGCTCCGTAAAATATTCCCTCAGCTTTATGTAAAGCTTCTGCAAAGTCCTGTAAAATCACCGGTTTTGCATGATCCTGCGGCTCTTCGCCAAAAATTTCTGATCATGAACAAGGATAAAGTGATTGTTTTTATTGCTAAGGCAAATATATCTGGTTTATAATTTTCTCATCAGAAATCATCCGGGGATCCGGAAGAAAGGGATATTTCCTCAAGAAGAGCTTTATATTTCGAAAGAATATATAAAGTTCTGAGACGGATAAGGTTCTATAATGAAATACGATTTTACCACCATCATGCACAGACAGGGCCAGGATGCCTCTGCCTATGACAGCCTCGGAAAGGGAGGCAGCGCTCCCGGAGCTCCCAAAGAGGGCTTCGACGCCATACCCATGTGGGTAGCCGATATGAATTTCCCCACCCTTCACACCATCACAGAAGCCATGGAGGCACGCATAAAGGAGCCCCACTTCGGCTACTTCTCACCCAGGGATGAATACTATGATGCCGTCATAGACTGGCAGTCAAAGAGAAACGCCGTCACCGGCCTTTCAAAGGAAAATATCGGTTATGAAAACGGCGTCCTCGGAGGAGTTATCTCCGCCCTCAACGTGATGTGCTCAAGAGGCGACAAGGTGCTGGTGCACAGTCCCACTTATATCGGTTTCACAAGCAGCCTTAAAAACAACGGCTACAATATAGTCCACAGTGACCTTTATCTCGATGATCAGGGAATCTGGAGGATGGACTTTGAGGACATGGAGGAGAAGCTCAGAACTGAAAATATCCACGCCGCCGTCTTCTGCTCCCCTCACAATCCCTGCGGAAGGGTATGGGAAAAGTGGGAGATAGAAAAGGCCATGGAGCTTTATAAGAAATATGATGTCTATGTGGTATCCGATGAGATCTGGTCCGATATCATAAGCCCCGGCTACAAGCATATCCCCACACAGTCCGTATCCGAGGATGCAAAGATGAGGACCGTAGCCCTCTACGCTCCTTCCAAGACCTTCAGTCTTGCAGGACTTATAGGCAGCTACCATATCATCTATAACAGGAGATTAAAGGACAGGGTAGATAAGGAGTCTTCCCTTTCCCATTACAACAGCATGAACCTGCTCTCCATGTATTCTCTGATCGGAGCCTATGGTCCTGAGGGACATGAATGGACAGATGAGCTCAATCAGGTACTGAGCGGCAATATAGACTTTGCCTGCGAGTATATCAGAGAGCACTTTGACGGAGTAGAGGTCTCAAGGCCTCAGGGCACCTATATGCTCTTCATAGACTGCACAAAGTGGTGTGAGAAGCATGGCAAGACCATAGATGAAGTAGAAAAGGCCGGCTGGGATGTGGGTGTCGCCTGGCAGGACGGCAGGATGTTCCACGGCCCCTGCCATATCCGCATCAACCTTGCGCTGCCTCTCGAAAGAGTAAAAGAAGCCTTTCACCGCATGGATAAGTATGTGTTCAATGCGGAGTAAAAGCTGAACATTTTTTAAAAAGCACTATCTTATTTCTCAATAAATTTTATCACATATTTTGTCGGCGAAAAATTATAATACAAAAACTTCTGCCTTGGACTGCTGCTTTTGCAATGTCCATCGGCAGAAGTTTTTTCAGTTATTATCCTTTATTTATCCACTTTAATGCAAAACAATATGAATTGATTCTATGATTGCATACATACAATCTGCTTTTTATCGGCCTGCTGACTTATTTACTTGGTTTACAGTGGGTTTTTCCCAACACGTTTTGTCCTATAACTCCGTTTTTACCAGCATACTTTATTCCATATCTCTTACAAAAAAGACAGCCGCCCTAAAGCAGCTGTCTTTTTACTTTGATCATATCTATTATATACTCTTATTTATTTGACAGGTACTCGTGTATGCCCTTTGCACCCTTCTTTCCTGCCTCCATGGCAAGGATGACGGTGGCTGCTCCGGTGACGGCATCGCCGCCTGCATATACGCCTTCCTTGGTGGTCTTTCCTGTCTCCTCCTCAGCTATGATACACCTGTGCTTATTGACCTCAAGGCCCTTGGTGGTGCTTGAGATAAGGGGATTGGGAGAGGTTCCGAGGGACATGATGACTGCGTCACACTCTATCTCGTACTCTGAGCCCGGTATCTCCACAGGCCTTCTCCTTCCGGATGCATCCGGCTCTCCAAGCTCCATCTTTATAAGCCTGATGCCCCTTACATTATCATTGTCATCGGTAAGTATCTCCACAGGGTTCTGGAGCAGATCAAAGATGACTCCCTCCTCCTTGGCGTGGTGTACCTCCTCAACTCTGGCAGGAAGCTCTGCCTCGGAACGGCGGTAAACTATATGGGTCTCGGCTCCGAGACGAAGGGCAGTACGGGCAGCATCCATGGCTACATTGCCGCCGCCTACGACTACTACCTTCTTGGCTCTCATGATAGGCGTATCATAGTCCTTGAAGGCCTTCATGAGGTTGTTCCTTGTCAGATACTCATTGGCTGAAAATACTCCGTTGGCATTTTCTCCGGGGATACCCATGAACTTGGGAAGTCCTGCGCCTGAACCTACGAATACGGCGTCAAAGCCCTCCTCCTCGAAGAGCTGGTCTATGGTGATGGACTTTCCGATAATGACATTGCAGTTTATCTTGACGCCAAGGTCCTTTACAAGCTCTACCTCCTTGGCTACGACCTTCTCCTTGGGGAGACGGAACTCAGGGATGCCGTATACCAGCACTCCTCCGGGCTGATGAAGGGCCTCGAATATGGTCACATCATAGCCAAGCTTTGCAAGGTCTCCCGCACAGGTAAGTCCTGCAGGGCCTGCTCCTACCACAGCCACCTTCTTGCCGTTGGGCTCGCCCTTTACGGCAGGCACGATATTGTGCTCATGGGACCAGTCAGCCACGAATCTCTCCAGCTTACCGATGGATACGGGCTCGCCCTTGATGCCCCTTATACACTTGCCTTCACACTGAGTCTCCTGAGGACATACACGTCCGCAGATGGCCGGAAGGGCTGAGGAAAGTCCGATGACCTTGGCAGCCTCCTCATAATTGCCGGCCTTGACCTCTCTGATGAAGCCGGGGATATCTATGCTTACGGGGCAGCCGATAACACACTGGGGCTTCTTACAGTCTATACACCTCTGGGCCTCTGCCCTTGCTTCTTCCTCATTGTAGCCATAGCATACCTCTTCAAAGTTGGTAGCCCTGACCTTCGGGTCCTGTTCTCTTACAGGTACTTTATGCAATACATCCATAGCCATTATCTGTCACCTCCGCAGTTTCCGCATCCGCCATGGTGCGTAGCTCCCTCCTGAGCCTTGAGCATGGCTCTGCCTTCCTCGGTCTTATATGTGTTCATACGTTTCATGGCAAGGGACCAGTCGATAAGATGTCCGTCGAACTCGGGTCCGTCAACACAGGCAAACTTGGTCTCTGTGCCCACCTGAAGCCTGCACGCTCCGCACATGCCTGTTCCATCCACCATGATGGGGTTCATGGAGACGATGGTAGGTATGTTGTATTCCTTAGTGGCAAGGCAGACGAACTTCATCATTATCATGGGACCGATGGCCACTACTATATCATACTGCTTCTTCTGCTCCTCAACGAGCTCCTTGAGCATGACGGTGACATTGCCGGCATGGCCATAGCTTCCGTCATCGGTGCAGACATAGAGGTTCTTTGCAACAGCCTTAAGTTCCTCCTCCATGATAAGGGTGCTGTGTGTCCTGGTACCAAGGATGACATCACAGTCTATGCCATGCTCCTTGAACCACTTTACCTGAGGATATACGGGAGCGGCTCCCACACCGCCTGCTATGAAGCAATAGCGTCTCTTCTTCACCTCTTCGACAGGCTCCTTAACAAAATCCGAAGGATTGCCAAGGGGGCCTACCACATCCTCAAAGGCATCACCGGCCTTGAGCTCGGCCATGCGTAATGTTGATGCTCCCACCACTTGGAAGATGATGGTAACTGTGCCCTTTTCCCGATCAAAATCGCAGATGGTAAGGGGGATGCGTTCACCCTTATCGTCGATCTTTGTTATCAGGAATTCTCCCGGCTGACAGGCTCTGGCTACAAACGGTGCTTCAACGACCATCTTGTATATCTTGTCCGCCAGCATTTCTGCTTCAAGTATCCGATACATATAGACTTTTCCTCCTGAAAGAATTCGCGTATGACGTAAGCTCGCGCCAAAACTCGCTATTGACATTATTTTAACACAGATTTTAAAAAGTACAAATCGTTTTTTAATGAAAATACGTAAATTAAAGCTGTTTTTTTACACAAAAATACCAAGGCCCATGGCCTTGGTCCTCATGGTCCCCCTGATAGGGACATTTTTTCGTTGACAAACTCAAAAATACCGCTTCTGGCTTTAGCCCAGCCCTAAGCTCTCCTTAAGCTCCTCCGCCTTTTTTCTAAGCTCCTCTGCCGAAGGGTACTGAAGCTTCTCGTCTATGTCCACGTCTGCAAGTATCAGCGCCAGATAATAGGGCAGATAGGCTTTATATCTTCCGCTTAACTGAAGGGAAAGCCTGTATATAGCTCCGTTAAGGCTCTCCTCCTTTGTGCGCTCGGCCCTGTCCTCATCGTCCATCTTAAAGGAGCCAAGATAGCCCTCCCGGCCCAAAAGATATACTGCCATGGCAGTCTTACCGGGCTCCTTGGGAAGGAGCTCCTTAAGAAGCCTCTCTATCTCCCCGCGCTGGGGCTCTCCATAGGGAAAGGCAAAGCGTTCATATTTCTGGCGCTCCCTCTCCCGCTCCTTCTTGGATCTCCATACAAACATATCTGAAAGGCTCATTGTCTGCCTCCGCAAAGTATAAGGTATATCTTCGGCAAAAAGCGCCTGAGTATGAGACTTATCCCATAGGGCACCAAAGTGCATATGAAGGGCATCGCTATATATGCCGCAAAAAGCGCAGGAAGGCTTTCCGGAAGCAGCACATTGACCCCTCTTATGATGAGATAATGTACCGCATAGATAAAGAAGTTGATGCCCATGAAGCCCTTGGGCTCCTTTTTACCGTCCGTGCAGCAAAATACCAGTGCCCATGCAGTAAGGACTCCGCCGGCCCTCCTCAGTATCTCGCTTCCTGAAAGCACGGCGGCATAGGGGCTCTGCATAAAATATCCATGAAACACGGTCACGAGCATAAATATCAGGAATGCGGCTATGCCTATCTTACTGAGCAGCACACCGCCCTCTTCAAATATGTCCCTGAAAAAAATCACCGAGACCATGCCCAAGCAGTAATAAAACAGTGCATCCTCATTGACTATATGTATGCCCTCCGGCGAGTAATTGGAGGCAACCACAAATATCATCGCCAATAAAAATATCGCTGCCTTGCTTCCTCCGTCATTGAATACGGCATAGAGGAAGGGAGCCAAGATGCTCAGTATGATGAGCTGCTGCATATACCAGAACACCGGATTATAGGCATACTTCACTAAAGCCTCATATATTGAGCCTAGGCTCAGCTCCGCCCTTCCGAAGGCGAGATATATAAGATAATATATCAGGTTCCATATCAGATAGGGTATCAGCAGGGAAAATATACGTTTTTTCCACTTTGCCCATATCATGGAAGGGCCTACCTTCTGCCTCTCAAAGCTCCGGCAGAACAGGTATCCGCTGATGAAGAAGAACCCGGGCACTGCCACCTCCCCAAGCACCTCCCCAAAGAAATACTCGAAGGAGGAAAGGAGCCTGTAGCCCATGCCTTGGGATGCCTCTGCAAGATAAAGATTTTCCGCATGGACCAGCATCACCAATACCATAAAGGCAAAGCTCAGGATAACTATCCTGTTTCTGAACATGCTGCTTTCTGCTTTTATGCTGATACTGCTTTCCTTCATCAGGCCTCTCTCTTCATTTCCTCTTCACGTTTACGCTTATACTCACTGACCCTCTTATTGATGCGGTCCGTGGGATTCAGCAGATTGCTTATCGAATAATCATGATTCAGATGATCGACTAAAAGCGCTATGTATTTAGCCATGTCGACACTTACATACCACTCCTTTTCAAAAAGCTCAGGTATCTGATATGTGAGGTTCGTGGTAAATACCTTATCTATGATGCCGGACTCATAGGCCTTATCAAATATCTTGACTCCGCCAGTAAAAAGTCCGAAAGAAGCGCAGCCAAACACCCTTTTTGCCTTCATCCGCTTAAGCTCCCTTGCCACGCTGACCATGGTCTCTCCGGAGGATATCATGTCATCCACGATGACCACGTCCTTGCCCTCCACTGAGGCCCCAAGGAACTCATGGGCCACCACCGGGTTTTTGCCGTTTATGACCCTCGAATAATCCTTCCTCTGGTAGAACATGCCCATATCAAGGCCCAGCACATTGGCAAAATAAATGGCCCTCGGCATACCGTTTTCATCGGGACTTATGATCATCATGTGCTCAGAATCTATATCAAGGTCAGGCACATTGTTGAGCAGTGCCTTGATGTACTGATAGGTGGGCGATACGGTCTCAAAGCCGAAAAGGGGTATGGCATTCTGCACCCTCGGATCGTGGGCATCAAAGGTGATGATATTGGTCACGCCCATATCCGTAAGCTCCCTCAGCATCTGGGCACAGTCCAGAGACTCCCGTTCGGAGCGGCTGTCCCGCCTGCCCTCATAAAGGAAGGGCATGATGACGGTCATGCGCTTTGCCCTGCCCCCTGCTGCGGCTATGATACGCTTGAGGTCCTGAAAATGGTCGTCCGGCGAATAATGGTTCTGAACGCCTCCCACCGTATATAGTATGGAATAATTCGTCACATCCACGATAAAATAGAGGTCATCTCCCCGGACCGAGCTCTTTATGATGCCCTTGGATTCTCCCGAACCAAATCTCGGGCAGTCAGCCTCTATGATAAAGCTGTCCTTCTGATATCCGGCAAACAATATGCTTTCCTTATGCTCAGACTCCCTCTTTGCCCGCCAATCCACAAGGTAGCTGTCTATCTTCTCCGTAAGCTCCCTCATGCCCTTAAGGGGCACCAATCCAAGGGGACCTACAGGTATGGTCTCTATCTCAAATGAATTTGCGGCCTCCGCCTTCTTCAATATCTCGCTCATCTTCGCATTCCTCCCCGAAGTCTCAGGTCACTTCCATAAAATGGTATCAGTACATAGCTCTCCATTATCCTCGATACTATCCTTTCGCCGTATATACGGCTCATCTGATTAAGGGAAAGGTTCGAGGATATGATAGTGGAGCGTCCTGTCTTAAGTCTGTGGGTAAGCAGCATAAACAGCCTCGATTCAGTAAAGGCAGATGCCACCTCAGTCCCAAGGTCATCTATGATAAGGAGCTCACAGTCATATATCTCCTTTATCCTGCCTGACAGGGCCTCATCCTCTCCATGGCGAAAGCTTTCCTTGGAGAATTTCTCAAACATCTCCGCAGCGCTCTCATAGAGGAGCCCCCTGCAGCGTTCTATGGCTTCATTGGCTATACAGTTGCTGAGGAAGGTCTTGCCCGTGCCGGAGGGTCCGGTCATGAGCAGGTTCTCCGCCCCGTTTTTAAAAAATGATGTAAGGAAGCTCTGGACCTTGGGAAGGACTATCTCCTCCATATATCCCCGCTGGGTTATGACCAGCTTTGGAGCCAGCTCAGAAAGCGTCTTTTCATCATCGAACACGCTTAGATCGAAGTGTTCAAAATTCTCTTTTTTAAGTATCTTAGGCAGTCCTGAACTCATATAGATGAGCTCTGACTCCATCTTTCTAAGGCAGCTGCATTTTTCCGTGCCGACATATCCCGTATCCCTGCAGCAGGGACACTCATATACCGGCTCAAGATAGTCCTCCGGATATCCGTTTTCCTTAAGCAGCCTTTTTTTCTCGCTGATAAGTCCGGCACTTTCCTCCCGAAGCCTCACTGCCAAGGCCCTGTCTCCTGAAAGGAAGGCCCTTGTCTCCGCCACGGCATTTGCCGAGATGCGGTCTGAGCATTCCTTAAGCCTTGGCACCCGCTCATAGGCCTCATCCTGCCTGCCTCTGTTTATCTCCTCAGAGCGGCGGCGCCTCTCATCATAGATACGCATTATCCGGTTGTACTGCTCCCTTGTAAGCGCCATCAGCTCTGCTTTCTTCCTATCACCTTATCAAGTATTATGGAGTCATAATCCGTGCCCCTGCTCTGACCCTTCTGGTCAAGCTTGCGCACTGACTTCCTCCTGCTGTCATCCCTTGCCTTATCAAAGGTCTTGGTCCTCTCCTTTGCCGCATCCACGTCCCTGATGCCCAGCCTATGCCAGTCAAGGCCCACCTTTTCTATGTATCTGATATTGGACTTGCCCTGCTGCACACAATAATCCACCAGATAATCCAGTACCTCACAGGGCATGGACAGTCCGTCATACAGATAGGCAAAGACCTGCTGCTCCGAATCCGTAAGGACCTTTGACATATATCTTTGCACGACAAATAAAAGCTGTCTGAATTCGGCATCCCTCGAAAGGCGGTTAAGTATATCCTTTCCGGATGCCCTTCTGTATCTGCTCCTGAGCTCCTCAGGCGTGTCCGTACCGGAAACTGAAGCCTTTGAAGGCTCCTTCTCGGTCTCCTTATCTGTATCGGCTTTCAGTTCTTCCTCAGCCGGTCTGTCGGAATCATTCCTCTTTGCAATAGTCTTTTTAAAGACCCCAGTCTCCTCCCAATACCTTATGGCACGGCGCACGTCCCCCTCGGTAAGCTCCAGTGCCTCTGCTATCTCGGATATATCAGCCTCATCCTTGCCTTTTCTTAAAAGAAACAGGTATACCTTTACATAGTCCCCGTTTGCCTTAAGCATATATTGATCTAAAAACTCATTGGCCACCAAGGTGGCATCTACCCTGAGATTACTGCAATACGTCATTCCACTCTGCCCCGCTCTTTTCTTTCTGTCCGCTAATCATA
>DVNS01000077.1 GCA_018714145.1 Candidatus Avilachnospira avistercoris
ATCGAATCACTATAGGTAAGGTCATAGGCCGGAGACAGACTCCATCTCGTTTCAGATGTGTCATATAAAAACGAGAAATTCTTAGAATGGTCATCTCTGTTATGAGCAAAGACATTGAAGCACATCAGCCTGTAGAGCCTCTCTATCTCAGAAAAGCTGTTAGTCAGCTTCATACAGAGCCTCATCAATATATCATAGTCAAGATTCGGAAGCCGATGAGAGGTCTCAAGCAGTCCGGAGGCAGATATCATGTGAATACGTTTTCCCTTATCTCTGTCAAATCTTTTTACAGCAAAATATCCCGGGCACAGCTTGCTGTCAAGCAATCTGGTCTCAGGCATGACTATCCCACACTCACGGGCACAAAGAGAATACTCATATTCCTGAAGGCCTACATCCTTGCTGTCAAAGGAAGCTGGAAATTTTACTATCCATTCCTCACCATCGATCTCATAATTTACTTTAGGCCTTGCACCGCCGGAGGAACCTCCCATGGCAAACAGCTCATCCAGACCATCTTCACTTTTTGATTCCAAAAGCTTTGAACAGCTTTCTGCCAGAGCATCAATATCCTTTTCAGTTTCTCCATTACCTATATCCAATTCGGGGACATAGGTAAGCGCACCCATGCCCGAACTTCCTACAATAGCAAGCCGTAAAATCGGGTCCACGCTGTTAGGGTCAATACCCTGCCTTCTAAGCATCCTATCCACAAGGAGCCTCCCCCATCCATCAGGCAGACTATCCGAAAACACTCCAAACAGACCCTCAAAGGGGTCATAAGCCTTGGGGACAAATACCCTGCTTTCCAACGGCAGTGATAATGGGCTTATAGAAAAACCATTCAAAAGCCAATCCCTGTCATATTGAAATGCACACAGCATATCCCTCGTCCTTGCCAGCTCACCGACCCTCTTTCCTTCAAAAAAGACTGTCAGCCTATCTGCGCCGTTCATTTATGACCTCCTCTATGGAAGCATAAGCTCTCCTTGAAAAAAGCTTATCAAAATCATCCGCATAACCTAAAACAAAGGCTATGCGGATAAGTGAGGAAAGGGATATCTCCCCTGTACGTTCAAAACGTTTTATCGAGCCAAGGCTCACATTTGAGCGCGAAGCAAGTTCCGTCTGAGTAAGCCTCTGCTCCCTGCGTCTCTCCCTGACACGCTCAGCTATGCCAAGCTTGGTCTCCTGTGGTGATTTTAAAAAATCAAAGTTATTCATAGCTAATATTTTAGCTAAAAATAAGCAAAAAGGCAAGTTTTAGTTAAAATATTAGCCAAAAATAAAAGTCTGATAACTGTCAGCCTATCTTCGACAGCTTCACCACAAGCTCAGTGTTCTTGGTCCAAGGGAACTGGTCTATGGCGCACATACGGCTCACTTCATAGCCCCGTCCCCTGAGGAGCTCAAGGTCCCGAAAGAAGCTCTTGGGTTTGCAGCTTATATATACCATGTGCGGTACTCCATAGGAGGCTATGATGTCGAGGGCCTTCGGCGAGACTCCATCCCTCGGCGGGTCGAGAATAACTGCGTCAGGCCTTTCCGGATAGTCCTTAAGCACCTCAAACACATCTCCGCAGATAAATTCGCAGTTAGTAAGGCCGTTTAGGGCAGCATTTTCCTTGGCTGCCTCCACTGCCTCAGGCACTATCTCCACACCCACTGCCCTTTTCACATGGGGAGCCAGTATCTGGGTGATGGTCCCCGTACCGGAAAACAGGTCAAAGCAGAGCTTTTCTGTTCCAAGCCCATCAGAGATATACTCAATAGCCTTATTGTAAATAAGCTCTGCGCTCACCGTATTGGTCTGGAAAAATGAAAACGGCGTTATCTTGAACTTAAGCCCGCAAAGCTCCTCTGTGATATGGTCGCTGCCATAGAGCACCTTGGTGCCCTCATTTATGATAGCATCCGCAGGGCGGTCATTTTTAGTATGGAGTATGGCCCTCAGCTCTCCTGATATACGCCCCTCCTCCTTTGCCTTAAGGAGCAGCTCCACCCACATGGCCAAGGTCTCCTTCTCATCATAGACATTGACCGCAGTTGAAGCCTCTATCCTTCCTGAAAGCCTTGCCCCTTCGTCATAGAGCACACTGTCGTTAATGAGCCTGTGGGCCATGACGGGTATCAGGGGCTGGGTGGTAGTCACAAGGTCTATGAGTATCTCTCCGCTCCTTATGCCTCTCCTTACCAGCAGATGCCTGAGGTAGCCAAGGTGGGAGCGCTTATCCATATATGTGAGCCCAAGCTCTCCAAAATACTCCCTTGTGATACGCTGTATCTCATTGAAGTCTTCATGGGTTATCAGGCAGCAGTCCGTATCGACTATATCGTAAAAGCTCTTCTTCTTATGAAGGCCTAAGGTCAGGGGGCCATTTTTGGCAGAGTCTCCAAAGGAAAACTCCATCTTGTTTCTGTACGCAAAAATAAGAGGGCTCCCTAAGATGCCCTCATATCTATCCATGTCACACTGAGCCTCTTCTATGAGCTTCCTCATCTCTCCATCCTTTATGGCGAGCTGCTCCTCATAGCTTAAGGCACCATATGTGCAGCCTCCGCATGTACCGAAGAGGCTGCACTGATGTATCATCTCATCTGTCATATAGTTTATTATTCTCCGTCGTCTGCTGCTTCAGCTGCTGCAGAAAGAGCATCCTCTACCTCATCCTCATCGAAGTCATCATAATCAAAATCGTCATCATAGTCCTCGATGTAGTCGGGCTTTATCATCCTGTAAATGAGATAGCCGGCATATACGGCAAGGCCTATCACTGCCACTGCAGCCACGATGATGCCGATGGTCTTATAGAGCCTGTTCTTTTCCTCATTCTCCTCGATGATCTCCTTGACCTTCATCTTGGTGATGAAATCATCAAGGCTCTCCCTCGTATCTGTCTTAAAAGCAGCGAGCTTATCCGCAAATCTGTTTTCCATAGCCTACCTCCTCAAGCCTTTTTCGCCGCAGAGCCAAAGGTCAGGGCATCTTATGAAAATGCGCCCTCCCAAAGCGATCTGCATCGGCTTTCTAAGCTTTTTATTCTCTATGGACTAATTGTACCATAAAGCCGGGATTTTAGATATGTATTTTTCATAAACTTTCTTAAAGCTTTTTAAGCTTTGCAAAAGCGGCGAACATCCTCCTTACTCCGCCTTCATCGAAGTCCACCGTGACCTCGTAGTCCTTAGAACCCTCCTTTATGTCAAGGACCGTGCCTTCGCCGAACTTGATATGGGACACCCTGTCCCCTACGGCATAGTCCGGTTTTCCCATCTGGGGCATGCCCTTGCTAAGACCCTTCATCAGGGAGCCTCCTGCGGCTCCCCTTCGTTTTCCCGGATCAGACTTATCAAGGGAGCCATAGGCTCCGATGATTCGGCTCCTTCCCCCTGCGCTTCCTACCTTTCCGCTGCCTATGAGGGAGGACTCGCGGCCTCTTTGAAACTCGCCATAGCCGCCAAAGCCTCCGCTTCCATAGCCCTTGGAAGGGCCGAAGCCTCCGAAGCTCTCAGCAAAGGCATTTTTCTTTTTGAAGCCTGCCTTAGGGATGGGATTATCATAATCGTCATCTTCATCCTCCCATGATGCAGCCCTTCTCTTACGCATTATCTTCATCAGACATTCGTCCGGTATCTCGTCTATGAACCTTGATACGCGGCAGTAGCGCATCTCCCCATTTACCATGCGCTCGGCGGCAGAGGACATGCGGAGCACCTTCCTTGCCCTTGTGATTCCCACATAGCAGAGCCTTCGCTCCTCCTCTATCTCCTCCTCCGGGTCATCTGAGTTGATGCTGGCGGCAGAAGGAAACAGTCCCTCCTCCATGCCGCAGAGGAATACCCTGTCAAACTCCAGTCCCTTTGCTCCGTGAAGTGTCATAAGGCGAAGTACATTGTCAGAGTCTGAAAGTCCGTCTATGTCCGCTATCAACGACACATCCTCAAGAAATCTGGAAAGGGCAGCATCAGGGCTTTCCTTAGCCTCCGGGCTCTCCTCCTTAGCTTCATCCTGCTGATAATCCGCAGCCTTATTTATAAGCTCTTCGATATTTTCAAGTCTGGTCTTACCCTCTATCTCGCCTTCCTTCATAAGCTCATCCGCATAGCCGGTCTCGTCCCTTACGGCAGATATAAGCCCCGTGATGGAAAGCTCTCCGCTGAGGGCACGGCTCCTGAAACCCTCGATAAGCTCCCTGAAGGAATAGAGCTTTTTTGAGGCGGCCGAGGACGGACTTCCCAGCTCCTCTATGGCCTCATACATGCTGAGGCCCTTCTCAGAAGCCAAGGCACGGAGATTTTCCACTGTTCCCGGGCCTATGCCCCTCTTCGGCACATTGATGATACGGGTCAGGGACAGGTCATCCACTCCATTGGAGATGAGCCTCAGGTAGGACAGCATATCCTTTATCTCCCGCCTCTGGTAGAAGTTGACGCCTCCGACTATCTTGTAAGGCAGGTTATGCTTTACGCAGGCTTCCTCGAAAAGCCTTGACTGGGCGTTGGTCCTGTAAAGCACCGCCTGATCCTTTAATGCAAATGCTCCGTCTTCGGCCTCGCTTATGATGCCCTCCGCCTCTGCTCTGGCATCCGGATATTCCCTGAAGGTGGGGAGCTCGCCATTTTCATTGCCGGTCCAGAGCTTTTTAGGCTTCCTGCCCTTGTTGTTTTTTATGACCTCATTGGCCGCCTCAAGTATGGACTTCGTGGAACGGTAGTTCTGCTCCAGCTTCACCACCTTGGCCCCCGGAAATGAGCGCTCGAAGCTCAGGATATTTTCGATATCCGCTCCTCTGAACTTATATATGGACTGGTCGTCATCACCCACCACGCAGAGATTTCTATACTTTGCGGACAGCATTCGTACCAGCTCGAACTGTACCGAGTTGGTATCCTGATACTCATCCACCATGATATAGTGGAAGCGCTCCTGCCAGCCCATCAGCACCTCGGGAAATTCCTTGAAGAGCTTTACCGTCAGTATCAGAAGGTCGTCAAAATCCACAGCGTTGTTCTTTTTAAGTCTCTTCTGATATTCTGCATATATGGCAGCCTGATTTCGCTCATAAAAGTCCATGGCTGTCTTTGCATATTCTTCAGGACCTATCATCTCATTTTTCCTGTTAGAGATAAAGCTCAGTACTCCCCTCTCACGATAGGTCTTGGTATCAAGGTTCAGGGCCTTTATGACCTCCCGCATCAGGGTCCTCTGGTCGTCCGTATCATAGATGGTGAAGTCCCTGCCGTAGCCGAGCTTATCGATGTCCCGTCTCAGTATGGTCACGCAAAGCGAATGAAAGGTGGATACGAATACATCCACTCCCTTTCCCGAGAGCAGTCCGTCCACCCTCTCCCGCATCTCGCCTGCAGCCTTATTTGTAAAGGTGATGGCAAGTATCTGCCACGGCATGACGCCCTTTTCGATAAGATAGCCTATCCTATGGGTAAGTACCCTCGTCTTGCCCGAGCCTGCGCCTGCTAAAATAAGCAGCGGGCCCTCGGTATGCTCCGCTGCTTCAAGCTGCTTATCATTCAAGCCTCTTAAAATATCACTCAAAATATTACTCTCCATTTCAGCTTCAAAAGCCTATTTTGATATCAAAACTGCCGACACTGCACATAAAGACCTGCTTTAGGTCATCACTTCTCAGTTTCTGATGAAAATGCGTCCTCCTGCCGGCACGTATGGTCTGCCGCCAAGTCCGAAGCAGCACTCAGCTTCTGCCCTTATATCCAATAAACTCCTTAAGCTTCTCAGCGTCCGTATTTAATATGAGCTCCCTCGGAAAATCCTGCTCCTCCACAAAGTCCGCCGCAAGCTCCACATCTCCCACTGCACTCGGGTCGTGAGCATCGGAGCCAAGGAAGATACAGACCTCCTTTTCCCTACAAAGTCTCAGCATCGTCCTGTAATTATCGAACATATTGAGGCGCTTATCTGCCTTTTTAAAGGAGCTGTTGTTGACCTCCAGAGCCACATGGTATTTCCTTGCGGCCTCGGTCAGCAGTTCATAATCAAGGGGCGTATGGTCATCGTCAGGATGGGACACGAAAAATACCTTCTCATGCTTCATGCAGTCTATGAGATTTTCAGTATTTCTTATCCTGCCCTCATTTTCATAGCAGACACCATGGACTCCGGCAATGGCATAATCCAAGGGCCTGATATAGCGCTCCTTGAGATCCAGCCTTCCGCCGTTCAGCACATTTATCTCACAGCCATGAAGGAGCTCCACTCCGTATATCTCCCTCGGGACCACCTTAAGATTTAGGAAATAAAGGGGGTCGCAGGCTCCCGGAGTCCCCGGAGAATGCTCCGCATGGCCGTAAAGCTTAAGTCCCCTATCCCTTGCCTCCTGCATCATCTCCCTGATGGTGCCATAGGCATGGCCGCTGGCAATGGTATGTGTATGTATGTCCGCTTCTATCCTGATGCTCATTTCCGCCTTCTTTCCGTGCAGACCTTTCATATCTGCAGGGGTAATTCTAACACATATTCCCTTTTACATTCAAGAGCCTGTTTTTGCCCTTGGGTTTACTTTAATTTTCCCCGAAGATATAGTATACTTAGAAAATATTATGTTTTATTTATTTTCAGGAGCCTTTTATGGATAATAGAGAGATTTATACGGATATCATAAAGTTCCTCGATACCATAAGCTATGTGAAGCCCGAGAAGGTGCCT
>DVNS01000001.1 GCA_018714145.1 Candidatus Avilachnospira avistercoris
CTTCGCTCGTGCTTCTTTCGTTTTTTTATTTTTTGTCTAACTATTTGTTTGACTACTCATTGACCTATCATTAGCTTCATAATATCAGCTGTTCATTTGTTTTCCGGAATTATTTATGATTTTCTGAATCATATCTATCATTTCTTTTTTATCTTATCAGTTATCTTTTTATAACTTATCTTATTTTCCTAAGGTACGGAGGTTAAAAATGTTTGCAAGCATAAAGAGCGCAGGCCTCATGGGCATCAGGGGCTTTATGACGGAGACTGAGGCGGATGCTCAGAATGGGATCCCCGGACTGTTTTTATCGGGAGCCCTGTCATCGGAGACGAAGGAGGCCCAGTACAGGGTATTAAATGGCATCAAAAACAGCGGCATAGATATAAGACCTAAGAAGATAACGGTCAATATAGCACCGGCCTCCATAAGGAAGCAGGGTACCGGCTTTGACCTTTCAATCGCCGTGGCCATATTGTGCAGCCTCGGATAGCTTAAGCAGGAGGCCTTTTCTGATACTGCCTTTTTAGGTGAGATAGGTCTTGACGGAAGGCTTAAGCATATAAGCGGCATACTGCCCCGGGTGATGTTCCTTAGGGACAGGGGCATCGGATCGGTGGTGCTGCCAAGGGACTGTGTGGAGGAGGCGTCCGTTATCGAGGATATAGACATATATGGCTTTTCTGACCTTAAGACGGCTCTGGAGCTCCTTAGGGCAAGGGATGTATCAGAGCAGCTTGGGAGAGGACATGGAAAGGGCTTGGGACGCAGGATACTGGCTGATGGAAGGGAATTCAAGCCGGAACTTAAGCTTAGGACAGCCAAGGGCGTCTGTGGAGAGGCAGACCTTTCCTTTATAAAGGGTCAGGCCTTCATGAAGCGGGCTGCTGAGATAGCAGTCAGCGGCAGGCACAATATACTCTTTTCAGGACCCGCAGGCACGGGAAAGACCATGACTGCCAAATGTATGCCGGGACTTATGCCGGAGCTTTCGAGGAAGGAGGATATAGAGATATCCATGGTCTATAGCGTGGCAGGACTGCTCCCGGAAAAGAGCCCCCTTATCGGCAGAAGGCCCTTCAGGGCACCCCATCATGGCATAAGCATGGCGGCATTTTTAGGAGGGGGACAGAGGGCAGAGCCTGGGGAGGTCTCCCTCAGCAGCGGAGGCATACTCTTCCTTGATGAGATGGCGCTTTTTAAAAGGGAGGTCCTAGAGGGTCTCAGGGAGCCCATGGAGGAGGGTCGCATCAGGATACAGCGCATGAGGGGCTCTTACGAATATCCGGCTGACTTTGAGCTGGTGGCGGCCATCAACGGCTGTCCCTGCGGATTTTATCCGGACAGGTCAAGATGCCGCTGCACTGAGGGCCAGATAAGGGTCTATATGGGCAGGCTGTCAAAGCCCATACTGGACCGTATAGATATATTTGCAGAGGCAAGGCCCATAAGGGCTGAGGAACTGCTCTATGGCCAACGGGAAAAGAGCCTTGGAAGGAAGGAGGAAAGCTCAGCCGAGGTGAGGGAAAGGGTAAAAAGGGTCTACGAGATACAGCGGGAGAGATTTAAGGACATAGAGGGGATAGAGCATAACAGCCGCATGGGCATACGGGAGATAGAGCGCTTCTGCCGCCTAGATGAGGACTGCAGGCTGCTCCTTAAGGAGATATTTAAAAAGCGTCAGCTTTCGGGCAGGTCCTATCATCGCATACTGCGGGTGGCAAGGACCATAGCCGATATGGATGAAAGCGAGGATATCAGGGAGGAGCATGTGCTTGAGGCCTCCGAGCTCCGCAGCCTTGAGGAAAGGCTCGGGGCTTATGGAGCAGGAAGGGCATAGAAGGGGATGTCCCAAGGAGGCGATATATGAAGCTTCGGATAGACATGATGGGTATATAAATATGAATGAGCTTGAGAGGGAACGGCAGTATCTCTATCTTTTGAACTGTCTTCCGCAGATAACGAATAGAAAGATAAGCCAGATGTATGAGGCCTCAGGGAGCTTTGAACAGGCCTACGAACGGGAGAGCTCAGAGTATAAGGCCTTGGGTATATTCAGGGATAAGACCTTTGAATTTGAAACCCGAAGATCAGAGAAGGAAAGACTGCTTTATGCCTATGAGGGCTTTTTGGACAGGGGGATACGGCTCGTAAGCTTTATGGATGAGGACTATCCGAAAAGACTCAGGGGCCTTCCGGATGCGCCCCTGCTTTTATATGTGAGGGGGAGACTTCCTAGGGAGGAGGAGCCCATGGCCTCGGTCATAGGTAGCAGGAGCCCCAGCGGGTATGGCCTTCATGCGGCAGGCTTTATATCCGGGGAACTGAGTCATAGAGGGGCAGTCATTATAAGCGGCATGGCCCTCGGTATAGATTCCTGCTCCCAGAGGAAGGCGCTGAAGGAGGGGTATAAGAGCTTTGCCATCCTTGGAGGAGGGGTAGACAAATGCTATCCAAGGGAGAGCAGGGATATATACGAGCTTATGTGTGACGGACAGGGAGGCGTCATATCTGAATTTCCCCCTTGGACCGAGCCTGACAGCTGGAGATTCGTGTCCCGAAACAGGATAATAGCAGGGCTTTCCGATGCGGTCATCGTGGCTGAGGCCAGAAAAAAGAGCGGGACCTCCATAACCGTGGATTACGCCCTTTCCTATGGCAGGGAGGTGTTTGCAGTGCCCCACAGACTCTGCGATACCTTCGGCGAGGGCTGCAATGCCCTCATAAGGGACGGTGCCCACATACTCTGTGACATGGAGGAGCTTTATGCCGTGCTGGGACTTTCCGGCATAAAAAAGGGCAGGAAGGGGAAGGAGAAGGGTCCTGAGCTTGCAAGTTTTGAAAAAATAGTGTATAGTTGGCTGGATTTTAATGAGAGGCATGTGGAAGAGATAGCAGAGCTTTCGGGACTTACGCTCCGTGAGACAGAGCTTGCGCTTTTCAAGCTTTCGCTGAAGGGGCTGGCTTATGCGCCGCAGGCCTCATATTATAGGAAGGCATAGAACTTTAGAAGGTGATAGAGACCTTGCCAAAAGAAAGGCTGATCGACAGATGGGACAAAGCTTAGTCATAGTAGAGTCGCCTGCCAAGATGCGGACGATAAAAAAATTTTTAGGAAGCTCATATACCGTGGCAGCCTCCATGGGCCATGTCAGGGATCTTCCCAAGTCTACCATGGGCATAGATATAGAGCATGATTTTGAGCCTAAGTATATAGCCATAAGGGGAAAGGGAGATCTCATAAGCTCCCTTAAAAAGGAGGTCAAAAAGGCGGATAAGATATATCTGGCTACCGACCCGGACCGTGAGGGAGAGGCCATAAGCTGGCATTTGATGAGTGCCTTGGGCTTAAATGACATGAAGGATAAGGAGGTCTACCGCATAACCTTCAATGAGATAACTAAAAATGCGGTCAAGGCTGCCATAAAGTCTCCCAGAGAGATAGATGATAACTTGGTGGACGCCCAGCAGGCAAGAAGGGTCATGGACAGGCTCGTGGGCTATACCATCAGCCCGGTGCTTTGGAAAAAGATAAGGAAGGGCCTTTCTGCAGGCCGTGTTCAGTCTGCCACCCTCAACATAATCTGTAAGAGGGAGGAGGAGATAGCCGCCTTCATACCCAAGGAATACTTTACCATCGACGGTACCATAAAGAACCGCACAAAAACGGTGAAGGCCCAGTATCTCGGGGAAAACGGGAAGCACACCGAGCTTAATGACAGAGAGACTGCGGAGGCCATAGTCGAGGATGTAAAACGGGATAAGGCCGTGGTGAGCGAGATAAAGAATTCTGAAAGGCTCAGGAACTCGCCCCTTCCCTTTACCACCTCCACCATGCAGCAGGAGGCGGCCAGAGTCCTCAATATGTCGCCCCAGAAGACCATGCGCATAGCTCAGAAGCTGTATGAGGGCGTGGATGTGAAGGGCCATGGCAGCATAGGACTTATAACCTATCTGAGGACTGACTCGGTCAGGATATCTGATGAGGCCTTTGAGGCGGCCAAGGGCTTTGTGGGCTCCCGCTATGGAAAGGAATATGTTTCCTATGCAAGACCTGTGGGCAAAAACAGCCAGAATGTTCAGGATGCCCATGAGGCCATAAGACCCACATATATAGACCTGATGCCTGCAGAGCTCAAGGACCAGCTTGAGAGGGATGAGTTCAGGCTCTATCAGCTGATATGGAACCGCTATGTGGCCAGCCGCATGACTCCGGCAAGGTATGATACTACCTCGGTAAGACTTCATTCAGGCAGCCATACCTTTACAGCCTCCGGGTCAAAGCTTAAGTTCGACGGTTTCCTGTCGGTGTATAAGAATGTTGAGGAGACCGAGGAAAAGCAGGACCTTTCCTTCATGAAGGAGGGAGATGTCATAGCCTTCGATAAACTTGAGGCGGTCAGCCATATGACCGAGCCTCCTGCCCACTATACCGAGGCTTCCTTGGTACGGAAGATGGAGGAGGACGGTATCGGAAGGCCCTCGACCTATGCGCCTACCATAGCCACCCTTACGGCGAGACGCTATATCACAAAGGAGAAGAAGAATCTTTATGTGACTGAGCTCGGCACAGCGGTCAATGAGCTCATGAAGGGCTCTTTCCCCTCCATAGTAGATGAGAAATTCACCGCCAATATGGAGTACATGCTGGATTCGGTGGCAGAGGGTAAGACGAACTGGAAGGAGCTCATCAGGAATTTCTATCCTGACCTTAAGGAGGCAGTGGACAATGCCGAGAAGAACCTCGGCAGGGTAAAGATAGCCGACGAGGTCACGGATGTCATCTGCGACAAGTGCGGCAGAAACATGGTCATAAAATATGGCCCCCACGGAAAGTTCCTCGCCTGCCCGGGATTCCCCGAGTGCAGGAATACGAAGCCCTATGTGGAAAAGATAGGGCTCAAGTGTCCCAGATGCGGAAAGGACATCATCGTAAGACGCTCCAAAAAGGGCAGACTGTTTTACGCCTGTGAGGACCCTGAGTGCGAATACATCAGCTTCAACAAGCCCAAGGGGGACAAAAACGGCGTAGCCATAGAAAAAAAGCTTGCAAATGCTGAAAAACAATGATAGTATAGGCAAAGATGAAGGGAGTGGGCCGAAAGGTCCACTCCCAAATGTTTGCAAAGATACGGATATCTGAGAGGATAAGATGGAGAATTACACAAAACGGGTCGATGAGTATCTTTTGAAGCTGCTCCCTGAGGAGGGATACAGGCTGATAAAGACCGAATTCGTAAAGGAAGAGGGCAATTATTATCTTAGGGCCTATATCGACTTTGCGGAGGATGAAGAGACAAAGGAAAAAACGGAAGGGGCCGAGGGCCAGACGCCAGAGGCCATGGAGCCTTCTGATAGCTCTATGGAAGAAAGAGCGCAGAGCGATGGAGAGGTCTTGGAGGATGGAGTCGGTGCCGGCATAGGTATAGATGACTGCGTAAAGGTCTCAAGGAAGCTCAGTAAGTGGCTCGATAAGGAAGACTTTATCAAAGAGGCATACACCCTTGAGGTCTGCTCAAGGGGATTTCTGAATGAAGATCCGGATATCCGTGATAAAGGAGAGGTATAAAGATGAACAATGAACTTAGGGATGCGTTGGAGCTTTTAGGAAAGGAAAGGAATATCCCGAAGGAGGCACTGCTTCGGGCCATAGAGGATTCCCTGCTTACAGCCTGTAAGAACCATTTTGGCAAGGCCGATAACTGTATAGTCAACATAGACAGGGAGACCTATGAGTACAACATCATCCAGAGGAAGACGGTCGTGGAGTCAGTGGAGGACCCGGCTCTTGAGATAAGCCTTCCCGATGCCATGATGATAGATAAAAATGCCAAGCTCGGAGATACGGTGGATATCCACATAGACTCCCAGAAGTTCGGACGTATCGCCACTCAGAATGCCAAGGGCGTGATAGTTCAGAAGATAAGGGAGGAGGAGCGCAACTCCCTCTACCGTGATTTCTATGAGCATGAGCATGGCATCATGACCGGAGTGGTACAGAGATTTTTAGGAAAGAACATCTCCGTAAACCTTGGCAAGGCAGACGCCATACTTGCCGAGAGCGAGCAGATAAAGACTGAGGTATTGAAGCCCAATCAGCGTATAAAGGTCTATGTGCTGGAGGTAAAGAACAACCCCAGAGGACCGAGGATATCCGTATCCCGTACCCATCCGGACCTTGTAAAGAAGCTCTTTGAGCAGGAGGCCTCTGAGGTCAGGGATGGTACCGTAGAGATAATGGCCATAGCCAGAGAGGCTGGTTCAAGGACCAAGATGGCAGTGCTTTCCCATGATGAAAATGTGGATCCCGTGGGAGCCTGTGTCGGCGTCAACGGCACGAGGGTCAACTCCGTGGTGGATGAGCTGGGCGGAGAGAAGATAGATATCATAAACTGGGATGACAACCCTGCATATCTTATAGAGAATGCCTTAAGTCCTGCCAAGGTTATCGTGGTAGTGGCTGATGAGGATGCAAGGGAGGCAGAGGTCATAGTACCCGATAATCAGCTCTCCTTGGCCATAGGAAAGGAAGGCCAGAATGCAAGGCTTGCAGCCAAGCTTACCGGCTTCAAGATAGATATCAAATCAGAGACTCAGGCTGAGGAGCTGGGACTGTTTGATGAGATAGGCATGGCAGCCCCTGAGTACGATGAGGAGGGTAACCTGATACTTCCCGAGGCCGGATATGAGGATGAGGAAGGATACGAGGAGTCCTATGATGACGAGGCTTATGATGAGGATTATGCCTCAGAGGAGCCCGAAGATGAGGCTTACGAGGCCGATGAGATGACGGGTGATACAGAGCAGGATGAGGAATAATGAGGATAAGCTCATAGGGCTCATAGGGCTTGCAAAGAAGGCAGGAAAGCTCAGGACCGGAGCCTTTTCAGTAGAGCAGTCGATAAAGGCAGGAAAGACGAGGCTGTGCATAGTGGCCTCGGATGCATCTTCGGCAGTTAAGAAAAAATACAGTGATATGTGCAGATACAGAGATATACCGATGGCCATATGCGGACTTGACATGGAGACCTTAGGACATGCGGCAGGAAGCGGACTCCGCTCCGCAGCATCGGTGGAGGACGCCGGATTTGCCGGCAGGATAATGGATCAGATCGAGGGAGGAAATGCGAATGGGTAATGAAAACAACGAAAAAAAGGATAAAAGACCTGCCGCCTCGGAGGCAGGGAGCTCTGCTCCGGCAAGAAAGAAGAAGGTCAGCGTAGTTTTCAGGTCTCAGAACGCACAGGGGCTCAAGGAGCTTCCCAGAGGCCTTCGCGGTGTTGCCGACAGGACAGCCCAGAGACGGGAAAAGGATAGTGCGGAAAAGCGTGAAAGGACCGAGCAGAGACCGGTAAAGAAGGGACCGAGGCCCCTTCCTGCAGGTACCAAGCCGGTAAAGCCTGCCATGCTTTCAATGGATCAGGAGGAAAAGGAACAGCTTAGTGCTGCTGAAACTGAGCTCAGGGCCGAGACCGCTCCCGAGAAGGAGACTGCAGGGCCTGAGGCTGCTTCAGTGAGTCATGAGGCAAAAGCTGAGGTCAAGGAAAAGGCAGCAGATAAGGCTGCAGATAAGAGCACCGCTGAGGCTTCCAAGGAGCCTAAGCAGAAGGCAGAGACAGAAAAGCCTGCCAAGGAAAAGAGCCCTGATAAGGCAGCAACTGAGAAAGCCGAGAAGCCTAAAAAGAGCGATGTGGGCAAGGTGCCCTCAGCCAACCCTCAGATAAAGATAGTTAAATCCTACGCTGACTATGATGTTGCAGCCATCATAGCCAAGGCTACGGCTGCCAATAAGGCAAAGCAGGCAGCGGAAAAGAAGGCTCAGCGCGGACAGGGAGCCGGTGCAGGAGACAGAAGACAGCGCGGACAGGGCGGCTTTGGCGCGGGAAGGACCGCAGGTCAGAGAGACGGCCAGTCCGGCCAGAGAAATGCTGCCGGACGCAGCACCGATCAGCGCGGACAGGGCAGAGGACCTTCGGCAGGAAGGACCCAGCAGGGCGCAGGAGGCAGAGGTGCTGCTTCCTTTGATGCACCGAGTAAGAATACTGGAAGCAGGAATAAAAACGCTCATCAGAGAGACAGATATGATAAGCGTGATAAGTATAAGGATGAGGTAATGCCCCAGAAGACCGGCAAGGGCGCATTTATCAGGCCCGAGCCCAAGCAGGAGAAGCCTGAGGACGATATCAAGGTCATCACCATACCTGAGAGCCTGACCATAAGGGAGCTTTCTGAAAAGCTCAAGCTTCAGCCCTCAGTCATCATCAAGAAGCTCTTTCTTAAGGGCAAGATGGTAACTCCCAACACTGACCTCAGCTATGAGGAGGCTGAGGAGATAGCCATGGAATATGATATCCTCTGCGAAAAGGAAGAGCAGGAGGATGTCATTGCTGAGCTCCTCAAGGAGGAAGAGGAGGACGAGTCCAGCATGGAGCTGAGGAGTCCCGTAGTCTGTGTCATGGGTCACGTTGACCATGGTAAGACCTCCCTTCTTGATGCCATCAGAAATACCAATGTCACGAGCCATGAGGCCGGAGGCATCACTCAGCACATAGGTGCTTCAGTCGTAAGGGTGGGAGACAGGAAGATAACCTTCCTTGATACCCCCGGACATGAGGCATTTACAGCCATGCGTCTCAGGGGAGCCCAGTCCACGGATATCGCAGTACTGGTAGTGGCTGCAGATGACGGCGTAAAGCCCCAGACCATAGAGGCCATCAACCATGCCAAGGCCGCTGGGGTAGAGATAGTAGTTGCCATCAATAAGATAGATAAGCCCGGTGCTGATATAGACAGGGTAAAGCAGGAGCTTACCGAGTATGGCCTCATAGCCGAGGAGTGGGGAGGCTCTACCACCATGGTGCCTATCTCTGCAAAGACCGGAGAGGGCATCCATGAGCTCCTTGAGATGATACTCCTTGAGGCAGATGTGATGGAGCTCAAGGCTAATCCTAACCGTAAGGCAAGGGGCATAGTCATAGAGGCTGAGCTGGATAAGGGCAGGGGCCCCGTAGCCACCGTGCTCGTACAGAAGGGTACCCTCAGGATAGGAGACAATATCGCAGCAGGAGCCTGCCACGGTAAGGTCCGTGCCATGATAGACGACAGGGGCAACAGGATAAAAAAGGCCGGTCCCTCAACTCCCGTGGAGATACTGGGACTTAATGATGTGCCCAATGCAGGAGAGGTGTTCATGGCCTGTGACGACGAGAAGTCGGCAAGGACCATCGCAGACACCTTTATCTCCGAGCAGAAGAAGAGGATGGTCGAGGAGACCAGACAGAAGATGAACCTTGATGACCTGTTTGATGAGATAAAGGCAGGCAATGTCAAGGAGCTTCCCATCATCATCAAGGCCGATGTTCAGGGCTCTGTCGAGGCTCTTAAGCAGTCCCTCGGAAAGCTCTCAAATGAGGAGGTGGCTGTCAAGGTCATCCACTCAGGTGTCGGCAATATCAACGAGTCCGATGTAAGCCTTGCCTCAGCGGGCAATGCTATCATCATAGGCTTTGATGTCAAGCCGGATCCCGTAGCCAAGGCTACGGCCGAGCATGAGCACGTGGATATCAGACTTTATAAGGTCATCTATCAGGCCATAGAGGACTTGGAGGCTGCCCTTACAGGCATGCTGGCTCCCGTATATGAGGAGAGGGATACCGGACGTGCCATCGTCCGCCAGCTTTTCAAGGCTTCCGGTGTAGGCACCATAGCAGGCTGCTATGTCACCGACGGTGTGATAGAGAGGGGCTCCAAGGCAAGGATATTCCGCGGAGATAAGAAGATATTTGACGGAGATATCGCAAGCCTTAAACGCTTCAAGGATGAGGTCAAGGAGGTCAAGACCGGTTTCGAATGCGGAATGGTATTTGACGGCTTCGGAGACCTTGCGGTAGATGACAATATCGAGATCTATAAGATGGTAGAGGTGCCGAGGACTGCCCGTAAGTCCGAATAAGGACCTTTCCCTAAGCGGAGACCTCTTACCCCAGATAAGGAAGATCATAAGCTAAGATATGAAAAAAGGAAGTATTAAAAATAACAGGATAAACGGAGAGGTCATGCGTGCCCTCTCCGTGATCATAAGGGACGGCGTGAAGGACCCGAGGATAGATCCGCTGTTTTCCATAACCAAGGCAGAGGTGACACCGGATCTGCAGTTCTGCAAGGTCCATATATCCACCATGTCCGGCGGAGACAGTCTGGACCGTACCATAGAGGGACTTAAGCATGCTGAGGGCTATATAAGACGAGAGCTTGCCCACAGCGTGAACCTCAGGAAAACTCCGGAGCTTCAGTTCGTTCCGGACCGAAGCATAGAGTATGCCATAGAGATGTCTAAAAAGATAGATGAGCTCCTTTCGGGAGGTCCTAAGGCTAAACAAAAGGAGCCGGAGGACTTAGAGGAGGAAAGCGATGACTTTGAGCCCTCTGATGCAGACGGCGAAGAGTCTTAAGTTTCAGATGAGACTTGGTGATGTATAAGGGATGGGGATGTATCCCTTGACTGAGCCAAGGTGGCCTTTGGGCCAAAGGCAGGTGACTTATGGCAGTTTATGAAGAAAGTACCATATTTAAGCAGCTTTTTAATAAGGCTATAGATGAGGCAGAGACTATATGTATCCTTGGGCATACGAGCCCGGACGGAGACTGTATAAGCTCTGCCCTTAGCGTATGCACATATATAAAAAACCGGAATTTGATAAAGGGCAGCAAAAAGGCAGAGGTGACTGTATATCTTGAGGAGGCTTCGGAGAAGTTTTCCTATCTCCATGGTTTTTCAGATATATGTCATGATACGGATACGGGAAGGAACTATGACCTTTCCATAGTGCTTGACTGCGGAGATATATCGAGGCTCGGAAAGTTCTCTGTCTATCTGAAGAGAGCAGAGAGATCCCTCTGCGTAGATCACCATGTGACTAATGAGGGCTTTGCCGATGAGGCGCTGATAGTGCCGAAGGCTTCCTCCACCTCGGAGCTCTGTTTTGACCTTTTTGAGGAGGACTATATCGATAAATATGCCGCTGAAGCGGTATATACCGGTCTGGTCCATGATACCGGAGTATTCAGATACAGCTGCACCTCACCCCATACCATGGAGGTGGCAGGCCGCTGCATGGCCTTCGGCATAGATTTCGGCATGATAATAGATGACTCCTTCTTTTCCATGAGCATAGTCCAGAAGGCTGTCCTCGGAAGGGTGCTCTCGGAGATGGAGACTGCCCTTTCAGGGAAGCTCGTCATAGGCCATATGGATGCAAAGACCATGGAGCTTTACGGCGTTAAAAATAAGGACATGGACGGCATGATAGACCAGCTTCGCACCACAAGGGGAGCCGTGGGAGCGGCATTTTTATATCAGTGTCCCAACAGGACTTATAAGCTGAGCCTTCGTTCCAATAGCGATGAGCTCAATGTGGCCGAGATAGCTGCCATATTCGGCGGTGGAGGCCATGTGAGGGCTGCAGGCTGCTTCATGGGCTCTGATCTTCGGGCAGATATAGACCGCATCATAGAGGAGGTCAGAAAGAGGATAGGTGAATAAAAACCCCTACAACGGTTTTATAAATATATATAAGGAAAATGGCTATACCTCCATGGATGTCTGTGCGAAGCTGAGGGGTATACTTGGCATGAGGAAGATAGGCCATGCAGGTACCCTTGACCCGATGGCTGAGGGTGTACTTCCCGTAGCCTTAGGACGGGCCACGAAGGATGTGGAGCGCATAGGAGACGGTACCAAGTGCTACAGGGCCGTGATGCTCTTGGGCCTTGAGACCGATACTCAGGATATCACCGGTGAGGTCTTAAGGAGGGAGGAACTCCCTGAGCTTTCCAAGGAGGAGATAGAGGCTGCCATAGCCTCTTTCGTGGGAAGCTATGAGCAGCTCACGCCCATGTACTCTGCAAGGAAGGTAAACGGCAAAAAGCTCTACGAATATGCAAGAAAGGGCATAGAGGTGGAGCGGAAGAAAAAGACCGTGGAGATATATGATATCGATATTGAGGCCATAGAGCTTCCGGAGGTGACCTTTACCGTAAGATGCAGCAAGGGGACCTATATACGCACCCTCTGCCATGATATAGGGCATAGGCTCGGCATACCTGCCTGCATGAAGGAGCTTACGAGGCTCTCGGTGGGTGATATAGACATATCAGATGCCCTGAGGCTCTCCGAGGTGGAAGAACTGAGGGACGAGGGCCGTATAGATGAGAAGCTATGGATAGCCTCAGACTGTGCCGTGGCCCTTGGCAAATTTGACGGGCTCCATAAGGGTCATCGGGAGATAATAAGGAGGCTTAGGGCAGAGGCTTCAAGGCTTGGCCTCAGGACCTGTGTCATCATGCTGGATGTGGGGGAGAGCTTCATCTCCGAAAGGGAGGAGATAAAGGCTGAGCTCTTATCCTTGAACATTGATTATGTACTGAGGCTTAAGCTTGATAAGAAGCTCATGTCCATGACAGCCGAGGACTTCCTTAAGGACATACTCCTTGGGAAATGCCGCATGAAGCTCCTTTGTGCCGGAGCGGATGTAAGCTTCGGCTATAAAAAGGAGGGGGATATAGCCTTCCTTAAGTCCCATGAGGCTGAATTTGGTTATAGCTTCATCCCTGTGGAGAAGCTTCGTACAGAGCAGGGCGAGGCCATAAGCTCCTCCCTTATAAGGAAGCTCATATCGGCTGGAGGCATGGAGGAGGCGGAGTGCTTCCTTGGAAGGCCCTATAGCGTATCAGGAACCGTGGTCCATGGGAGACATATAGGAAGCTCGGTGCTGGGCTTTCCCACCATGAACCTTGAGATGCCGAAGGAACTCGTCTGTCCGCCCTTTGGCGTATATGCAGTGCGCCTTTCATTTCTGGGGAAGGATGGAACTGAGACAGAAAGCTTTGACGGCATAGCCAATCTCGGACTTAAGCCCACCGTAGAGGCCGAGGACATATATAAAAACAGGATATGGCTTGAGACCTTTGCCTTCGGATACGAGGGAGATGCCTACGGAAGGAGCATAAGGGTCAGTCTGCTTAAGTTCCTAAGACATGAGCGGAAGTTCAAGGACATTGAGGAGCTTAAAGAGCAGCTTCTTTCCAAGGACGTGGAAGCAGCAAAGGCTTATTTTATTGAAAATAAAGAAACAAAAGCAGATGGATAAAGTATTTGAAGTAAAGGCCGAAGGGATGTCCCTTCGGCCTTTACTTTAAGCTCTGCCTTATCAGGAGACTGCTCCAAGATAAGGTCTTTATGAGAAGCTTTATTTATCATAATAAGTCGATTCAGCTTAAAAGTGCGCCGCTTTCATCGAAGCTATAGCTTACCCCATCTATCTTAGCCGTACCTTCTGCCATGGAGCCATCTTCATAAAGATAATAGGTATTGCCGTTATATTCCAGCCAGCCCGTAGCCATGGCGCCATTGTCATAAAAATAATACCACTTGCCGTCTATGGACCTCCAGCCGACTGAAAGTCTCCCCACATGGTCTTCATCGCCGTAAAATCGCTGCCCGCCCTCATCGATCCAGCCGGAACGGGCAGTGCCGTCTTCATTGAGCTGATACCATGAGCCACCTATGCACTGGTGGCCATAAAGGTCAGTCTTTACCCATGCGGCGCAGGTGGGCTCAGGGTCAATATCAAGGGCCGTGTCTATAGCCTCGGAGAAGGCATCCCTTACAGGCTCGTCCGTGGGGTCTGCAGGGCTTATCCTGCCATAAAGCAGGCCTGAAAGTCCGGACACGTCAAGCTTAAGCTCCCTGCTTTTTTCCTCAGGCCCTATGATGATGCTTTTCAGCAGGACAGGCTCATCGTCTCCTTCGATAAATATCTCTATTTTATGGCCCTTTGTGATATTGCCCCATGGATATGATGAAGGGCCGCATACGGTGATGGAAAGGGAAAGCTCTTTTTTATCCCCGGAAAGATATCCTATCTCCTTAAGCTCTCTGCTTATGAGGGGAAGAGGAGCGGTCATTTCAAGATCGCAGATATCCTCCGGGAGACCTTTCAGATAGGCTATGTATAAATCCCTATCATTATAGATATCATTTTTCAGGGGAAGCAGGGCATCTATATCAAAGCGCTGCTCATAAATGGCAGCAAGGTCGGGATATGTTCCCTTATAGCTTTCGATAATGGTGGCTGCAGTATGTTCGGTAAGTAGCCCTTCCATCATATCGCAGTAGGTGCTGAATTCGGCATCATCAGGATATTCGGTGATATACTTCCATGAGATGATGGGGATGTCTGGGTCATAGAGAACCGCCGGCATGGAGGAATAGCCAAAAAGCACGAAGCTGTCAGGACGTACATTTTTATCTTCGCTGTATTCGTCATAGGGCACTGCCGTAAAGTTTTTGTCCCTTCCTGCCTTTCCCCAGTTATCTTTATAAAGGCCTGCGAGGGCCTCCTTCCTTGATGCCGGCTCTCCGGTCTCAAGGGGCAGGAGATACTGCTTCCAAGTAGTCCTGTCAGCGATAGGCATGGTACCTGTCCAGTCAGAGCTTAGTATGGCTTTTTTTGCACTGATATAGGGCCCGGGCAGCATAAGGAGCATAAGGAACAAAGCTAAACCATGATAGGCCAAGCTTTTGAGCCTTAAGAGAGTGGAAGCCTCATATCCGGAAAACAGCCTGCCCATACCGTCCGTGGCTATGATGCCAAGGAGCATGAGCGAAAGGGAGCCTGCCATATAGTATCTTGAATGTCCCGTACTAAAGCTCCACATAAGGGAGCAGCAGACTACGAAGAACAGGAGCCTTGCAAATGAGGGGAGACTTCCGGAAGTCAGGCTCTTGCTGACAATCACCATTTTAGGACGGGGCAATGTCTCCATTGGGAGACTTCCAGAGGTCAGGCTCTTATTGACTTCTCCTGAGCCCCTTATGAGCCTCTTAAAGGCTTTTATAAGCAGTCCCAGTATAAACAGGCCTGTGGCTACCCATGCCGAGAGTAGACCGAGGGTGTAGGGAGCCGGCAGCTCTGATTTTGCATAACCGGGGTCGGATATCAAAAGGAAGGGCCATAGGAGCTTTTCTGCGAGGCTTTTCCCTCCCCAGCGTTCATCCTTAAAATCGATATCCGGAAAATAGGGCGAATCAAATATCGTATTATAGTAGGGGAACACGGGATTCCCCGTCATGGAATAATTGTGTATGAGATAGATGGACACCGGAAGCAGGCCGATAAGAAAGCAGAGGATAAAAAGCCTCGGTGTTACTTGTTTTCTGATTTCAAAGATATAGATAAGTATCAGAGGTGATGCGTATATGATATTTGTCATTTTGGAGGCAAACATCATTCCGCAGAGGAAGGTAAAATACGCCGATATCGGAAAGAGCTGAGCCCTGCTTAGGCCCTTCTCCTCTGCAGGGTCCTCCCCTTCGGTGTTAAGGGACGGGATGAAGCACAGCAATATGTAAAGGGCCTCAAGTATCAGCACTAATGAGGAAAGCTCCACCATGTAAGTGGATACCTGAAGGAGCAGGTCATACTGGCATACGGCTAAAAATGAAAGTATGGGCGAAATATGCCTGATAAGCCCCGTCGTGAGCCTGTATAGTATGTGCTCAGACTGGACGAAGATAAGCATAAGGCAGATAAGGTTCAGGATGGTACCGGCCCTGTAGCCAAGGAGGCTTCTGAACGGGTAAAAGAGCCTGTCGGGAAGGGGAAAGCCAAAGCCCTGAAAGCTTCCGGGGAAGAGGTCGCTTCCGGTCATATCCCGAAGCTTGGGCTCCTGAAGCAGTATATGGTACTTGGTCACATCCTCGCTTATATCAGGAAAGGCTCCCTTCAGGAGATAAAAGGCAAAAAGCAGTATAAGCAGGGCTGCCATCATAAAAAAATGCAGCCTTCCCCTCGCCTCACGCTTAGGAAGCAGCTCCTTCAGCTTCGGAAAGCTTTTTGCGAGAAGGAACAGTATAAGTATGAGCAGAAAAGCTCCCGAAAGAAAGCCGTCAAGGGGAAGCGAAAGACTCGTAAAATAGGCTATAAAGCGGCAGAGGTCGCAGAGCCACATATAAAAGGTGTATATGATAAGGAGCAGGGCTCCGGTGCAGGAAAAAAGACTTGTTTTCATGA
>DVNS01000078.1 GCA_018714145.1 Candidatus Avilachnospira avistercoris
GTGCTGACAAGCATAGGCTGGACAGGATTGTAAATAAATATTTATCGCTGGTGAATTAAGTTATTTGCTTGATTTGAAAAACTTCAGGCAAGAGCGGCAAAGTATAAAGCCGGAAGAAGGAGCTTTACAGAATCAAGTATCTTCAGATTTTAGTTTTAATGTCCCCAAGAATGTAAATGCTTACGCATTGCAGATATAGCGCCGGATCAAGACGTCGGGTCGGGTGCTCAGCTTAAAAAAAGTTAGGAGGAAGTATGGAAACTACAAAGAAAAAGGGACAGGCCCAGAAGTGGATAACCCTGATCCTTATGATGATGTCCATGGGAACGATCTATGTCCTTCCCTACATGAAGGGTATGTTCTTCACACCTCTTCAGGAAGCCATGGGTCTTATGGATGACACCACGGCCTATGGAACCCTTACCTCAGTTTACGGCATCATGAATCTTATCTGTTATCTGCCCAGCGGCATCATAGCTGATAAGTTCGATGCAAAGAAGCTTTTAGTATTTTCAATGATAAGCACCGGCGTGCTCGGCCTTTACATGAGCACCTGGCCCGGATATGATATGCTGCTTATCATCCACATCCTGTTTGGAGTGACCACCGTCCTTACCTTCTGGTCATCCTCAGTCAAGGTCGTAAATATGCTGGCTGCTTCAGATGAGCAGGGCCAGATGTTCGGCTTCCTTGAGGGCGGCAGAGGCATACTTGGCATAGCACTCAATACCATACTCCTTGCGCTCTTTGCCTTTGCAAGCTCAAAGGTAGATGACGTGGAGGGTGTTACATGGGTAGTCGTAGCAGTTTCCGTATACATGATACTTATCGGAGTAGCTCTGGGCTTCCTGCTTCCCAAAGGACAGAAGGGTGAGTCCACCAATACCAGCTTTAAGGACAGCCTTATCGCCATGGGCCATGCCTTCAAGCAGCCAATCACATGGTGCATATCCGGTATCATTTTCTGCTGCTGCTGTATGACCACCACCGGAAGCTATTTTGCTCCCTATCTTGAGGGCGGATGTGCCATGGCGGTAGTCATGACCTCTACCTTCCAGATGATAAGGGGCAACGGTGCTCAGATAATTGCGGCTCCCGTCGCAGGAAGCATCTCAAAGAAGATGGGTCGTTCCTCAGGAGTGACCATGGCAGCCTGCCTTGGCCTTGCTGCAGTAAGTGCGATACTCTTTGTAGTACCCGCATCACCGGCACTTCTGTTCCCCATCATGGGACTTATGCTTCTGTTCTCATACTGCTATTCATCCAACAGGGCAGTTTACTGGGCGCTTATCGATGAGGCAGGCACACCCAAGAACATGGTCGGAAGCGTTACCGGCATCGCATCCCTTATAGGATTCCTGCCTGATACCTTCCTTAATACCGTTTACGGAAGCATCATCGACAACAACAGTTTTGAGGCAGCATACAACAAGATATTCATGTTCTGTACCATAGTGGCAGTTATCGGACTTTGCTTCGCGATATATGCCAACAAGATAGTTAAGAAGCATCAGGCAGAGGCTAAGGCGGCTGCAGCCTAAATGCTTTTATCCCCCCCTCCGAAATATTTCGGCCTAAGCTTTAGGCCGGATATTTCGGAAATACAAAAACTCTGCCAGAGACAGAGTGGCTACCAATACACAGGAGAGCTCCTTAGACTAAAAGGAAAGAAACTCTCTGAGCTTGGCACTATAGACACTTATCATATTTGGAGGTCATTATGAAATACGATTTTACATTTGCCCATAGAAGAGTAGGCTGGGAGGCAGCAAAGTGGGATGAGCTTCCCAAGGATGTTCCCGAGGACGTAGTTCCCCTTTCCGTAGCAGATATGGAGCTCCTTTCTCCCCCTGAGATCATAGAGGCTCTGAAGGAGACCGCTGAGACCGGTATGTATGGATATACATGGTGGGGTGACAGATATTTTGAGGCAGTTCATCACTGGATGCTCACCCGTCATGAGTGGGACGTTAAGAAGGAATGGTTGATACAGACCAACGGCGTGGTTCAGGGCCTTTATGCCGCAGTCAGGGCATATACGGAGCCCGGAGACAATGTGCTTCTTCAGACCCCTGTATACTATCCCTTCTACAGGTCAGTCCTTATGAACAACAGAAAGGTGGTTGAAAACCCCATAAAGCTCGTTGACGGAAAGTATGTCATCGACTTCGAGGACTTTGAGGAGAAGGCTAAGCAGTGTAAGATATTTATCCTCTGCAACCCTCATAACCCGCTGGGCCGTGTATGGACCAAGGAGGAGCTCACGAGGATGGGAGAGATATGCTTAAAGCACAATGTTCTTGTGATAAGCGATGATATCCACTTCGATCTCATCATGCCCGGACATAAGCATACTGTATTTGCCAATATCAATGAGGAATTTGCTCAGCACAGTGTGACCTTAAACGCACCCTCAAAGACCTTCTCCCTGGCAGCTCTCTGCCTTGCAAACGCCTTCATACCCAATGAGGAGCTCAGGGAGAAGTTCAATAACGAGGTCAATGTCTCCGGCTGCTATACCTACAGCATCTTCGGCGTAAGAGCCCTTGAGACCGGATATATGAAGTGTGCCGACTGGGTAGATCAGGTCAATGAGCACATTTATAACAACTATAAGCTGGTGAAGGACTTCATGGCTGAGAACTATCCCGAGATCTTCGTGGCAGACCTTGAAGGCACCTACCTTTGCTGGATAGATTGCCGCTCGTTCGGACTTCCCGGAAAGGAGCTTGCTGAGTACCTTCGCAAGGAGGCGTATCTCTACCTCGATGACGGATATATTTTCGGTGAGGCAGGAGACGGCTTTGAGAGGATAAACCTTGCCTGCTCCAAGGAGGTCCTTGAGAAGGCTCTTGAGCGCTTTGATGGCGCTATGAAGAAGCTTAAAAAGTAAGCAAGGATAATTCAGTAAATAAACAGGCCCTGCGTGCATATGACCGAGGCACTGCAGGGCCTGTTTTAAAAGCAGGGAAATAACAGACTGTGCATCATCAGGTCGGATATGGATAAGCACAGCCTATATCAGCCGGAAAGGATGGGGTATGGATAAGGACCTTAGTATACTTTTAAAGGAATGTGAGGAGGCAAAAAAGGATATCGCAGATATGCGCAATTACCTCCACGTGCATCCTGAGCTTTCAGGAGAAGAGTTTGAGACCCAAAAGTACATCATGGACCATCTTAAGCTTTGGGGCATAAGCTATAAGGTCATTGAAAATGGGGGAATACTCGCAGAGCTTGATTCCGGAATATCCGGGAAAACTCTGCTCCTTCGGGCTGATGTGGACGCCCTTCCAGTGGAGGAGACAGAGACTAATCTTAAGGCACCTAAGGTCTGCAGAAGCGCAGCCTCGGGAGTATCCCATGCCTGCGGCCATGATGCCCATACGGCCATGCTGCTCAATGCCCTTCATATACTTTCCCGCCATAGGGACGCATTTTGCGGAAGGATACTTGCAGTATTTGAGAGAGGCGAGGAGTCCGCATTCGGAGTAAAGCCTATACTGAGCTATCTTATCGAAAATAATATCAGGATAGACGGATGTTTTGCCATACATGTATACGCTGAACTTGAGGAGGGAAAGATATCTGCCGTGCCGGGATATGTGATGAGCGGAGCCTTTGGATTTGACGCCGAACTGACCGGTCGGGGCGGACATAGCTCAAGGCCTGATATGTGCAACAATCCCACGGACTGCTTCGTAAGCATCTACAATGACCTTGCAGCCATTCGTATGCGAAAGACGGATCCATCAGAATGCTTCACCTATGCCGTAGGCGTGCTTCAGGGCGGAGAAAAGAGCAATGTGATCCCTCAGAGCCTTCATTTCAGTGTGCTGGGACGCTTCTTCAACGAGGAGCTGACCGCAAAGCCCTTCCTTGAACAGGCATTAAGGGTAGTGGAGCTCGACAGCGAGATATATGAGTGTGAACATAAGTATAACTGGGTCATGAGGCCCACGCCCGCGGTGCTCAATGACAGGGCCTGTGCCGAGCTTGCACAAAGGGTATGGAAGGAGAGCTTGGGAGAGGAGTTTGTAGCCTCTGCAGAGCCTTGGATGGCTTCAGAGAGCTATTCTCTTTACTCCATGATGTATCCCAGTGTCCTTGCCTTCTTAGGCATCAGAAACGAGGAAAAGGGTATGGGAGCAGCTCACCACACACCTGAGTTTGACCTTGATGTGGACCTGCTTTATAAGGGGACAGAGGCAGAGATAGCCTATGCCCTTGCTTTCCTGTCACCGGATTTTGAGCCGGAAAAGAAGGGAGATATAAAGAAGATATATGAGGATTACTCGGACAGATTTTAAGTGTTCATAAGAGTTATTGGGACTTTGATGAGCATTATATTAGCCGTGCAGTATGAAAGCAGGCTCAGGAAAGGCTGCTTCTCACTGACATATCACCTCAAAAGTGCAGCTGCAGTATTTTGCGGCTGTATTATTTTGACAAAAGAAGCTTTAAAGTATATTATATAAAGACTGGATAAAAAATATAAAGTCTGCCCAAGGTGCAGACTGAGCCGCACTGCGGCTCTCAGTGGTTTTTCCGCTGGTTGTGATATTCGTAAGCAGAGCTTACCCATACCTCGACTGTCGAAACAGATTCTCACAGGTCAGAACTTGTTTTTCTATCGGTCGAGGCATAGTTTGACCTGATAAGATGGGACATACTGATATGATGGAAGATAAAGAACGGCTTAAAACATTTACAGAACTGATAAATAGCTTCGATGAAGGCTTAGCCCTCAGCGAGGAGTATGACTCCATGCTCCACGACTATAACGGTGTCATCATGTATCAGGCTGAATCTCAGGTCATAAAAGCCATAGGGGACAATCCGGGCATAACAGTTTCCCAGCTTGCAGCTTTGTTCAAGCAGAGCGTGAGCGCCTGCTCTCAGGTCATAAAGAAGCTCAAGAACAAGCTCTGGGTCGTCCAAAAACGTAACAGACAGAATAATCGTGAATGGAACATCTTTCTTACCGAGGAGGGAAGCCGCATCTATCTGTCACATCAGCGCTTTGAAAACAGATGCTATCAGCGCAGCTTCGACCATCTGAAGGAGTTCAGTGACGAGGAGCTGAGGACCTATATCAGGATACAGAAAAAGCTCAATGAAAGCTTTGCTCAGGACGTGAAGGAGAGCCGGGAGTTCAATTATTTCTATCCCGGAAGTGTATCTG
>DVNS01000079.1 GCA_018714145.1 Candidatus Avilachnospira avistercoris
ACCAGTGAGCATTTGTTTCGACCGGTCGTGGTATGAGCAATCTTCGATTGCGAATAGTATAACCAGCGTTCTTTGAACGCTGAGAGCCGCAAAGCGGCTTTATCCGCACCTTGTGCGGATATTATACCACAAAAAAACATATAAAAAAACTGGCAGGAGTTATCCTGCCAGCTATGTCGAAGTGACCTTGCCGGGAATCGAACCCGGGCCTTCGCCGTGAGAGGGCGACGTCTTGACCGCTTGACTACAAGGCCATATCGAGGCGACGTGATTCGAACACGCGACCTCTGCGTCCCGAACGCAGCGCTCTACCAAACTGAGCCACGCCTCGAGCGTGATGTCGCTATACATTCTCCGTCGACACGAACGATAGTATAACCGATAATACCGTTCGTGTCAACAAAAAATTTTCTTTTTTTCTCAAAATCCTGTCCTATCCTAAAATACCATCACTCCATCACTTCCGAAGTAATGACCCTCGGGCGAGAATTTATTTTCAAACCTTGCTCCATCCGCTCCAAGGTAGTAGGTCTTATCTCCCTCAGTCAGATATCCGGTCTGCATGACTCCGCTGTCATTTAAGTAGTACCACTTCTCATTATAGAACTGCCAGCCGGTACCCATCGGACCCTCCGGCTTCAGGTAGTACCAGTCATTGTTATAATTCACCCAGCCCGTGACCCTGTAGCCATCTGCATTGAAGTAATACCATTGATCCTCCAGATAATACCAGCCATTGGCAGGATAGCTTCCATCATAGAAGCGGTACCACCAGCCCTTTTCATTCTGTATCCAGCCCTCGGTCCTGTTGATGACTATGCCGGGACCGTAGCCGGTGGCTCCGGGGCCATTGACTGCACCGGGTCCGCCCGAGATATTGCTTGAGCCTCCAAGGCCATTTTCATATCCGGGACCGTAATTTCCGTATTTATTATTGTTATATACGATGTCCAAGGCAGGATCCAGTCTGCCGCTGTCCCAGCCTCCATGGTCCACATCATCTCTGGTCACAGTGACCTCAGGGCTGTAGTCAGACCATGCTGTCCATTCTCCGCCGTAGTATCTGGCCCTCACCTTGAACTTGTAAACTCCGGTGGAGCTGAAGGATATCTCATAGCTCGACTCATCCTTTACATTTACAGTCCTGTAGTTTTCACGCCAGCTGCCGCCTGAAAGCCGTGCAAGGCTGACCCTGTAATACTCCACTGCCCTGCCCTCAGGCACATCGCTCAGGGTCCATGAGGCGGACCCGCCGCTGTCAAGGCGAAGGTCTGAAAATGTACCGCTCGCTATCTGCTCATCTGCAAGGGCAGAAAAACCGGTCATAAGGGACATCATAAGCGCCATGCCTATCACCAGCGCCTTTTTAAACTGTCGAAACATATTTTCCTCCTTTATCCCGAGATCTGCAGTCCATAGGTCATGGCCGCATACATATCCGGTATGCCTCCGCAGGCCACAAGGCCGCTCAGGCTCTCAAGCTTTTTTGCCGACCCAAGCACCGCATCCCGAACTCCCATAAGGTCAAGGTCGGTCCTGTAGGAATATACCATGGCACACACTCCGCTCACCATCGGCGCCGCCATGGAGGTTCCCGTCAGGAAATCGAAGCGATTGCCCGGTATCGTACTGAAAATATACGTCCCCGGAGCCGCTATGTCAACGCTTGCCGCTCCATAATTTGAGCTCTGGTCAAGCTCTCCGGTAAATGTGACATTGGCCACGGATATGATATTGGACGCCGTAAACGAGGCAGGATACACCGGGCTTGCGTCTATGTCATAGCCCTTTCCGCTCTCATCGCCGTTGCCGCTGGACACCACGAACAGCATGTTTGATGAGGCCATGACATTTTCAAGCTCCGGAAAATGCTCCGTCCCGCCAAGGCTCAGATTGCATATGGAGGCTCCGTTTGCCTCAGCATAGCGTATGGCCTCTATGATGGACTCCTCCGTGCCGCCGCCATTGCTTCCAAGGGCTTTTAAGACCATGACCCTGACATGGGCATTGTCTGTAAGTCCGGCCATGCCGCCGTTGCCCCGGGCCGCTCCTATGGTACCTGCCCCATGGGTCCCATGTATATCAGATATCATATTGGTCCTGAGGATATTGTTATGGTCAAAAAAATTGTAGCCGTTTATATCGTCTATATAGCCGTTGCCGTCGTTGTCTATGCCGTCACAGGGTATCTCGTCGGTATTGACCCAGAGGGCAGACCGAAGCTCAAGATGGGATGTGTCCACTCCGGTATCGATAAGGGCCACCGTCACATTCCTGAAGCTCGCATTCTTTACGGCCTTCTCGGCCGTATAAAGTTCCCAAGCCTTTATGACATTCATGTCCACTCCAGAGACCGACTGGAGCGTGGTATGTATGATATCCCCGGGCTCAAGCCTCCTTGGAGGTATGCCTATGCCTCCACCGTCCACCCAGTCCTTGAAGCTCTCATACATGGCTATATAGGTCTCGGTGCTGATGCTGGCCTCATCCACTGAAAGGCTGCCGTCATTATAAAGTCCCCACTGATATCCGGCATAGTTATCCCCCGGGGAAAGTATCTCAGGTCCGGTCACACCGGGGCCGTAGCCCTCTGCAAATGCAGGGAAGTTTGCCGTAAGCGAAAATACCGCTGAAAGCAGTATGGGAAGTATCCTTCTTCTTATCCTATTACTCATGTCTACAATTTAACATCAAGAGCAAAAAAAGTATAGTCAGTTCACAAAAATGTAAGAGAACGTAAGTATTTTGATTTTATCTTAAGCGTGCTATACTTTTATCATATGAAGCAGGCAAAGGTCATGTATGTGCCTATGACTTTACCCCACGGCAAAAGGGCCCTCTATGCGCAGGGCATCAGCATAAGGCCTTAGCCTTAGCCTAAGTTATATGCTTAGGTCTTGAACGTTCAGTAATTATGGAGGTATGAGATGGACAGACTTATATTGGGGAAAACCGGCATCGATGTCAATAAAAATGGCTTCGGAGCCCTTCCGATACAGCGTACTCCGAAGAAGGAGGCGGTGTATATACTTCAAAAGGCCTTTTACAACGGCATCGATTACTATGATACTGCGAGAGCCTACAGCGACAGTGAGGAAAAGCTGGGTGCAGCCTTTGAATACACGAGGGAGCGCATCATCATCAGCACCAAGACCGCTGCCACCGATGCAGAAGGCTTCTGGAAGGACCTTGAAGAGAGCCTGAGGCAGCTTAAGACGGACTATATAGATATCTATCAGTTCCACAATCCCGCCTTCTGTCCCAAGCCCGATGACGGCACCGGTCTTTATGAGGCCATGCTGAAGGCCAAGGAACAGGGCAAGATACGCCACATCGGCATCACCAACCACAGGATAGCCGTGGCGAAGGAGGCCATAGAGTCCGGTCTCTACGATACCCTCCAGTTCCCGTTTTCCTACCTGTCCTCGGACGAGGACCTCAGCATAGTCGCCAAGTGCAAGAGCGCCGGCATGGGCTTCATAGCCATGAAGGCCCTTTCAGGCGGTCTCATCACTGACTCAGCCGCCGCCTATGCGTATATGTCAAGGCCCCAGTTCTCCCATGTGGCACCTATATGGGGCATACAGAGGGAACATGAGCTTGATGAATTCCTTTCATATCAGGACTGCCCTCCCACCGTGGATGAGCGGGTCATGACCAGGATAGAAAAGGACAGGCGGGAGCTCTCAGGTGAGTTCTGCCGCGGCTGCGGCTACTGTATGCCCTGTCCCGCAGGCATAGAGATAAATAACTGCGCCCGTATGAGCCTGATGCTGAGGCGTGCCCCTGAGGCCGACTGGCTCTCTCCCGAGTGGCAGGCCAAGATGAAGAAGATAGAGGACTGCCTCCACTGCAATCAGTGCATGAAGAAATGTCCCTACGGTCTCAATACTCCCGAGCTCCTTAAAAAGAACTACGAGGACTATAAGACCTTCCTTTAAAGCGCCGCAGATATAATGCTCCGGCATCCTTTGGTCTGAGCCCTTGGGCTGCCGGTCCCATATACTTTGCTCACAACAGGCTTTTACCAGCACGTTCCGGCTTATAAGCTCTCTTATAGACTCTCTTATAGACTCTCTTATAAACTCTTATTAAAGCACAAAAAAAGCCCTGCATCGGTCTTTGCCGTGCAGGGCTCTTATGCTCCGTCTTACTCTACAGTATAGGGAAGGAGCGCCAGATGTCTCGCTCTCTTGATAGCTACTGTGAGCTCTCTCTGATGCTTCGCGCAGTTGCCTGTTATCCTGCGGGGAAGTATCTTACCTCTCTCTGAGATATACTTTTTAAGAGTTGCTACATCTTTATAGTCGATAGCCTTTGCCTTCTCACCACAGAATACGCAAACCTTACGTCTTCTGCGGAAGCCGCCCATCTTTCTGGGGCGAGCAGCGCCGGCATCTTTTCCTTCGGTCTTCTGAAATGCCATCGGTAATTCCTCCTGTTATTCTTTAGCAAAGGATCATAGAGGATGCTTAGTTAAAAGGGAGACCCTCGTCTTCCACTCCATCGGGGATATTCATAAATCCGTCTCCGATGTCGTCACCGCCGAAGTCCTTGGGAGCGCTTCCATAGGATGAGGAGCTGCTGCTCCTTCCCTCAGAGGCTGCCTTGGACTCTGCAAATTCCTGATCCTCTATCACCACGTCGGTAGTATAGACCTTCTGTCCATCCTGCCTTGTGTAACTGCCTGTCTGGATACGGCCCGTGACCACGAGCTTGGTACCCTGATGTAAGTATCTCTCTGCAAACTCAGCCTGCCTTCCGAAGGCCACGCAGCTGATGAAATCAGCCTCCCTCTGGCCGTCCTGTGAAGTACGGCGCCTGTCAACGGCAAGGGTATATCTCGCCACTGCCATGCTGTTCTGACCCTGAGTATATCTGATATCCGGGTCTCTGGTAAGTCTGCCAACTAAGATAACTTTATTCATAACTTCTCTCTTTCTTCAAATAATCAGTCTTCTTTCTTAACGACCAAGTATCTGAGAACAGGCTCCATAATGCGAACATGGGACTCTAAACCGTTCGGCGTCTCATGATCACCCTCGAAGTTGATGATGTAGTAGTATCCTTCGTTCTGATGCTGAATGTCATAAGCAAGCCTCTTCTTGCCCCATTCATCGATCTCGCCTACGGTACCATTATAACGGGTGATATAACCCTTTACCTTTTCAATGGCTGCCGCTCTGGCCTCATCATCGAGCTTCGCACTAAGAATAACCGTAATCTCGTACTTATTCATGTGTTACAACCCTCCTTTCGGTCTTTGGCCCCCGGTTTACCGGGAACAAGGTATAATATGTCACGGTCTTAAAGTATAACAAATTAATCTTCGGACTGCAAGGAGTTTTCCGCAAAAAATACGATTTTTTTCTGCGTTTTTTGTATCTGGATAGTCTGCCATCGTATATGCCGTTTTCCCTTCAGATAAGTCCTTAAGTATATATCCTTCAATTTTGCTGTATTATACTTATGGGAAGCTGACTAAGGTTTCCCCGCAGACAAGAAGCAAGGCCTCTGAAGCTCACTCCAGTCTTCTTATGGCCCTTGGTGCCCTGAAGGAACCGGAACTCAGCTCACAGGCGCTGCATACATAGAGGCCTTCATCAGCATAAAGAAGCTCCAAGGAGTCCTCATCCCTTAGCTCAAAATCATGCACAAAGCCAAGATGCCTGTATATCCCAAGGTCCACCGGGAGCAGGAAGCACCAGTTCTCCCCTTCCCTGCGAAGCCTCTCAAGTATCAGGCCCATGACCTCATCCATAAGGCCCCGATGACGATACGAGGGTTCGGTGCATACTCCGGCTATATACCACACAGGCATACTGCCATCCTCATACACTGCCTCACGTCTTAAGAGCTGAGCCATGGACACTATCCTTCCGTCACGCTCTGCTGCTGCAGTCAAAGCCCTCAGGGCCTCTCCGCCCTCTCCATAATACTCAGCCGCAAACCCCTCATCAGGAAAACAGCTGAGGAAAAGGCTCCGGCAGGATACATTTTCATAAGTCTCAAGAAATCTCGCCATAGATAAACCATATGTCAAGGGCGGCCCTTTATCGATGCCGGCACCGCCCTTACTCAAAAACCCACTCAAAAAGCTTATATGCTGTCTCAATGCGCATATCTTAAAACGCAGCACTCAGGCCTCGTTAAAGTCCTTCTGCACGAGCTTATACTTCCTTGCATATCCCACGGGATAGTAGGAAAGCTTAGCCCTGCGAAGTCCGGGAAGTCCCACGTCATCCTCCCTGTTCACAAGCTCAGCCTCCGGAAATTCATGTATCAGGAATTCCCTGTTTATCATCTGATAAAGGCCTACTATATCCGGGTCAGCCTTTTCTATATCGATAATGGCCATTTTCTCCCTCGGATTATAATTTCCGATGGAAAAGGCCCTGAGCCTGCCGTCTATATAGATGCCGCCTATCCTGACATTGTCGAAGACGCAGTCATTGTTAAGGATATCATGAACTCCCAGTATCTCTGCATCAAGGGACTCCATGGCATCGAAGCTCTCCTCATTGGCATCTATGCCGCTGCCCTCTCCTACCTCGTCCTTTTTAAGCTTCCACTCACTAAGGTAGGAAAGGATATCGAGCTTATCTTCGGCCCCCAGAGTCCTGTATTCCCAGCGGCCCTCATAGGCCTCTTCAAATTTATGGATATGATTCCGCTTCTTTGAATACTTCCTGCCTGCAAGTTTACGAAGGGCCTCCGCATCATAAAGATAGTCCTTCAGGTCCTCCTCCTCGCTCACCTCATAATCAGAAAGAGCTCCGGCCTCCTTAAGGGCCGTGACCCCCTCCTCATCCGCAAGGAATATGATAAGGGGCTTTTTCAGTACCTCATTAAAATATCTCTCAAGGAGCTCAAAATACTTAGGCAGGTCCTCCTCCCTGCAGAGGGGTATGGCTGCAGCCATGATGCCGTCATCGCACTCCGTCATCAGCATGCAGTGCTCGTCCACCACACATTTTTTTACATCATAGTATTCACGCCATATATAGCTGTCCAGCGGAGCACTGTCACAGGTCTTATTGGGCCTCATAAAATAATACTCCCTAAGCCCGTCCACATCCTGACAGCCGAAGCGGTCAAACACAAGCTCATGCACATTTATCTGTTTATCATCTTCCATATGCTTCTCCCTGCAGATATCCCACATAAGGGCATCTGTCTTTTGTCTCAGGCAAATAGCTCTCGCTCCTGCCCATTCTTTTCTCCGGTAAGTATACTACATAAAACTCCGGTTTCAAAACACTTTTTGGATATTCCTTCCGTCAAAAAAGCTGCAGCGGCTGCTGCAGCTTCAGGCTTATCATATAAATCATTTGTACTAAGGCTCAGTCGTTCCTCATGTGCACGTCAAGCTGGTTGAAGGGTATCTCTATGCCAGCCCTGTCCATGGCGAGCTTAAGCTATATCCGGATTT
>DVNS01000080.1 GCA_018714145.1 Candidatus Avilachnospira avistercoris
ATTTTCAGGCGCACTGAATGTAGACAATATAATAATGCTGCTTTCTGCGCTGCTGGGAGATAAAGCAGTCTTTGTTCCGGGTGAGACCGCCATCATATTCGACGAGATACAGGAATGTCCCGATGCAAGGACCTCCTTGAAATTTTTCAGTATAGATGGCAGATATGATGTGCTTGCGACCGGTTCCTTGCTGGGAGTAGAGGGCTATGGGAAAAGCCCGAGGTCGATACCCGTGGGCTATGAGACCGTTATGGATATGTATCCGCTGGACCTTGAAGAGTTTTTGTGGGCCAATGGCATAAAGGACGAGATCATAGAGCTGCTTGGCTCCTGCCTTGAGACCGAAACACCGGTGCCTGAAGCCTTACATGAACGCATGAAACAGCTGCTCCTTCAATATACTGTCATAGGCGGGATGCCGGATGCCGTACAGACATTTATAGATACTGGGCTTATGAGCGATGTGCTTAAAGTTCAGCGGGATATACTTCGCTCTTATGAAGATGATATGGTAAAATATGCTGAGAAGAAGGATAAGGCCTTGATAAGGGACTGCTTTTTGTCCATACCTAACCAGCTCAGCAAGGAAAATAAAAAATTTCAGTACTGCCTTATAAAGAAGGGCTCTACCGCATCACGCTTTGCCGGAAGCATCAAATGGATAGAAGATGCCGGCATCATCATGCGCTGCTATAATCTGTCTACTACGGAGCTTCCGCTCAAAAGCTTCGCCTTGCCTGACATATTTAAGGTATATATGTGTGATACGGGACTATTTATAGCTATGCTTGAGGACGGCACTCAGTTTGATGTGCTGAATGGAGACCTGTATAACTATAAGGGCGCCGTGTTTGAAGAGCTCGTGGCAGACATCTTTCATAAAATGGGCAGGGAGCTTTACTATTTTCATAAGGATTCCGGTCTTGAGGTAGATTTTGTCATACGGTATAAAGGAAAATGCACCTTGGTGGAGGTCAAAGCGTCTACGGGCAATACTAAAAGCGCCAAGACCATTTTAAAGCATCCGGAAAAATATCATGTGGAAAATGTGATAAAACTGGGGGATTACAATATAGGAAGAGACGGACAGATACTTACCCTTCCGCATTATATGGCATTTTTGCTTAGAAAAGTATAGATATTTATATTATAAGAATGTCGGATGCAGCAGGCATCAGCAGACATCGCAGGGCAGCAGTGAGTACAGGACGCAGCCTAAATTTTTGTATTTTTAAACAGCCAAGCTATTTACAAAGATTTTACAATAACTTTGTCTTTCATTTTACAATCGCCTTTTATGATAATCATCGATCAAAGGAAATGGGCCAAGGCCCAGTATTATCAATGATTATTACAGGAGGCTTTTTTTATGAGAAAATCTATTGCTATAATTGCAGCAGCAGTCCTTGCCATGGGCGCTCTTACAGCCTGCGGCAGCACTGCAGAGGAGACTACAGCAGCAGCAACCACCGCAGCAGCTACCGAGGCAGCATCCGAGGAGACTGAAGCAGCGGAGACAGAGGCTGAGACTGAAGCAGAGGCTGAGCTTTCAGGAGCAGTAGCTACAGACGGTTCCACATCCATGGAGTCTGTTATCGGAATCCTTGGCGAGTCCTTCATGCAGCTTCATCCCGACGTAACATTTACATATAACCCCACTGGTTCAGGCTCAGGCATCACTGCCGTTCAGGAGGGACGCTGCGACATCGGACTTTCAAGCCGTGCGCTTAAGGACGAGGAGGTCGAGAGCGGACTTAAGGGAGAGACAGTTGCCCTTGACGGCATCGCTATGATAGTAAACAACGAGAATCCCGTATCAGATCTTACCCTTGACCAGATAGCAAAGATCTACACCGGAGAGATCACAAACTGGAGCGAAGTAGGCGGCAATGATGAGGAGATAGTACTCATCGGACGTGAGGCAGGTTCAGGCACAAGAGACGGCTTTGAGTCCATCACAGGTACCGAGGACCTTTGCCAGTACCGTCAGGAGCTGACCTCCACCGGTGATGTCATCACCACCGTTTCTCAGAACCCTGCAGCCATCGGCTATGCTTCACTTGCATCAGTATCAGATCAGGTAAAGACCCTTACCGTAGACGGAGTAGAGCCCACTGAGGATACCGTAAGAGACGGAAGCTACGCTATACAGAGGCCCTTCGTACTTGTGACCAGGGACGGCGAGGCCCTTTCAGCTCAGGCTCAGGCATTCTATGACTACGCAATGAGCTCAGAGGTAGCAGACCTTATAGCTCAGGCCGGAGCAGTAGCCATCCACTAAGCAGATAAAATATAAGCGAAAAGGTCGGCAGGCTCTTACAGGTCTGCCGACTATCATAGTCTGATATATAGATGATAAAAATGCTCATGGATCATCCTCTTTTGGGATGAGCCCTGATGCTTCAAAAAGTTATATATATGAAGAAATTTGGAAAAAATAAATTAGAAGATATAGTACACGGCATCTTCCTTATCCTGGGGCTTGTGACCATCGCCTGCGTGCTGATGATAACCATTTATCTCGTCATTGCCGGCATACCGGCCATAAAGGAGATAGGGCTCATAGATTTCCTCTTTGGCTCCAAGTGGGCCTCCACTGCGGCCGAGCCCAGCTTCGGCATATTGCCCTTCATCCTTACCAGCATCTACGGTACTGCGGGCGCCATAATCATAGGCGTGCCCATAGGCTTTATGACAGCAGTATTTACGGCGAAGGTGGCGCCCAAGAAGATAAGGATGGCCATAGAGGAGGCGGTCAGTCTCCTTGCCGGCATCCCCTCAGTGGTCTACGGTCTCGTGGGCATGCTGATACTGGTACCGGGAATCAGGGAGCTCTTCGACATACCTGACGGAGCCAGTCTGTTTGCAGCCATCATCGTGCTGGCCATCATGATACTTCCTTCCATCATAAATGTGTCCCTCACGGCCCTTGAGGCTGTGCCTAAGGAGTACGAGGAGGCATCGCTGGCCCTCGGTGCAACGGAGATAGAGACCTACTTCAGGGTATCGGTACCGGCGGCAAAGAGCGGTATAGCTGCAGCAGTGGTCCTTGGAGTGGGCCGTGCCATAGGTGAGGCCATGGCGGTCATGATGGTATCGGGCAATGCCCCCAATATGCCGAACTCCATTTTCCAGAGCGTAAGGTTTCTGACCACGGCAGTGGCCAGTGAGATGTCCTATTCCTCAGGACTTCAGAGACAGGCGCTTTTTTCCATAGCACTGGTGCTCTTCCTGTTCATCATGATGATCAACGCACTGCTCAACTTCCTTATGAAGCATGAAAAGGAGGCTTAAATGGCTGCTTTGGACAATATCAAGTTAAACATAAATACGGCAAATGTTTCCTCCGCGGGTATAGCGGCAAAGGGCGCATTTGCAGGGGCTGCAAAGCCTGTGATAAACGGCAGCAAAGGTGCGGAAGTAAAGAAAAATACCGGCTCCGACGGAGGCTTCAGCGAGGGCTCCATGGACGATGACAGAGCAGGCTCAGGCACAAGCGGCATGATAAAGAAGCCCCTTTCTCCTAAGAGAAAGACCTACATAGGCACTATGACGGCCCTCATGTGGATATGCTCGCTGCTTACCTGCGGACTGGTGGTGTTCATACTGGCGTATGTGCTATTTAGGGGCATACCCAATATATCATGGCAGTTCGTCTCTACGTCTCCGAGCTATCTTTCGGGCAATATAGGCATACTGCCAGATATCATGAACACCATTTACATAGTGCTCGCCTCCCTCATCATCGTACTGCCCTTGGGAGTGGGTGCGGCAGTATATCTGACGGAATATGCTACTAATAAGAAGGTAGTGGATATCATAGAGTATGCGGCAGAGACCCTTTCAGGCATCCCCTCAATCATATATGGACTTGTGGGCATGCTGTTCTTCTGCCAGTTCATGGGACTAAAGACCTCGCTCCTTGCAGGTGCGCTGACCCTGGTCATCATGAACCTGCCCACCATCATGCGTACCACGCAGGAGAGCCTTAAGACCGTTCCCCAGAGCTACAGAGAGGGAGCCTTCGGCCTCGGGGCAGGCAAATGGAGGGTCATCAGGACCGTGGTGCTTCCAAACTGTATAGACGGTATCATCACCGGCTGCATCCTTGCCACGGGACGTATACTCGGTGAGTCGGCAGCACTCCTCTTTACCGCAGGCTTTGCCCATGCGCTGAACGGCCCCATCAAGGGACTTCAGAGCGCAGGTGCATCTCTTACCGTAGCCCTTTACGTCTACGCCAAGGAGCAGGGAGAGTTCGAGGTAGCCTTCGGAATTGCGGCCATACTGGTCGTGCTTACCCTGATACTCAATGTGGCTGCCCGCCTCGTAGGAGCGTATTTTAAGGGAAAGAGAGCTTAAGCACAGCATAAAGGCAGGAAGCTTAATGTGATGATCCCTTCTGCGGAGGTCCGGGCCTGAGACTCAGGCAGGAAGCATTTTCATAAGGAGCGTCTTGGCCGCAGTCAGACTGCAGAGGCGTTTTAGAGCAAGCTTAAAAATCACTATCAGATAAATGAGCAAGGAACAGTCAATGAATAATATCATTTCAGTAAAGGATATGTGCCTGTGGTATGGACAGGCGCAGGCACTTAAGGACATAACTTTGGATATACCGGAGCACGCCATCACGGCTCTCATAGGGCCCTCCGGCTGTGGAAAATCCACCTTTTTAAAGTCCCTCAACCGTATGAATGACCTTATCCCCGGGGTAAAGATAACGGGAAGCATACAGTATCGGGGACAGGAGATATATGCTCCGGAGACGGATGTCAATGAGCTCCGTCATCAGATAGGCATGGTATTCCAGAAGCCTAATCCCTTCCCGATGAGCATATATGACAATATCGCCTACGGTCCCCGCACCCATGGCATAACGAAGAAGGACCAGCTCAACGAGATAGTTGAAAAGTCCCTTCGGGGCGCAGGTATCTGGGATGAGGTAAAGGACAGGCTTAAAAAGTCCGCCCTCGGCCTTTCCGGAGGACAGCAGCAGAGGCTCTGCATAGCAAGGGCCCTTGCCGTGGAGCCGGACATACTGCTTATGGACGAGCCCACCTCGGCCCTTGACCCCATATCCACCTCAAGGATAGAGGACCTTGCCCTTGAGCTCAAGGAAAAGTATACGATAATCATAGTCACTCACAATATGCAGCAGGCAGTGCGTATCTCCGACAAGACCGCATTTTTCCTCCTTGGAGAGATGATAGAGTACGGCGATACGGAGAAGCTCTTCTCCATGCCCGACGACAAGCGTACCGAGGACTATATCACAGGAAGATTTGGTTGATGGGGGACAGAGCAGATGAGAAACAGATTTGACAGACAGCTTGCGCAGCTGAATGAGATGCTTATACACATGGGCTCCATGTGTGAGGACGCCATAAGCCAGACCGCCCTTGCCCTTCAGAGCAGGAAGGACGATGCAGGAAACGGCACGGAGGCTGAGATAAGCGCCCGTATCATAGAAAAGATACATCAGACCGAGTCTGAGATAGACCAGATGGAGAAGGATATCGAGAGCCTCTGCTTAAAGCTCCTTCTGCAGCAGCAGCCGGTGGCCTCGGACCTTCGCGTCATTTCGGCAGCCCTTAAGATGATATCCGATATGGAGAGGATAGGCGACCAGTGTGCGGACATCTCCGACATAGTCACCTTCCTTAATTCGGAGCATACCAGGGACTTCCAGTCCTCCCTTGATATACAGGAGATGGCCTCAGCCACCATGAAAATGGTCACCAAGGCCGTGGATTCCTTCGTAAACTCCAATGTGGTGCTGGCAGAGGGCGTAGTAAAGAGCGACGACTATGTGGACGACCTCTTCATGAAGGTAAAGACAGAGATCATAAAGCTTATCTCTGAAAATCCCGACAGGGGCGAGGCTCTTCTGGACCTGCTCATGATAGCAAAGTATTTCGAGAGGATAGGCGACCATGCCACCAATGTGGCCGAGTGGGTAGTATTTTCCATCACCGGAGTCCATAAGGACGGCAACACCGGCGGAGGCCCCAATGGGAGGACTGCACCGCTTGAAGCAGAAGGGTAACTTGGTTTTAAACAGCAAAGTTTTTTCATTTTTCTCCCTAATATAAATAAAAACTCCAATCGGTTGTGCAGATCGATTG
>DVNS01000007.1 GCA_018714145.1 Candidatus Avilachnospira avistercoris
TATATAAAATTGCCTCTTGCATATCGGGATATTTTCTGATAAAATACGGAAAGTTTGAAAAGAGAGGTATGTAATGGCGATTCGAGACACTCGGACAAGTTCATACATTGTATCAATGACCTGACAGTAAAATCATCATTTGATTTTACCTCAGGTCTTTTTTTTGGAAATCAGCAGGGATAGGAGTTTATATGAAAGAGAAGAAACTGGTATTAGAAAACGGCAGAGAATTTTTCGGTACGGGCTTCGGAGCTGACAGGGAGAGCATAGCTGAGATAGTCTTCAATACCTCCATGGTCGGCTATCAGGAGGTGCTTTCAGACCTTTCCTATACGGGGCAGATAGTAGTCATGACTTACCCCCTTATCGGAAACTACGGCATCAACGATGACGACTATGAGTCCAAGTCTCCCTCCATGAGCGGCATGGTGGTCCATGAGTACAATGACTCACCCTCAAACTTCAGATATACAAAGACCCTTTCAGAGGCCATGGAGGATAACGGCATCCCCGGCATCAGCGGCCTCGATACAAGGGAGCTTGCCCGCACCATCAGGGATGAGGGCGCCCAGAAGGCCATCATCACCGATGCTGATACTCCCAGGGAGGAGTGCTTAGAGAAGCTTGCTGCATGGAACTTCCCCAAGGACTGCGTAAGTCAGGTGAGCTGCAAAAAGCGCTGGTACTCAAGGACGGCCAATCCCAAGTACAATGTAGCTGTCATCGACTGCGGCATAAAGCTCAACATCATCCGTGAGATGAATGAGATGGGCTGCAATCTTACGGTCCTTCCCTATGATACCGGAGCTTCTGATATCATGAGGCTCAATCCCGACGGAGTATTTATCTCGAACGGCCCCGGAGACCCGGAAAATGTCCCCGAGGTGGTAAATACCTTAAAGGAGCTTCGCGGCAGGGTGCCCGTGTTCGGCATATGCCTCGGACACCAGATCATGGCCCTTGCGGGAGGCGCCAAGACCTATAAGATGAAGTTCGGACACAGGGGCGGAAACCATCCGGTAAAGAACCTTGAGACCGGCCGCATAGAGATCACGAGCCAGAACCATAGCTATGCAGTGGACGAGGAGAGCCTTAAGGGTACCAGCCTCATTGTGACCCACCGCAATCTCCTTGATGATACGGTGGAGGGCATAGAGGACAAGGAGGGCATGATGTTCTCGGTACAGTATCATCCCGAGTCGGCCCCGGGCCCTCAGGACTCCAACTATCTCTTTGAAAAATTTTTAGGACTTATGGAAACAGTTAAAAAGGAAAGGGAGGCTAAAAGGAATGCCTAAGAGAACAGATCTTAAGAAGATAATGGTCATCGGCTCAGGCCCCATCGTCATTGGACAGGCGGCAGAGTTCGACTATGCAGGCACTCAGGCCTGCCTTGCACTTAAGGAGGAGGGCTATGAGGTCCTCCTGGTAAACTCAAATCCGGCTACGGTCATGACTGATACTAAGATAGCCGACAGGGTATATATGGAGCCCCTTAATCTGGAATATGTGGCTAAGATAATCCGTAAGGAGAGGCCTGATGCCATAGTTCCCGGCCTTGGCGGACAGACAGGCCTGAACCTTGCGGTCCAGCTTGCTGAAAAAGGCGTACTTCGTGAGTGCGGCGTGGAGATACTCGGCACCTCCTTTGACAGCATCAAGAGGGCAGAGGACAGGGAGCTCTTCAAGGAGCTCTGCGAGGAGATAGGCGAGCCCGTACTTCCCTCAGAGATAGCCACCACCATAGAGGAGGGCATAAAGGCGGCCAATGACATCGGCTATCCCGTAGTGCTCAGACCGGCCTTCACCCTCGGCGGTACAGGCGGCGGCTTTGCGGACAATGAGGAGGAGCTCATAGAGCTCATGGAAAATGGCCTCAAGCTCTCACCCGTGCATCAGGTCCTCGTGGAAAAGAGCATCAAGGGCTATAAGGAGATAGAGTTCGAGGTCATGCGTGATGCCAATGATACTGCCATCACCATCTGCTCCATGGAAAATGTGGACCCCGTGGGCATACATACCGGTGACTCCATAGTCGTGGCACCCTGCCAGACCCTTGCCAACAGGGAGTACCAGATGCTCAGGGACGGAGCCCTCCGCATCATCAGGACCCTCAAGATAGAGGGAGGCTGTAATGTGCAGTTTGCGCTGGATCCATTCTCATTTAAATATTATGTCATAGAGGTCAACCCGAGGGTATCAAGGTCTTCAGCCCTTGCTTCAAAGGCTACGGCCTATCCCATAGCCAGAGTCAGCGCCAAGATAGCTGTGGGACTTCATCTTGATGAGATACGCATAGCCAATACCCCTGCAAGCTTCGAGCCCACCGTGGACTATGTGGTAGCCAAGCTTCCGAGGTTCCCCTTTGACAAGTTCACCGCTGCGGACAACCGCCTTTCCACCCAGATGAAGGCCACCGGTGAGGTCATGAGCATAGGCCGTACCCTTGAGGAGGCCCTGCTTAAGGCAGTAAGGGGACTTGAGGTAGGCGCAAGCCATCTCTGGCTCCCGAAGTTTGATGATATGAAGACTGAGGAGCTTTACAGATACGTCTATGAATGCCGTGATGACAGGCTTTTTGCCATGGCTGAGCTCATAAGAAGGGGAGAGGATATCGGACGCATCTACAATGTGACGAAGATAGACTTCTTCTTCCTCGAGAAGCTTAAAAACATCGTGGACCTCGAGCCAGTAGCCAAGACCATAGACTTTGACAGGCTTAATGAGAGCGATGTGGAAAAGCTCAGGAAGGTAAAGCTCATGGGCATAAGCGACGGCTATCTTGCCCATGTCTCCGGAAAGACTGACTGTGAGATATATAAGATAAGGGAAAAGCTCGGCATACTTCCCTCCTATAAGATGATAGATACCTGCGCCGCTGAGTTTGCAAGCTGGACTCCCTACCTTTATTCCACCTATGGTGAGGCCAATGAGTCCATAGTCTCCGATAAGAAGAAGATAATAGTCCTCGGCTCAGGCCCCATCAGGATAGGACAGGGCGTTGAGTTCGACTTCTCCACCGTACATGCCATCTGGGCCATCAGGGACGCTGGCTATGAGGCCATCATCATCAACAATAACCCGGAGACAGTCTCCACCGACTATACCACCTCGGATAAGCTCTATTTTGAGCCCCTTACGGTAGAGGATGTCATGAACATCATCCATCTTGAGGACCCGGAGGGTGTGATAGTGACCCTCGGAGGCCAGACCGCCATCAACCTTGCCAACAGGCTTGACAGCCTCGGCGTAAAGGTGGTGGGAACTTCAGTAGATGCAGTGGACAGGGCAGAAAACAGGGACCGCTTTGAAAAGACCCTTGAGGAGCTCCATATACCTCAGCCCACAGGTGAGGCTGTGACCCATGTGGAGGATGGAGTCAAGGTAGCCAACAGGATAGGCTATCCCGTACTGGTACGTCCCTCCTTTGTCCTCGGCGGAAGGGCCATGCAGATAGTATACGATGATACCCAGCTTCGCACCTACTTCAAGGAGGCCATAGTAGCTTCCGCAGAGTCTCCGGTGCTGATAGATAAGTATATCGAGGGCAAGGAGCTGGAGGTGGATGCGGTCTGCGACGGCGAGACCGTGCTCATTCCCGGTGTCATGCAGCACGTGGAGCGTACCGGCGTACACTCCGGTGACTCCATCAGCGTATTCCCTACCTTCAGCATAGGAGAGAAGCCCTTAAAGACAATCATAGACTACACCACGAGGCTCGGACTTGGTCTTAAGATGAACGGACTTTACAATATCCAGTTCATCGTGGACAGGAATGATGATGTATATATCATTGAGGTAAATCCCCGTTCCTCAAGGACTGTGCCCTTCATTTCAAAGGCCACGGGACTTCCCCTTGCGGATATAGCTGCTGAGATAGCCCTTGGACACAGCATAAGGGAGCAGGGCTATGAGGGCGGCCTTCAGAAGACTCCAAACAGATGGTATGTAAAGGCGCCGGTATTCTCATTCTCCAAACTTAAGGGAGCAGATACGGTGCTCTCTCCGGAGATGAAGTCCACAGGTGAGGCCATGGGCTATGATAAGGACCTGAACCGTGCCATGTATAAGGCCCTTCAGGCCTCCGGCATGAACCTTAAGAACTATGGTACTCTGTTTGCCACCCTTGCAAGGAAGGACAGGGAGCAGGCCCTGCCTCTCATAAAGCGCTTCTACGACCTTGGATTTAATATCGAGGCTACGGAGGGCACTGCGAGGTTCCTTAAGGAAAATGGCATACGCACGAGGATAAAGAAGAAGATATCCGAGGGCAGCGAGGAGATACCTGAGTCCCTGAGGGCAGGCCATGTGACCTATGTCATCAATACCATGAACCCTGATAAGATAAGCACGACTGAGGACGGATTCATCATAAGGCGTGTGGCAGTTGAGAATGGAGTGACCGTATTTACCTCCCTCGATACGGTGGACATAGTCTTAAATGTCCTTGAGGAGATAACCATGAACGTCTCCACCATAGATGAGAATGAGTAAGACATCCGTATAGTTATCATGGAGATATAAAGAGATGCTGTATAATGTTTATTTCAGTGCCAAGGGCACTACGGAGCGCTGCGCCTTGAAGATTGCGGAGGCTATGGGGCTTGAGGCTAAGTCCATAAACTGGCTTCGTATGCCTGCCAGAGAAGAGCTTGAGATTGGGGCAGCTGACGTGCTGCTGTTTTCCATGCCTGTATATGGGGGCTTTATCCCGAAACACTGCGCCGATATGGCTAAGTACCTTAAGGGCCATGGCGGAGCTGCGATAATAACAGCAGTCTATGGCAACAGGCACTACGATGATGCCCTGCTTGAGATGAAGGATATACTAATGGCTCAGGGCTTTAAGGTGATGGCTGCAGGGGCCTTCGTGGCAGAGCATTCCATCTTCCCTAAGGTGGCAGCGGGAAGACCTGATGAGCATGACCTTGAAGTAATTTCAGAGTTCGGAGGAAGGTGCAGGAAGCTGCTGGAGCGTATAACGGCCGAGACTGGCTCAAAGGACAGCTCCCAGAGCAGCGCAGAAAGTGCAGAGTTTATCGCTGAAGCGATAGCCTCGCTTCCCGAGCTTTCCCTTCCCGGCAATAAGGACTATAAGGCTGAGTTTGGAGGGGTGCCCTTTAAGCCTGAGGGTGATGAGAGCTGCATAGGCTGCCGGACCTGTGCCTCCGTATGCCCGATGGGCGCCATCGATAAGGCTGAACCCAAAAGGACTGACAGGGAGCTCTGCATCTCATGCGGAGCCTGTATAAAGGCCTGTCCCACCGGCTCAAGAAATTACTATGGGCCTGCCTATAAGACGGCTGCATTTGGCTTCGAGATGAAGTGCAGCAAGCGCCGCGAGCCGGAGGTGTTTTTTATAAAAGAAGTCTAAAAGGATATTGTTTACCTTATAGCAACTGACGAAAGAGCGGTAAGTTTTATGAGCAGGGCACTTGCTACGATGAGGAAAAAGGAGTTTTTATGAGATACAGAGAGCTTGGAAAGACGGGACTTAAGGTCAGCGAGGTCGGCCTTGGAGCTGAATGGCTTGAAAGGCATGATGAGGCAGAGGTAAAGGAGATAATAGATGCCTGTGAGTTTTATGGCATCAATATCCTTGACTGCTGGATGTCAAATCCTGAGGTCAGGACCAATATCGGAAAGGCTATCAAGGGAAAACGTGACAGGTGGATAATTCAGGGACATTTTGGCTCCACTTGGCAGGATGGACAGTATGTAAGGTCGAGGGACATTGATAAGGTCAAGGAGGCATTTTCCGACCTTCTCACAAGGCTTCAGACTGACTACATCGACCTTGGCATGATACATTTTGTGGATGAGGAGGCTGAGTTCCATCGCATCATGGACGGGGAGTTTTACGCCTATGTGAAGGAGCAGAAGGATAATGGAGTCATACGGCATATAGGCATGAGCACCCACAACCCTCGGGTAGCCAAGCTTGCCGCCCTTTCCGGAAGGATAGAGATGATTCTTTTCAGTGTCAATGCTGCCTTTGACCTGCTTCCTGCAAGCGAGGAACTGGATGATTTATTCGAGGCAAAGACCTATGAAGGAGAGCTTTCCGGCATAGACCCTGAGAGAGCGGAGCTTTACCGTATCTGTGAGCGGGAAGGTGTGGGCATCACGGTCATGAAGGGCTTTGCAGGAGGCAGGCTGTTTGATGCTCAGACCTCGCCCTTCGGCGTGGCCCTTACCCCTGTTCAGTGCATACATTATGCTCTTACAAGACCTGCCGTGGCAAGCATACTCTGCGGCTACGACAGTGTTGAGCATGTTAAGGAGGCTGTGGCCTATGAGACCGCCTCTGAGGAGGAAAGGGATTATGCGAGCGTACTTGCCAAGGCTCCGAGACATTCCTATAAGGGTCAATGCACCTACTGCGGTCACTGTGCGCCCTGTCCTTCAGGCATAGACATAGCCATGGTGGGAAAGCTCCTTGACCTTGCCCTCATGCAGGAGGAAGTACCTGCCTCCCTTAGGGAGCATTATAAGAGTCTTTCAGCCAATGCCTCAGACTGCATCGCCTGCGGCGGCTGTGAGGAGAGATGCCCCTTTGATGTAAAGGTCATCGCAAGGATGGAAAAGGCAAGGGAGATATTTGCCTGAGGTAGGTATTTAAGACGCAAGTCCTCAAAATGAGGGTAAATTTCCGAGTTTTTACCCTCAAATTGAGGACTTTTTGCTTTTTTGTGGTATAATATCCGCACAAGGTGCGGATAAAGCCGTTTCACGGCTCGCATCGTCCATTGGACGATGACTATACTATTCGTAAGCAGAGCTTACTCATACCACGACCGGTCGAAACA
>DVNS01000008.1 GCA_018714145.1 Candidatus Avilachnospira avistercoris
TGACCGTAAGCGAAACAAGCGCGAACCAGTGAGCATTTGTTTCGACCGGTCGTGGTATGAGCAATCTTCGATTGCGAATAGTATAACCAGCGTTCTTTGAACGCTGAGAGCCGCAAAGCGGCTTTATCCGCGCCTTGTGCGGATATTATACCATGGGTCCCTGCAGTCAGTTTTGCGGCAGGGGCCTCGGCTTGGCCGGTACATCACATAATGAAGGATTCAGGAGGGATAAGATGTCAAAGAAGGATGCAAAAAAGGATGGGCAGAAGCTTTCCGAACGCCTTTGCTTTGATTTTAAGCATATCGGGAAGGAATATCCCGAGCAGTTCAAGAAGGCAGATAAATTCTGTGAGGGCTACAAGGAGTTCCTTGATAAGGCAAAGACAGAGCGTGAGTGCGTGAAGGAGTCCCTTAGGATAGCCAAGGAAGCAGGCTTTACGGAGTTCGACCGGGAGGCAGAGCATTATCCCGGACGGAGGGCCTATTATAATAACAGGGGCAAGTCCCTGATACTGGTGACCTATGGAGATAAGCCCCTTTCAGAGGGAGTGCGCTTCAATATCGCTCATTTGGACAGCCCAAGGCTCGACCTTAAGCCCTATCCCCTTTATGAACAGGATGAGCTGGCCCTTTTCAAGACCCATTATTATGGGGGCATAAAGAAGTACCAGTGGGGCACCGTGCCCCTGTCCATGCATGGCATGGTGGTGCTCAAGGACGGGACCAAGGTCGAGGTCTCAGTCGGAGAGAAGGAGGGCGAGCCCCAGTTCGTCATATCCGACCTTCTGATACATCTTGCGGGAAAGCAGCAGGAGAGACCTCTTAAGGAGGGCCTGAGAGGTGAGGAGCTCAATATCCTCGTGGGCAGCATACCCTACATGGACGAGGAGGACTATAAGGAGCCGGTGAAGCTGATGGCTCTCAAGCTCCTGAATGATAAATACGGCATGACCGAGGAGGATTTCCTTCGGGCAGAGATAGAGTTCGTGCCCTCGGTCAAGGCCGTGGATATCGGCCTTGACCGTTCCATGGTCGGCGCCTACGGACAGGACGACAGGGTCTGCGTATATACTGCGCTGATGGCTGCCATAGAGGTGGATAAGCCTGAGTATACCACGGTGACCGTCCTTACGGATAAGGAGGAGATAGGTTCTGACGGCAATACAGGCATGGCCTCCATGATGCTTGACCACTTTATGGAGGACCTCTGCGAAAAGAGCGGAGCCAAGCTCAGGGACGTATATAAGCATTCCGTATGTCTGTCCTCAGATGTCAATGCTGCCTATGACCCCACCTTTGCAGATGTCTTTGAGAAGAATAATTCCAGCTTCCTCAATCATGGTCCCGTGCTCACGAAGTACACGGGCTCAAGGGGCAAGTCCTCATCCAATGATGCCTCTGCTGAGACCATGGCACAGTTTATAGCCTTCATGGAGGAAAATGACGTCATCTGGCAGGCCGGAGAGCTTGGAAAGGTCGATGAGGGCGGCGGCGGAACCATTGCCATGTTTATGGGCAACAGGGATGTGGACACTGTGGACCTTGGGGTGCCGGTGCTGTCCATGCACGCTCCCTTTGAGATAACCTCAAAGCTGGATGTGTACTATACCTATAAGGCATATAAGGCATTTTATAAATAAATATCAAGCAGTTTATGCAAAAACTTCTGCCTAAGGCTTCTGCTTTGCAAGGCCTTTGGCTAAAGCTTTGCAGGGATTAAGCTTTTTAGAAAAACTTAAAGGGCCCTTTGCCCGGATTTTATTATTTATTATTTTATAAGCATTGGAAGGCACCGCCTTTTCTATCGGCAGTGCCTTTGATGCTGTCTAAAAGGGACGGATATAGTGACGGATTTTCTGATAAAAAGATTTATAAAGGAACCTGCGGATACGGAAAATGCCTCGGTGCGCTCAGCCTATGCCATGCTTTCAGGCTTTGTGGGGATAGCGGTCAATATACTGCTGTTCCTCTGCAAGATAGTCATTGGCCTTCTTTCCGGGGCAGTGTCAGTAGTGGCTGATGCCTTCAATAACCTTTCTGACGTGGCTTCCTCGGTCATAACGGTCATAGGCATGAGGCTGGCAGGACAGCCGGCGGATAAGGAGCATCCCTTCGGTCATGGGCGTATCGAGTATCTGACCGCTCTCTGCACCTCGGTCATGGTGCTCTGCGTGGGCTTCCTTTTGTTGTTCAATTCGGTAAAGAAGATACTTAACCCCGAGGAGCTGAGCTTTTCTTACATTTCCATACTGATACTGCTGGTATCCATACTGGGAAAGGCCTTTCTTTCCTCCTTCAACAGAAAACTGGGCACGGCCATCAGGTCCAACGCCCTCCTTGCGGTATCAGCCGATGCCCGTTCGGATATGCTGGCTACGGGAGCTGCGGTGCTTAGCTTGGTGCTCTATTATTTTACCCATATCAATATAGACGGCATCATGGGAGCCTTGGTCTCAGGCTATGTCATAAAGACCGGTCTTGAGATAGCGAGGGATACCCTGCTTCCCATCATAGGAGCCTCGGCTACGAAGGATGATTTCAAGGAGCTTACGGAGTTTATCGAAGGCTACGACAAGGTGCTGGGCACCCATGACCTCATAGTTCATAATTATGGGCCGGGCAGGAACTTTGCCACCATCCATGTGGAGATACCGGATGATATGAGCCTTGAGGATGCCCATATACTGCTGGACGGCATAGAGCATGATGTTCAGGAGAAGTTCGATATACTGCTCGTGACCCATGCGGACCCGGTGGACATACATGATGAACGGGCGGCAAGGATAAGGGAGCTCCTTTCGGATATCATAAAAAGGGAGCAGACCGAGGGGCTCAATTTTCATGATGTGCGTATAATCAATGCCTCGGGCGGGGGCCTCAATGTGGTATTTGACCTTCTGATACCGTGGCAGTTTGATGAGGCTGACACCAAGGCCATAAAGGATAAGATAAAAAAGAGCCTTAAGGCCGCTGACCCGAGCCTGAGGCCGGTCATCACCGTGGAGCACGGGTATTGAACACCATGGCTTGCCCGTAAGGAGAGGCGGCTGCCTCGCCGGTCATCACCGTGGAGCATGGGTATTGAGCATGACCGCTTGAGCCTGCAAAGATAGGTATAGGAGTGCAAAGCTTGAATAAAAAAGAGGAAAGCTCTAATAAAATGATATCAAAGGCTGAGGATATGAAAGACAATATACCTGAGCATAGGATAGATGAAGAAAAAAGAAGAGGCCGGAATGATATGCGGCTTCTCCTTTTTTTGCTGCTTATCTGCGGGCTGATATTTGCAGGAAGGGAGCTCTGGGCACATTTCCATGCGGATGGAGACGGAAAGCAGGTCGTGGTATCCCTTGACGGAGAGCCTGTGCTTATCTGCGGCCTTAATGAGCTTCGTGATATGGAGACAGAGGAGGAGCTTAGGGCGGCTTCCAAGGTATATGATGAAGATATTTTATCTTTTTCAGAAGAAGGTGTGGAAGTAAGGTCTGAGGTAGGGTATAATGTTATCAGCTATGGGGAGCTCTCGGACGGAAGCGAGGGGGTAAAGTGCCTTAGAGCCGACTGTCCGGATAAGGTCTGTGTGGAGCAGGGCACCATATGCCTCAGCACGGAGGTCATAGTCTGCCTGCCCCATAAGCTCACCGTAAGGATAGAAGATTAAGTTAATAATGAAGCCAAGGGCTTCAGATATGGGGGTTATAGCATGAATGTTATGAATCTTAAGAAAAGCAGGGAGTTCATCACCGGCAAGGCCGCAGCGCCGCTTATGGAGAGACTTTATCAGGCTGAGGCCGAGGCCAATGTAAAGCGCTATCTCTCGGTCATTGATGGCTATGAGCGTAAGTTCGGTGAGGGCGAGGTGCTTTTATTTACTTCGGCAGGCCGTACCGAGATATGCGGCAATCATACGGACCATAACCACGGCAAGGTACTGGCAGCGAGCATAGACCTTGACTGCGTGGCTGCGGCCGGGCTCAATCAGAGCTCAAAGGTAAGGATAGTATCTGAGACCTTCGATCAGGATTTTGAGATAGACCTCAATGACCTTGAGCCCTCCAAGAGGCATGCTGGCACCGTGGACCTTACGAAGGGCATCATGAAGGCCTTTATCAACTCGGGCTATGAGATAGGCGGCTTCAATGCCTATGTCAGCTCCAATGTCATCGCTTCGGCAGGCGTCAGCTCCTCAGCTTCCTATGAGATGCTGATATGCTCCATGCTGAACGAGCTTTTTAATGATGGACGCATAGACGTGGTGGCTTTTGCCCATGCAGGAAAGTATTCGGAAAATGTATACTGGAACAAGGGCTCGGGACTCATGGACCAGATGGCCTGTGCAGTCGGCGGACTTATATCCCTTGATTTCAATGACCCTCTGTCACCTACCGTAGAGAGGGTAGACTTTGATTTTGCCAAGACAGGCTACTCCATGATCATGGTCCAGACCGGAAAGGGTCATGCAGACCTTTCAGAGGAGTATTCCTCCATCCCCAATGAGATGAAGGCCGTGGCTGCCTTCTTTGGCAAGGAGGTCCTCAGTGAGTGCTCTGAGGATGAGCTTATAGACAGGGTGAAGGAGGTCAGGGAGAGCTGCGGAGACAGGGCGGTCATGAGAGCCTTCCACTACTTTGAGGAGAACAAGAAGGTCGACGGAGCGGTGGCTGCACTTAAGGCCGGAGATTTTGAGAAGGCTCTTTCCTATGTAAAGGCCTCCGGCAATTCCTCATGGAAGTATCTGCAGAATACCTACATCACCGGAGCTGTGAAGGAGCAGGGCATACCCGTGGCCTTGGCCCTTACGGAGATATACCTTGATAAGATAGGCGCAGGAGCCTGCAGGGTCAACGGCGGCGGCTTTGCCGGAGTCATTCAGGCCTTCGTGCCCGAGGAAAAGGCAGAGGAATATGCTGCATATATGGATAAGGCTCTTGGAGAGGGCAGTGCCCATATCATGAAGATAAGACCGGTGGGAGCTGCCTGCATAAACAGGCTTTGCGAGTAAGTACTCTGCCTGATAAAAGAAAATAATTAAGTGATATACTAAAACTGCTGTCTCCGGCTTTGTGCTTCACAAGGCCCCAAGGCAGCAGTTTTTCAGATAACTGATATTTGAATTCAGAGTTATAGACTGACCATAACCCTGAGTTTATAACTAAAGATAGTCTGATATATAAAAAGCAGAGCCTCGGCTCTGCTTTTGGTATCAAGTCCGGTTTCAGATGATAACGATGCTTATATCGCTATGACTATGCCGCCGTCGCTGGCATATATTGTAGAGACGCCCCTTGCGGAGGCGATGCTTATCTCCTTGAAGTCTGCCAGCTTTTCAAGGCAGGCCTTTACGGCCTCGGCCCTTTCGGGGCAGTTGCAGTGGACTATGGCGGCCTTTAATTCGTTTTTGATGCCGTCTATAGGGAGCTGCTCCTTGGCCTTTTCTATGCAGCATTCGCACATACGGCGAAGGGCCTTTTCTATGCTCCTTGCTGTGTCGAATTTCTTTATCTCTCCGTGGTCTGCAAAGAGTATGGGCTTGATATTGAGCAGGGTCGCAAAACGGGCTGCAGTGCCGGAAAGGCGTCCCGTCTTTCTTAAGGTCTCCATATCCTGAAGGACGAAGAAGGTCTGGAGCTTTTCAGCCTTTTCATTGGCAGCCCGCTCTATTTCCTTAAAGGGAAGTCCCTGCTCGCAGAGGTCCTTTATAAAAAGCCCGAGCCTTGTCTCTCCTGCACAGCCTGAGGCTGAATTGATGACGGCTATGTTTTTTGCATCTCCATGCTGCTCATGATAGAGGTCCCTCGCCACGCAGGCGGAGTTGTAGGTGCCTGAGAGCTTGGCTGTGATGGTGACTACATAGATATCCTCGGCATCGCAGTCGAAGGCCTTAAGGAAGTCCTCGGGAGAGGGGCAGGCCGTGGAAGGGCCGCTTTTGCTCTTCTTCAGAAGGCTGAGGAAGGAGTTCTGGTCAAAGTTTTCGTCATCCATTATGACCTCCTCATCCACATGAAGGGAGAGGGGTACGGTGGAAAATGTATCCTTATCCGCTGCCATAAGCTCAGTGAGATCCATGCAGCTGTCGCCTATTATCTTATATCTTGCCATTTTACCTTATGCGGTCAGAAGGACCGCCCTTTCTTTTGATTTCTATATTTTTGCAGAATAGTTTAAGCTATATTGAATCAACTTTATATCCGCTTTGCTGAAACTTCTGCC
>DVNS01000081.1 GCA_018714145.1 Candidatus Avilachnospira avistercoris
AGCGTACCATAGCCTCCTATGAGACTGACGGCCGTGCTCCCAGAAACTCTACCCTTAAAAAGCTGGCTGCTGCCCTTGGCTGCTCCATCGAATATCTTTCCAATGATGCCAACATGGAATTTGCAGAGCCCACCAAGGAGGAGATATATCTCACCAATATCCGTGAGCTCTACGGCAGGGAGACCGCTGATGAACTGGAGCTGCTCATCCATAAAAGCGCTGCCCTGTTTGCAGGCGGAAAGCTCAGTCAGGAGGCAAAGGATAAGTATTATGAGGCCCTGACCAACGCCTACATGGCCTGCAAGAAAAACGGAAAAGAGGGCTGAGTCCGGGATGAATAAGGCTTCTGTCATTCGTACAGCGGCATATATACTTGATACCTACGGCAGCGCCGACCCTGATGCCATCTGCAGACAGGAGGGCATACTCCTTCTCTATGCCCAGATGGGAAGGGAGGACTTTGCCTGCAAGGGCTTTATCCTTCAGTTCGAGGGAAAGACTGCCATCACCATCAACAGTGACCTTGATGAGGAGCTTCAGCATATCATCAAGGTCCATGAGCTGTCCCATTATTTCCTGCACATAGCCACGGGAAGTGCCGAGGCCTTCCATGATTTCTCCGCCTTTGATGAGGCCAGCATCGAGGAATACGAGGCCAATCTGCTTACTGCAGAGCTTTTGCTTCGGGATGAGGATATAGATGAGCTCATAGATGAGGGCTGTGATTTTTATGAGATGGCCTCAAGGCTTTCTGTACCGGCCGAGCTCCTTGACTTCAAGCTCAGGCTCATGCGAGAAAAGGGAGCCGTCATCGCTGAGGCTCCCATCGCCTCCTTAGGTACATTTATGCAGAGATTGTAGTGTCTTTTTATCCGGCTGAAGTGTCTTTTTATCCAGCAAAACCTGCTTGCAGCTGGTCTTCAACACCTTTTGGTTATAACTTAAACCTGCTGATCTTACAATAATAGCTCGGGCTTAGGATACTTCCTAAGCCCGATGTTCTTATGTCTAAGTTTTATTTTAATGTCCGGTCTTATCTTTTTACCTCAAATTTGTAGCCTATGCCCCAGACCGTGGATATGGCCCATTTGGCATTGTCCTGAAGCTTTTCACGGAGACGCTTTATATGCACGTCCACCGTCCTCGTATCTCCGAGATATTCGTAGCCCCATATATGGTCAAGGAGCTGCTCCCTCGTAAACACCTGATTGGGCGATGAGGCAAGGAAGTACAAAAGCTCCAGCTCCTTCGGCGGCATATCCACGGTATGTCCCTTATAGATGACCGAGTAATTCGTAAGGTTTACTATCAGGTCCTCGTACTCCACATAGTCTCCGACCTGATCCCTGTCCTGCTTCTGCTTACGGCCTCCGGACCTTCTCAGCACAGCCTTGACCCTAGCTACCAGCTCCTTGGAGTCGAAGGGCTTTATCATATAGTCGTCAGCACCAAGCTCAAGTCCCAGCACCTTGTCAAAGACCTCTCCCTTGGCTGAGAGCATGATGACCGGAGTATCAGACTTTGACCTTATCTCCCTGCATACCTGATATCCATCCATGCCCGGCAGCATCAGATCAAGAAGTATAAGGTCCGGCTTATAGGATTCAAAGGCCTTAAGGGCCTCCTCTCCGTCCTCCACGCATTTAGTATCATATCTTTCCTTATTGAGATATAAGGATATCAGCTCTGATATGGAGGGGTCATCATCTACTATCAATATCTTCTGTTTTTCTGCCATCCGTTCCTCCTACTTAAATGTAACTATGGTCACTCCGCTGTCGCCCTCGCCGTATTCACCGAGACGGAAGCTCTTTACATAGGGAAGCTTGCGAAGCCGCCTGTGCACCGCCTCCTTCAGGGCTCCGGTGCCCCTTCCATGGACCACCCTTACGGTCTCAAGATGGGCAAGGTACGCATCATCCAAAAATTTCTCCATCTCAGGCACGGCCTCATCCGTAGTCATGCCTATAAGATTGACCTCTGAGCGGACAGACATGGCCTTTGGACCAAAGGAGCCAGAGCTGCTTCCTGAGCCGCCTCCCATAAGACCCTTCTGGCCCACGAAGGCTGCCGTCTTCCTGGCACTGCTCTGGTCATCCTCCACAAGCTCTATATCCCGGATATTGACCTTGGACTTCATGATGCCAAGCTGGACGAACAGATTGCCGTCCTTATCCGGAAGAGTGGAGACAGTTCCGGTCATGCCGCCCATCCTCGTCACTCTGATGCCGTCTCCTATACGGAGCTTCTTTGCCGATACCGGCCTTGCAGGGCCCTTCAGCTTCAGGGCTCCGCCGGACTCATTTTTACGGATGCCCTCCCTGAGCCTTTCCCGTTCGGCCTCAGCACTGCCCTTGGAGCCCGGCTCTGCCAGCTTATTGATATTTTTTATGGCCTCATCAGCCGTATCCTTGGCATCCTTAAGTATCTTCTGGGCCTCTGCTCTGGCCTCTCTGAGTATCTTTTCCCTGCTCTCCTCGGACTTGGCCTCCCGTTTCCTTAAGCGGTCCCTGAGTATCTCAATCTCCCGCTTATAGCTCTCGGTCTCCTCCCGTGCCTTGAGGGCTGCCGCCCTGTCCTCATTGAGCTTCTGTATCACGTCCTCAAAGCCGGCATCCTCCGCAGCAATGTAGCTCTCGGCCTCCCTGATGATATGCTCCGAAAGGCCCAGCTTCTTTGATATGGCAAAGGCATTGGACTTACCGGGTATGCCTATCAGGAGCCTGTAGGTAGGGCTGAGGGTTTCCACGTCAAATTCACAGCAGGCATTTTCCACCCGTTCCGTCTGAAGGGCATACATCTTTATCTCGCTGTAATGGGTAGTGGCGATGGTCCTTGTCTGCATCCTGCGCAGGAAATTGAGCACCGCCATGGCAAGGGCCGCACCCTCGGTAGGGTCCGTGCCGGAACCAAGCTCATCAAAGAGACATAGGGACATCGAATCAGCCTTATCAAGTATCTCCACGATATTCTTCATATGGGCAGAAAAGGTCGAAAGGCTCTGCTCTATGCTCTGCTCATCTCCTATATCGGCATAGACCTCGTCAAATACGGAAAGCTCTGAGCCCTCCTCGGCAGGTATATGGAGCCCTGCCTGTCCCATGAGGGTAAGGAGCCCTGCGGTCTTAAGGGATACAGTCTTTCCGCCGGTGTTTGGTCCGGTTATTATCAGAAGGTCAAAGTCCCGCCCAAGGCTTAAGTCTATGGGCACCACCCTGTCCTTAGGTATGAGGGGATGTCTTGCCGCCTTCAGATCTATGATCCTGTCCTTGCCGAAAACGGGCTCCGAGGATGAAAGCTCATAGGAAAATGCTGCCTTGGCAAATATCATATCCAGCTTCCGAAGGAGCTTCACATCATCGCCTATCTCGACGGTATAGGGCGCAAGGCTGAGGCTGAGCTCCTCCAGTACCTTCTCCATCTCCTTTTTTTCTTCAGAAAAAAGCTCCGTAAGCTCATTGTTGAGATTGACTATCAGCATGGGCTCGATAAACAGGGTCATGCCTGTGGAGGAGGTATCGTGCAGGCTTCCGGGTACCTTGGATTTGTACTCGGCCTTGACCGGCAGGCAGTACCTTCCGTCCCTCTGGGTCACTACCGCATCCGTGAGATAGTCCCTGTAGCTGTTGAGCAGCCCGTTAAGGCTCCCATGTATGCGCTCAGAGGTCTGCTTAATCCTGCGCCTCACTGAATAGAGCCCCGGAGAAGCATCATCTGCCATCTCCTCCTCGGAGATGATGCAGCGCTTTATCTCATTGTTAAGATTGGTAAGGGGCTCAAGGAAGGAAAAGCTCTCGCTCAGGCTGTCCTCCCTCTCCTCGTCTTCATCAGAGCTTCGTCCATACTGCTTTGCCCTTGCTGCCACGGTAAGCACTGAGCTTATCATCAGAAGCTCATGGGCTCCCAAGGTGCCGGATACCTCAAGGCGCTTAAGCTGCTCAGACAGGTCCCTCACCCCTGCAAAGGAAGGTCTCTGTCCCCTGAGCCTGATACGGTCCTTCGCATCGGAGGTATTTTGCTGCCACTGCCGTATGCGCTTAAGCTCAGAGGAGGGCTTAAGCTTCCTGCAAAGCTCCCTGCCAGCCTCCGAGGTGGCATGCTCACAAAGCATATCTATGATCTTATCAAATTCTAAAACGTGTAATGTGCGTTGTTCCATTTATCCTAACTTATCTCCCGAGGCCCCATCCGTCTTTTCAGCCTCATCTTTTTCCTTTATTATATAAATAGGCCTGTGCTTTACCTCAAGGTAGGCCTTTGCAAGATACTGGCCCAAAATGCCTATGGAAAGGAGCTGCACTCCGCCCAAAAACAGTATGATGGTGGCCGTGGAAGCCCAGCCTGCCACCGGGTCTCCGAAGCAGAGACGCCTTACGATTATAAACAGCATAAACAGGAAGGCAAAGACACAGCTCAATACTCCGAATATGGAGGAAATGGTAAGGGGCACGGTCGAAAAGCCCACTATACCCTCTATGCTGTATCTGAAGAGTTTCCAGAAGGACCACTTGGTCTCCCCTGCCACACGCTCCACATTTTCATATTCCAGCCACTTTGTATTGAAGCCTACCCAGCCGAAAAGTCCCTTGGAAAAGCGATTGTACTCCTGAAGGGAAAGTATGGCATCCACGAATTTGCGGTTCATGAGCCTGTAGTCCCTTGCTCCGTCCACAAGGTCCGTCTCGGATATCTTATTCATCAGGCGGTAAAACAGCCTTGCGAAAAATGACCTGATGGGCGGCTCACCCTTCCTTGTCACACGCCTTGTAGCCACTGAGTCATAGCCCTCCTCGGTGACGAGCCTATACATCTTTGGAAGCAGTGAGGGAGGATCCTGAAGGTCCGCATCCATGATGACGGCATAGTCCCCGGCGGCATGGCTTAAGCCTGCGTAGATGGCAGACTCCTTTCCGAAATTCCTTGAAAAGGAGATATAATGCACCCTGTTGTCCAGCTCATGAAGCTGCCTCATCTCAGAAAGGGTTGCATCCCTTGAGCCGTCATCTACTAAAAGGAGCTCAAACTCCACGCCATCCTTGGACATCTCATCCATGACGCGGCTCATCTCCTCATAATAAAACTTAAGCGATTCCTGCTCATTGTAGCAGGGAACTATGACCGATATCCTGCTCATCAGTTTCTCCATGATTAAACTATGACATATTGCTCTGCACTCCGTGCTCCCGCAATACTGTTCTGTCATCAGAAAAGACATTGACGCTATAACGCATCGCTACGTGCTTCGCACTCCCGCGCTGCTGCTCTATTCGTAATCCGCCGCTCCTTCGTTCCTCGGACAGGCTGCTTACTCATGTCGTGCGTCCGTCAAGGTCTCAGCTCCGTATGTATGCCAACGCAAGCGTGGCATCCATCCGTTCCCGAGACTTTTCCAGACTTGTAGCGTCAGTATACCACATTATTTTTATAAAGGAAATACACGCAAAAAGCCCGATGCTTATGTCCCATCGGGGCAGCATCGGGCTTTTGCGGACTTTCTTGTATTATTTATTTATATATCAGTTATTTATCAATCATATATGCTGTCTGCGTCGAAGTCCAGTACCTTTCCGGTATCGGCGTCTATCTCAAGCTCGTACTCCATGATGCCGCTTACGAACTCTATCTCGTAAAGAAGCCTTCCATCATCGAAGTCAAGCTTGGTCCTGATATAACTTACATCTGAGCTCTTTACATCTGCCGTCTCCAAGGCTATGGCTTCTGCTTCGGCCTCACTTATTACAGCTGAGTCGGAATAGCTATATCTTCTGTCCTCACGCCAGCTCTCATGGCTTCCGTCCCTGAGCCTAAGCTTTGAGCCCTCGCTGCTGCGGGAGCTCCTTTCATAGCCTGAGCCATCCCGTCTCTCGCTTTCCGAATACCTTCCGAGCCCCTCGAAGCTGTGCTCCGCATCATAGTCGAAGCTGATTATGCTTCCGGTCTCCGCATTTATCTCGTAATCATATTCCTTAAGGTCGTTTGTCAGGAACTCCACATCATATACCTTCGTGCCATGCTCCCAGTCTGTCTCTGAAAATATATACTTTTTATCAGATGAAGTAAGTCCGGCATGCTCAAGGGCTATATCCTCAGCCTTCTGCAGTCCCACCGCTGCAAATGCCGTGGCACCCAGTGAAATGCTCATGACTGCTGCAAGTATCACGCTTCCTATTACCAATGTCCTCTTTTTCATGTTGTCCTCCTATGTAAATGCTTTATTTTTTTATCTTATGGCTGTATCTTAAACTCAAATTATTAAACAATTATTAGAATTTTTAAAAAGCAAAATTTTTTTACTCTTATCTAAC
>DVNS01000082.1 GCA_018714145.1 Candidatus Avilachnospira avistercoris
GGAACAGACAAATAAATACTAACATATTTCCTCCAAAAACCTCCTTTTCTTTTCCATGACCTCATCTATACGCTCAAGATAGATGCTGACATTCTTCATATTTTCATGGCGCTCGACCCTATCGGGATTGCCGCCATAGAGCTCAGGGTCCGGATTAGGCACTATGAGCTTGGTGGAAGCACCTGCTCCTATGCCCACGACTCCATGCTTTTCCTCCATCATGAGTATGTTGTAGAGGTTTTCCCTGCCCGGTATGCAGTAGCCCACATTTTCCTGATTGCCGGCCATATTTTTCTGACGATAAAGATAATAGGGCTTCATGCCAAGGGACTTTGCGCAGTCTGCCCCAAGCTCTATCATCCTTGAGGCTTCCTCTGTCCCTGCCCTCGCAAGGCCTGCATAGGCAAGACCCTCCGTATTAAGCCTTGCCGCACGCTTTACCGCAAGGGCGTGGACCGTCAGGCTCTCAGGCTTAAGCTCCGCTATCCTTGAAAGGGTATGCTCCACATCCTTGAGTTCCTCCCCGGGAAGGCCCATGATAACATCCATATTGATATTGTCAAAGCCCTCCTCTCTGGCAAGGCCATAGGCTCTCTCCACGTCCTCAGCAGTATGCCTTCGTCCGATGAGCCTGAGGGTCTTATCATTCATGGTCTGGGGATTGATGCTTATCCTGTCTATGCCATGGCCCTTAAGGACCCTCAGCTTGTCCCTGTCTATGCTGTCAGGCCTTCCGGCCTCCACGGTAAATTCGTAAAGGGAGGAAAGCTCTGTCTCCTCCTCTATCATGGCGATAAGCCTTTCAAGGTCCGACGCAGAAAGGGCCGTAGGCGTCCCTCCTCCTATATATATGGTCTGAAGCTCTTTCCCTGATATCGGGGAATAAAGCTCCTCTCCGGCCTTTGCCTTCCTCGAAGCTTCTATGAGTCGAAGCTCCCTTCTCATGGCTTCAAGATACTCCCCTATCCTGCCCGAAAATCGCTCTATGGGATTTGAGGTAAAGCTGCAGTAAAGACAGGTGCTGGGGCAGAATGGGATATTGACATAAAGGCTGAAGCCCTGCTTGATATCCTTACCTGAAAGGGCTGTCCTTTCCCTGAGGGCAGTCTCAGAAAGGAGGCTGAGCTTCTCCTCGGAAATAAAATAATCCCTCCTCATGCGCTCCCTAGCCGCCTCGTCCAGCTTTTCTTCTATCTTTGTCTGAGTTTCAGGACTGTAAGGAGAATGCTCCCTGCCTTTTTTATTCAGCGCGCCCCTCCTGTTTTCTTCAGACAAAGCTGCTGACACGGCTTCATTTTCAGCGCATAGCTCCTGCTCAGCCCTATGCCGGGCTTCAAGCTCAGCCTTAAGGCTCTGGAATTCCTTTTCATAAAGCTTTACCGGCCTTATGCCGGTCAGAGTCCCCCAAGGAAGTTCTTTGCCAGTAATTCTTGAAAGCATGGAATAAAAGGCCCGCTTAAGCTCAGACTTATCCGGCGCCCTGTCTCCGGTGGGCTCAAGCCCCTCTGAACATACGGCTCTCCGAGCCGGTCCTGCTGCCTCTATGCGTATCTCATCGTCCTTCCCATATACGCAAAGCAGCGAGGCTTCATTTTCTTCATAAATAAAGTCCTCGCCGGGATAGAAGGCCATCAGAAGCTCTCTTATATCCTGTTCAAATCTGAAATCCTTATCAAGTATCAGAGAAATCATAGTCGCTTATATTATCAATAATCAAAATGTATGGGATTATTGGCCCTCTCAAAGCCTATCTCCGTCATATCTCCATGGCCGGGGCAGACCTTGGTATCCTCGGGGAGCTCAAACAGCTTATCAAGGCTCCTCGGCATCTCCCCATCCATGCTGGTGGGCAGGTCGGTCCTTCCATAGGAAAGGCGGAACAGGGTATCCCCTGCAAATAACAGCTTATCCTCAGCAAAATAGTAGCAGCAGCTTCCAGCAGTATGTCCGGGCGTGGCTATGAGCCTTAGCTTATGTCCAAGGAGCTTAAGCTCCTCCCCGTCTGAAAGTCCCCTGACAAAGGGAAGCTCCACCGGCTTATGAAAATGGGCAGAAAGGTTCATATCCGCATCTGAAAGCAGCAAAGCCTCCTTTTCATAGGCATAGACAGTTATATCTCCGTATATATCAAGGAGTCCCGGTACTGCTCCTATATGGTCAAAGTGTCCGTGGGTAAGGAGTATGACAGAGGGCTTAAGTCCCCTTGATCTGCAGGCCTCGGCTATGCGTCCTGCCTCATCCCCCGGGTCCACGAGCACGCAGTCCCTAAAAGAAGCGGACTCTGACGCTTCACCCATGGCATTATCCATGCAGTCCTCAGAGGAACTGCTGTCCTCATATATGATATAGCAGTTTTCCTGCATCATGCCTACGCAGACGCTTTCAAGCTTAAGCATAGTCCTTCCTTTCATATAACCAAGGCAGCTCAGCCTGCAGTCCTTCCTATGTCAAGGACTCCTTCCACGTTCCTTATCTTATCCGTAAGCTTCATGAGCTCATCCTTGCCATGGATATCAAAGGTCAGTATCAGGGTGGCCGTGCCGTTCTTTGCGGTCTTAAGATTGATGCTGGTGATATCTATCTTGGCCTCGGTAAATATCTTCGAGATATCCACTATCAGTCCCAGACGGTTATTGCAGTATACCTTTATCTCAGTGGAGTAGGTCTCCTTTACTCCCTCGGTCTGCTGCCACTCGGCCTCTATGAGGCGGTTTCGCTCGTCCTCAGGAAGATTCATCATATTGACGCAGTCAGTCCTGTGTATTGTGATGCCCCTGCCCCTTGTGACGAATCCGACTATCTCATCTCCGGGCACAGGATTGCAGCAGTGGGCGTAGCGCACGGCCACATCATGTATGCCCTTTACTACTATGCCGCCTTTCGAATTCTTCTTGACCGTGGGATTTGAGATATCCTGATTTTCAGCTAAGTTGGCCTTCAGGACATCGGCATCGGTCATATTTTTCTTATCTGACTTCTGCTTGGTCTCAAGGAGCTTATTGACTACCTGTGACTCCTTGAGTCCGCCGTGGCCCACCGAGGCCAGCACAGCATTCCAATCCTTAAGGGCATAGCGGCGGAGCACTCCCTCCACATATTCGGGCTTAGTGAGCTCGGAGTAGCTCAGGGTCTTCTGCTTGCAGTATTTCTCAAGCATCTCCTTGCCCCGGACTATATTGTCCTCCTTGCGCTCCGTCTTGAACCAAGCGTTTATCTTATTCTTGGCCTGAGTAGACTTGACAAGGGAGAGCCAGTCCCGGCTCGGCCCCCTTGAGTTCTGGGAGGTGATTATCTCTATCTGGTCTCCGTTATGTATCTCATAATCTATGGGCACCAGCTTGCCGTTGACTCTGGCCCCGACCATCTTATTGCCCACGGCAGAATGGATATTGTAGGCAAAGTCTATGGGCGTGGAGCCCTTCGGAAGGTGCTTGACATCTCCGGTAGGAGTAAAGCAGAATACCTCGTCGGTAAAGAGGTTGAAGTCCGACTTTACCATGTTGAGGAACTCCTTGGAGTCGTCCGTATCCCTCTGCCACTCCAGCACCTGCCTCAGCCAGCTCATCTTCTCGTCCTCAGCGCTGGAGGCCTTCTGGCCTGAGCCCACCTCCTTATACTTCCAGTGAGCTGCGATACCGTATTCCGCTATGCGGTGCATCTCATAGGTCCTTATCTGGACCTCAAAGGGAGTTCCCTTCCTGCCGATAAGGGTGGTATGCAGGGACTGATACATATTGGGCTTGGGCATGGCGATATAGTCCTTGAACCTGCCGGGTATGGGCTTATAGAGCTCATGTATCACTCCAAGGGCAGCATAGCAGTCCTTGACATTGTCCACGAGGATACGTACGGCAAAAAGGTCATATATCTGGTCCAAGGTCTTCTGCTGGTTTACCATCTTCTTGTATATGCTGAAGAAGTGCTTGACCCTGCCCACGACCTGAGCCTTGATGTCGGCATCGGCCATGTTCTGAGAGACCTCGTTTACGATGGAGGATATGAACTCCTCCCTTTCATCCTTCTTAAGGGATATCTTTTCCGCAAGGTCATAATACACCTCGGGGTGCAGATACTTGAGGGACAGGTCGTCGAGCTCTATCTTGAGCTTGCTGATACCGAGCCTGTCAGCTATGGGAGAATAGATGTCCAAGGTCTCCCTCGCCTTTTCTATCTGCTTTTCACTGGACTGGTACTGAAGGGTACGGAGGTTGTGGAGCCTGTCCGCCAGCTTTATGATGATGACACGGATATCCTTTGCCATGGCGATGAACATCTTCCTCAGGTTCTCCGCCTGCATCTCTATCTTATCCTTGTCGTAATTGAGCTGAGTCAGCTTAGTTACGCCGTCCACCAGATTGGCTATCTCGGTGCCGAACTCCGCATCCACCTCGGAGAGCTCCATGCCCGTATCCTCCACCACATCGTGAAGGAGGGCTGCAGCTATGGTCTCCTTATCCATCTCAAGGTCTGCAAGGATGATGCCCACGCAGAGGGGATGGATGATATAGGGCTCACCGGAGCGGCGCTTCTGTCCGGCGTGCTGCCTGTCGGCCACGTCATAAGCCTTCTTTATAAGGCTCGTATCCTCCGAGGGATGATAGGAGCGTATGGTCTTTATAAGCTCATCGTAAAGCTCCTCTGGAGGCGTGAACGGAGCCGGGTCCTCTATGTCCCGTTCCCCAAGGGCCACGCCCTGTTTATCGTCGGTGGTCATGTTGCGGGCAACATAAGTACCGATATCCGTCTGGATACCGGCCATGCGATGCTCCTTCGCCATATCTATGGCCTGCCCCGAGGTCCCCTCAGAGGCTATGCTTTTTATATCCTTTTCCTGTACTGACATCTGATATGCTTACTCTGCCTTCGGCAGCTTAAATGATGACTTAAGGCCCACTATCCTGTTGAATACGGGCTCACCCTCCTTTGAGTCATGGGAATCCACGGTAAAATATCCGTTCCTTACGAACTGGAAGCTGTCGTAGGGCTTTGCGTCCTTGAGCATGGGCTCCAGATAGCAGTCCTCAAGCACCGTAAGGGAATTGGGATTAAGGTTCAGGGCCCCGTTCTCATCGAACATGCCCTTCTCCGTATCTATGAGGCTCTCGTAGAGCCTTACCGTAGCCTTATATGCGGTCTTTGCGTCCACCCAGTGGATGGTGCCCTTTACCTTCCTTCCGTCAGGGGCATTGCCTCCCTTGGTCTCAGGGTCGTAGGTCACATGGACGCAGGTCACATTGCCGTCGGCATCCTTGTCGCAGCCGACACACTTTACGAAATAAGCACCCATGAGCCTTACCTCGTTTCCGGGGAACAGTCTGAAATACTTATGGGGCGGTACCTCCATGAAGTCCTCCTGCTCTATCCAGAGCTCCCGGCTGAAGCTTACTGTCCTTTCGCCCATCTCGGGCACCTCGAGATTATTGGGTATGCTGAGCTCCTCGCTCTGTCCCTCGGGATAATTGTCCACGATGAGCTTAAGGGGATGAAGCACTGCCATGATACGGGCCTTCTTCAGCTTCAGGTCATCCCTTACGCAGTACTCCAGCATGTCCATGTCACAGGAGGAATCCGCCTTGGATATGCCTGCCAGCTTTACGAACTTGGCTATGGACTCAGGGGTATAGCCCCTTCTCCTTAAGGCAGCTATGGTGACAAGCCTCGGATCATCCCAGCCGTCAACTATGCCATCGTCCACCAGCTTCTTTATATATCTCTTGCCAGTGACCACATTGGTCAGGTACATCTTTGCAAACTCTATCTGACGGGGAGGATGAGGGTATTCGCACTCCCTTACGACCCAGTCATAGAGGGGCCTGTGGTCCTCGAACTCAAGGGTGCAGATGCTGTGGGTTATGCCCTCTATGGCATCCTCTATGGGATGGGCAAAGTCATACATCGGATAGATGCACCATTTGTCCCCTGTATTGTGATGGGAGAGCCTTGCTATACGGTAGATGACGGGGTCACGCATGTTGATATTGCCTGCAGCCATATCTATCTTGGCGCGGAGCACCTTCTCTCCGTCAGCGTACTTACCCTCCTTCATCTCGGTAAAGAGCCTCAGGTTCTCCTCTATGCTCCTGTTCCTTGAGGGGTCCTCATTTCCGGGGGTATTGAAGTCTCCTCTGTAGGCCTTTATCTCGTCTGCGGAAAGGTCGGATACATAGGCCTTGCCCTTCTTTATCAGGAAAACTGCCTTTTCATACATCTCTCCAAAATAATCAGAGGCAAAGAACAGTCTGTCCTCAAAATCAGCTCCGAGCCACTTCACATCCTCGATGATGGCATTGACATACTCGGTCTTTTCCTTCGTCGGATTGGTATCGTCAAAACGAAGGTTGAACTTTCCTCCGTACTCCTCTGCAAGGCCATAGTTTAGGAGTATGGACTTGGCATGTCCCACATGGAGATATCCGTTGGGCTCCGGCGGAAATCTGGTCTGCACATGGTCATACACACCCTCCGCAAGGTCCTTATCGATCTCACGCTCTATAAAATTCTTGGAAATAACTTCCTTCTTTTCCTCGTTTTCACCTACGTTCTTCAAGCTTTCCTCAGCCATACTGTTCTCCCCTTTTAATATAGGTCTCTCCGGTACCAAAGCAGCTCCCCATATCGGGCGTGACCGTCTCCAGTCCGGCATCTTAAAAAAATATGCATAAAATTATAGCATAGAAATCAGATTTTGGCTACATATAAGGCTTTTATCCCTCATGCCGCCTGAGAAAACAAAGCAGTCCTGCCTGAAAAGCATATTAATTTTTTGTAAACAATGCTCCGCTTTCCTTTACAGTCCCTAAAATGCCATGTTAAACTTTTTTTATGAATGATAAGCTTAAAGAAAAGATATTTGAATCCCTTACCAGCGTGCTGCCCATCACCCTGATAGTGCTGCTGCTCTGCTTTACGCTGGTCCCTATGAATATAGGCACCCTGTCTCTGTTTATATGCGGAGCCCTGCTGCTCATCGTCGGCATGGGCTTCTTTCAGCTTGGCGCTGAGACTGCCATGACTCCCCTTGGACAGGGCATAGGAGGAAGCCTTTTTGAGATGAAGAGCTTTGCCCTTACCATACTTATCTGTTTTTTGGTGGGTACGGTCATCACCATATCGGAGCCCGACCTTCAGGTACTGGCCGAGCAGGTGGCCTCCATCCCGAACAGCGTGCTTATATGGGCCGTAGCCATAGGCGTAGGCCTGTTTATGGTCATAGCCGTGCTGAGGATAATATTCAAGCTTCCCCTAAGCCGGCTCCTTACCCTTTTGTATATACTGCTCTTTGCTCTTACCATCCTCGCTCCTCCCGAATTCATAGCCGTAGCCTTTGATGCAGGAGGCGTGACCACGGGACCGATGACGGTGCCCTTCATCATGGCCATAGGCGTGGGCCTGTCCGCCACAAGGAGCGATAAGGAGGGAAGCAGCGACAGCTTCGGCCTCGTGGCCCTCTGCAGCATAGGCCCCATACTCATGGTGCTGCTACTCGGCATCTTCTATCACCCCTCTGACGCCATTTATGAGGCCGTGGAGATAGTGGAGATCAATACTACCCACGACGTGGCCCTGTACTTTATAAAGGCCCTTCCCCACTATGCGGGGGAGGTGCTCATAAGCCTCATGCCCGTCATAGCCGCCTTTATCATATTTCAGCTATTGAGCAGGCGCTACCGCCGCCGTCAGATACTAAGGATTAGCATCGGCTTCATCTATACCATCATAGGCCTGATACTCTTCCTCACCGGAGTCAATGTAGGCTTTGCCCCGGTGGGCAGCCTCCTTGGAAGCGAGCTGGCCTCCGGCAGTCTTAGATGGCTCCTGATACCCATCGGTCTCATCATAGGCTATTATATCGTAAAGGCCGAGCCTGCGGTCCAAGTACTCAATGAACAGGTAGAGGAGATAAGCGGCGGAACCATTTCCCGTCATATGATGAACATGGGACTTTCCATAGGCGTAGCCATAGCCGTGGCCATTTCCATGGTGCGGGTCCTTACGGGCATAAGCATCTTCTATATACTTATACCGGGCTATGTCATCTCCCTGATATTAAGCTTCATCGTGCCTCCCATATTCGTGGGCGTGGCCTTTGACTCAGGAGGAGTGGCCAGCGGCCCCATGACCTCCACCTTCCTGCTGCCCCTTTCCATGGGAGCCTGTGTGGCAGCCGGGGGCAATGTGGTCACCGATGCCTTCGGAGTAGTGGCGCTTGTCGCCATGACGCCGCTCCTTGCCATACAGCTTATGGGACTTTTGTATTCGTTAAAGAGCAGGAGGCGTTCTGCCGCCCTTTATATGCTGTCGGATGATATCCTTATCGAGGAGGACGAGGAGGACTGATATTATGAGCGTAAGAAAAGAAAAGGATCTTCAGAAATACATACTGATGCTCATCAATAAGCCTGAGGATGAGCGTTCCATAGATAAGGCATTTTCAAGGCTCGGGCTCCCCATCGTGCTTCGATTCAGGGGCCATGGCACGGCAAACTCCGAAATACTGGATATCTGCGGACTGGACGGCACGCTCCGCCTCATAAGCCTCTGTCTGGTAAACAAGGATGCTCTCCAAAATGTACTCCAGAAGTTAGAGAGCGGTCTCAGGCTCAGGAGACGGGGACACGGCATAGCCGCGGTCCTAAGGGTCACAGGCCTTCAGGACACCATAAAGCGCATAGTTGATGAAGAAGAAAAGCAGCTTGCATCAGAAAAAGGAGATATGAGCATGGAAGGGACCAAGACAAATACCCATTCGATGATATTCGTAGCCGCAGATCAGGGCTACAGTGAGGATATAATAGAGGCGGCACGCTCGGCAGGGGCCAGAGGAGGCACCGTCATAAGGGGACGCCGCAGCGGCACCGAGGGAGTCATGACCCTGCTCGGCATGTCCACACAGGAGGAGCAGGAGTTCACGATGATAATAGTCGAAAAGAGCCTGAGGGCAGCGGTCATGGAGGCCATCTCCTCTGCCTGCGGCCTTAAGACCCCGGCCCACGGCATCGTACTGAGCCTTCCCGTGGAGGAGGCAATAGGGCTGGAATAAACCAGCTTTCTGCTTATCTGCTAAAACTTCTGCCGAAAGGCCTTGCGAAGCAGACAGCCAGAGGCAGAAGTTTTGCAGAAGCTTTATTTATTTTAAGCTTTTATCACATCTATTTAATAAACAACAGATATGACAAAACCTCTGCCCCGGACTTCGGCCTGCGATGTCCGGAACAGAGGTTTTTCGTATAAATTCAGCTTAACATATCAGCGATAGGGATAAGCTGCTCTTTGGCAGCTCCCCCCGTTAAAAGCATTCATTAACATTCTTAGATAAACATCAAGGCTATGCCATGGACTATAAATGCTGCCATCCATGCTATCACGCACTGTCCTATGACCACAAAGACTGCCCATCTGCCTCCCAGCTCCCGCTTCACCGCACTGACTGCAGCCACGCAGGGGGTATATAAAAGGCAGAATACCAGAAGTGACAGGGCCTCGGCCGTGCTGATGGCCGAAAGCATCTCTGCCGTGCTTCCAAAGAGCACATTGAGGGTGGATACCACGCTCTCCTTGGCCATGAAGCCTGTTATGAGGGCCGTGGATATACGCCAGTCCCCAAAGCCCAAGGGGGAAAATATGGGGGCTATGGCTCCGGCAGCCATGGCGAGCATGCTCTCTCCCGCATCAGATACCATATTGAAGTGGAGGTCAAAGCTCTGCAGGAACCATACTACTATGGTCGCCACGAAGATGACCGTAAAGGCCCTCTCAAGGAAGTCCTTGGCCTTATCCCATAAAAGGTGTCCCACATTTTTGGCTCCGGGCAGGCGATAATTGGGAAGCTCCATGACAAAGGGAACCGGCTCTCCCTTAAACAGGGTCCCCCTGAATATGAAAGCCGCAAGTATACCGGCAAGTATGCCAAAAAGATAGAGACCTATCATGACCAAGGCTCCTGCCTTGGGAAAAAACACAGCCGTAAAAAAGGCATATATGGGAAGCTTCGCAGAGCAGCTCATAAAGGGTGTCAGAAGCACCGTCATCTTCCTGTCCCGCTCTGAGGGGAGGGTCCTCGAGGCCATGACTCCCGGCACCGTACATCCAAAGCCTATCAGAAGCGGCACTATGCTTCGTCCGGAAAGTCCCAGCTTACGAAGGAGCTTATCCATGATGAAGGCCACCCTTGCCATGTATCCGCTGTCCTCCAGCATGGAAAGGAAGAAGAACAGCGTGACTATGATGGGCAGGAAGCTCAGCACGCTGCCTATGCCGTTAAATATACCGTCTATGATAAGGGAATGAAGGGCCGCATTGACATTGAGGGAAAGCAGGGCTCCCTCTGCCGCCTCCGTAAGTATGCCGATAGCTCCCTCCAGCAGTGTCTGGAGTCCGGCTCCTATGACCCCGAAGGTCAGCCAGAACACTATGCCCATTATGCCTATAAAGGCAGGGATACCTGTATATCTTCCGGTCAGTATGCTGTCTATCTTTTTGCTGCGGATGCTCTCAAGGCTTTCGTGGGGCTTTACCACGGTCTCCCCGCATATCCTTATTATGAAGTCAAAGCGCATCTTGGCTATGGCTGAGGAGCGGTCAAGTCCGGTCTCCTCCTCCATCTGGCTGACTATGTGCTCCAGCATCTCAGTCTCATTCTGACTAAGGTCGAGGGCCTTGAGCACGGTCATGTCATTTTCTGCTATCTTCGAGGCGGCAAAACGCACAGGTATACCGGCTCTCTTTGAGTGGTCCTCTATAAGGTGCATGATGGCATGTATGGAGCGGTGTATGCCGCCGCTTTCATCCTCACTGTCTATGCAGTAGTCCACCCGGCTCGGACATTCCTGATACTTTGCCACATGGACCGCATGCTTCACAAGCTCGTCTATGCCCTGTCCCTTGGCCGCAGATATGGGGATGACCGGCACGCCCAGATAGGCCTCAAGCTCATTTATGCGTATGGAGCCTCCGTTTCGGCTCACCTCATCCATCATATTGAGGGCCACTACCATGGGCATCCCAAGCTCCAGAAGCTGCATGGTAAGGTAGAGATTACGCTCTATGTTGGTGGCATCTATGATATTGATGATGCCCTTCGGCTTATCCTCTAAAAGAAATTTCCTTGTGACTATCTCCTCACTTGTATAGGGAGACATGGAATATATACCCGGAAGGTCAGTGATGAGGGTGTCCGGATAGCCTTTTATGACTCCGTCCTTCCTGTCCACTGTCACTCCGGGGAAATTGCCCACATGCTGATTTGAGCCTGTGAGCTGATTAAACAGGGTGGTCTTTCCGCAGTTCTGATTGCCTATCAGGGCAAAGCTGAGTACGGTCCCCTCCGGCAGCGGATGCTCATCCGTCTTATCATGGAACCTGCCTCCCTCGCCGTAGCCCGGGTGCTCCATGATATGCCTTTCGAAGCTTTTATGCTCCTCCTTTTCCACCCTTATATCTGTTATATCTATCTTGGCAGCGTCATCAAGCCTTATGGTGAGCTCATAGCCATGTACCCTGAGCTCTATCGGGTCTCCCATCGGGGCATATTTGACCACGGTCACGTCTGCACCCTTTATAAGGCCCATGTCCAGAAGATGCTGCCGAAGCGCCCCCTCACCTCCTACCGAGGCTATGGTGGCTGTCTTGCCTATCTCCAGATCCCTTAATGTCATTTTCTCCATATCGTTGTCTCTGTAATTTCAGAATTTACCTTCAGCCCGTCCTAAGGCGGTCCGTCTTTGGCCTTAGCTTTTCAGCTCAGGCTCGCTGTCGTCTCAGGCCCGAACTCATCCCAAGGCTCGCTCTCATATCATAGAGCTTATTTAAGCTCCTGAGTATGCACGAGCTGTGCATACTCTCCGCCAAGCCTCATGAGTTCCTCATGGCTTCCAAGCTCCTTTATCCTTCCGTCCTCGATGACGGCTATGCGGTCTGCATTTTTCACCGTGGACAGCCTGTGAGCTATGACTATGGTGGTACGTCCCTCTGAGAGCTTCTCAAAGGTCTGCTGTATCTTTGCCTCAGTCACACTGTCGAGGGCTGAGGTAGCCTCGTCAAGTATCAGCACGGGAGGATTTTTAAGGAATATCCTTGCTATGGATATCCTCTGCTTCTGTCCGCCTGAAAGGAGGGTTCCCCTCTCTCCCACGTTGGTCTCAAAGCCCTTCGGCATCTTCTCCATGACATCGTCATAGATCTCAGCAAGCCTTGCCGCCTCCATGACCTCATCCATGGAAGCCTCAGGCCTCCCGTAGCGGATATTTTCAGCTATGCTGCCAGCAAACAGAAATACCTCCTGCTGCACCACTCCGATATTGCGGTGGAGGCTCTTCTGGGTCACGTCCCTCACATCGTGTCCGTCTATAAGTATGGCTCCCTCGGTCACATCATAAAATCTGGGTATGAGCTGGCTCAAGGTCGTCTTTCCTCCTCCCGAGGAGCCCACGAAGGCTACGGTCTCACCGGGCCTTATATCAAGGCTCACCTCATGAAGGACCTCCTGCCTTCCGCTGTAGGAGAAGGATACATTCCTTATGTCTATCTCTCCCTTTACCCCTGAAAGCTCTAAGGCATCCTCCTTGTCCTTAAGCATGGGCTCAGTGCTCATGATGTCAAGGAAGCGGCGGAAGCCTGCGGTACCGTTTGCCAGCATCTCCGCATCGGTGGAAAGGGTCCTGATGGGATTTATGAAGGCCGTCACATAGAGATTGAAGGCCACAAGGTCCACGATATTCATATCTCCCCTCATGATAAGGGCTCCGCCCACGGCTATGACTGCCACTGAAAGGAGACATATAAAGAGCTCCATCGAGGCCTTGAAGTTGCCCATGGCCTTATAATAATCGGACTTTGAATCCCGGAATGAGGTGTTGGCAGCATTGAACTTGCCAAGCTCCACCTTCTCATTTGCAAAGGCCTTTGCCGTCCTTATGCCTGAGATATTGGACTCAAACTCCGCATTGATGGAGGCTTGGGTCTGCTTGACCTTAAGGGAGGTATCCCTCATGGCCTTGCGGCAGCTCCATACCACGGTAAAAAATATGGGCATCATGATGGCTATGACTAAGGCAAGCCTCCACTCTATGGTGAACATGATGACAATGGCGCCTACTATGGTAAGGGCCGATACAGCCACGTCCTCCGGGCCGTGGTGGGCAAGCTCGGTGATATCAAAGAGGTCCGTCGTGAGACGGCTCATGAGCTGTCCCACCCTGTTGTTGTCAAAGTAGCCGAAGCTCAGCTCCTGTATATGGCAGAACAGATCCCTTCTGATATCCGTCTCCACCAAGATGCCGAAGCGGTGTCCATTGGCACACATATAATAGGTAAATACCGAGCGGAGCACATAAACTGCCACCAGTATTCCCATGATGGCCCAGAAGGCAGCCCAAACATTTTCCGGTATCAGCGTATTAAGGCAGAGCCTTGATACGAAGGGAAACATCAGATCTATCATGGATATGCAGAAGGCACAGAGCATGTCCAGCATAAATATCTTTCTGTGGGGGCGGAAATAAGAGAAAAATATACTTATGCCGCTCTTGTTTTTAAAGTCCTTATCACTCATACTCATCCCCCCGTAACCTCAGTCTTTGTGAGTCCTTTCATACTCAGCAAAATCTGCGGCGCACTTCCTGAGCATCTCCCTTATGGGCAGGTGATAGGGGCATCTCGTCTCACAGGCTCCGCAGTCTATGCAGGCCTCAGCCTTTACCGGCAGGGCCTGATAGCGGTCATATCCCCATGCACCGAGGTCGTAGCGCTGAAGGTAGCCTGCAAATAAAAATACATTGGCTATATTTATGCCGGCACTGCAGGGCTGACAATAATTGCACCTGCGGCAGAAGTTCTCTCCCAGTTCGGCCCTGACCTCATCGAATGCAGCCCTCTCCTCATCGGTTATGGGGCTTTCATCAAGGACAGCAGCTATATTTTCCTTGGCCTCATCCACGCTATACATACCCGGGATGACTATGCTCACATCCTTATTGGAGCAGATATAGCGGAGTGCAAGGCCTCCGTCCTCTATGGCTCCTCCGGCAAGGGGCTTCATATCTATGAAGCCTATGTTCAGCTCTGCAGCCCTCTTAATGAGTTCGGTTCCCTGAAACTCTACTATATTATAGGGGAACATGATGGTCTCCACCTCGGGAAGGGAGAGGGCCCTCTCAAAGACCTCCGTCGAATGGGCCGTAAGGCCTATGTGTCCGATCTTTCCGGCCTCCTTGGCCTCCCTGAGGGCCTCCATGGCACCGTCTGAGGCAAGTATACGGTCAAGGGCCTCCATGCTGGGATTATGTATCTGATAAAGGTCGATGTAGTCGGTCCTGAAGTTCTTAAGGCTTATGTCTATGTCCCTAGCCATGTCTGCCTTGGTCTGGGCCATGCTCTTTGTGGCTATGATAAAGCTGTCCCTGTGGCCCTCCATGGCCTCTCCCAGAAGCTCCTCGCTCACGGTATAGCCTCTGGCACTGTCCACATAGTTGACGCCCTGCTCCATCAGATACATGAGGAGCTCCTTTACCTCTCCTTCATTGCTCTTTTGTATGGGGATGCCTCCAAGTCCTATCTTGGAGACCTTAAGTCCTGTCTTTCCCAAGGTAACATACTTCATATATATCTCCTCCGTTTTATATCTGCAAATGATAAAGCCGCCCGGCATACTGTATAAATAGTACGCCAAGCGGCTTTTTCAGTCAACAATTAATTATCAGAAAAGGGTCTTTACCACGTCCTTATTGTCTCCGTCATCCACGATGGACTTCTGTTCCACCTTGAATCCCTTTTTCTTCCATGCATGCATGGCAAGAGATACTGCGATGACACCGTAGCATATGAACATACGGATATACTCGCTTATGGCCGAATCCCCGATGAGCTGGGTAGCTGCAAGGGGTGCCACAACGAACAGGGTATGGAACAGCACTACACCGATTATGGCCTGTCTGTTATTAGCCTTCTGAACGCTTGCTCCTCCGACGAGTATGGCAGCCACGGCATAAAGTCCTACATTGGACTGCTGCTGCACCGTATTGAAGGTACCAAGGTTCTGAAGGTAGATGAGCTGTCCCCATGCCGCAAGCACCGTGGAGATGCAGGTGGCTATGATACGGATGCCGTCCACGTTTATGCCTGCGGAGCCGGCAACTATACGGTTCTGTCCCACCGTCCTCATATCCTGTCCCAGCTTCGTATCAAGTATCCAGTTATTGAAGAAGCAGAAGAGGCAGATGACAGCGTAGGTGCAGGCCGAGATGCTTATGCTCCTTAAGACGTTCCTTATGGCAGGCACATAGCTTAGGCCAAGTACCAGCACTGCCGCTATGGCAGCCTTTATAAGCTTTGAATTGGTTATATCCTCATCCTTTACTGCAAATCTCTTTATCAGTAGATAGACCACATAGACTATCATGGCTACTCTTAAGGTATCACTGAGTATGAGCCTTGTGCCGCCTATCATGGAGGCAATACCGGGCACCATCATGAGCACGAAGGAAAGGCCGAAACCAAGGGCTGAAAGCACCAGCTTTATCAGGCAGCTCTTTTTGCTCTCCTCATGCTTTATCTTTGAAGCAAATACCAGCTTAAGCAGCTGAAGGACTATAAGGGCTATCATCAGCACTCTGAACACGATGACGAAGCTGATATCGTCAAGGGCATACTTTATGCTGTCTGAAAGGTCGAAGGCATTTCTGAGACCGAAGCCCCTGTCCAGAAGGTTGGGGTCATCGTAGGGTATCACTCCACCTATGATATAAAGGGTGAACAGCCTGTAAAGTCCGTCTGCAAAGAAGCCCAGCACAAGACCGGTTATCATCTCCGAGCCCTTGGTCTTATTATAGAGCTTACCAAGGAGCCAGCCAAACAGTATTGCCATGGGAGTAGCCATAAGGGCGCAGAGCAGGAATCCGCCTATGCCCACAAAGCCCCAGTGTACCACGAAGAATATGGCTATCTGAGCTGCTATGGCTCCTACCACGATACCGAAGTTCATACCCAGTCCGGCAAGACAGGGGATGATAAGGGCCAGCACAAGGCAGGCATTCCTTCCAAATCTTGAAAATACCTCAGATGCGATATAGTTTATCGGCGAGCCCGAGGTCATGATGCAGGCTATGCAGAGCACCGTGAACAGCAGGATGACCTTATTGTTGAACAGTGCGGTCTTGAGGTTGCTTCCAAAGGATGCTCCGTTGTTATTATTCTTCATTTGATGAGCCTCCCTTCGCCTTGGTCAGCGCATAGAGTATGACGCCGTTCTGTATGATCTGACGCATGGTATCCGAGATATCCGTACCTGCAAGCAGCTTATTGGATACCGAAGGTGTGAACATCAGAAGTCCTTGGAAGATAAAGGTTCCGATTATGACATGGCTTATCTTGGCCTTTCCCGTGGTAGCTCCTCCGATAAGGATGGCGGCAACGCACTGGAAGCCCATGGTAAGGGGAGCCGTATAAGCCTGAAGTATGCCGAAGCCCTGAGTATAGACTATGATGCCTATGGCACCCAGCACCGTGGAGATGGCTATGCCCTTGACACGCATCTTATCCACGTCGATGCCGTTGGCCCTTGCAAAGTTGGGGTTCGCTCCTGCCGCGGTCATGGCCATGCCTGACTTGCTCCTGAAGTAAAGATATACCACAAGGCAGCACAGAAGGAAGAACAGTATAAGGCCTGTAGGCACATATACTCCGGCTATCTCAAAACCAAGGAAATCATTGAGCACCTCTCCGAAGCTGGACTCCATGCTCAGGGAGTTACGCACGCCGGAGGCTCCTATGGGCCACTTTATCTCACTGTTCGTAAAGGGAGCCCTGAACCATACTATACACATCAGATATATGAAGGAATATCCGATATACGTGGTCACGGTCATCTCTGAGCCCTTGACACAGTTAAGTATCTTACCGTAGCCCACACCCACGAACCATGCAAAAAAGGCGCTTGATATCATGGCAAAGGCTATGGCAGCCCAAGGTCCGAGACCGGGCAAGATGGCGTTGAACATATCAGTTATGCCGAACTCTATGGAAAGCAGGCTTCCCAGAAGTCCGCAGACTATACCAAGGCTTATGCCGAAGTTAGGTCCGATACCGCATTTGATGGACGGCACCATGGCAAGGACCAGTACTCCCCACATGCCCCAGTACTTTAGGGTACTTCCTATAAAGGAATTGACATTGATATCATTGAAATATGCCAGCAGTACGATAAATACGAAGAACAGGATTATGATGAGCCTTGGCATATTCATGCGCTTTGCAGCGCTCTTAAGCTTCTCCATCATCCGCACCTCCTACCTTTACTCCCGACATCGCAAGTCCGAAGTTTGCATCACTGTCATCAGGCTTAAGTATGCCCGATATCTTTCCGTCAGAAACTATGGCTATCCTGTCGGAAAGGCTGCGGAGCTCATTGAGCTCTGAGCTTACTACGATGATGGTCATGCCGGTCTCTCGATTAAGCTTCACAAGGAGCTCAAGCACAAGCTTCTTGGCGCCTATGTCTATGCCCCTAGTAGGCTCGGAAACGATGAGCAGCTTGGGATCCATGGTAAGGGCCCTTGCAAGGCAGACCTTCTGCTGGTTTCCTCCGGAGAGGCTGCCCACGAGCTGTTCAGGTCCCACGCATCTTATATCCAGCTCCTTTATCATATCCTCGGCATGCTTCTTTGCTGCAGCCTTATCGTACTGTCTGAAAAATCCATAATTCCTCATGAACTTATTTTCCACCTGAGTGGCGGTAAATACGATATTCTGCTCTATGGATTCCTCCAGCAGCAGGCCTACGCCCCTTCTGTCCTCAGATACGAAGACTATATGGCGCTTAAGCGCATCGCCAAGCTTAGAGGGATCTATGGACTCTCCCTCGAACTCTACGGTGCCTGAAGCATGGTAAAGGCCCAAGATACCATTGGGGATGCCTATCTTGCCCTGTCCGGCAAGGCCTCCTATGCCCAGTATCTCGCCCCTCCTTACATCGAGGTCTATGCCCCTTACGGTCTCTCCCGGCATATCCACATGATAGTCCCTGAGCTTAAGCACTACATCGTCCTTGTTAAGGCTTCTGTTGTCCTCGGTCTCGTCCACAAGCTTTTCGACCTTACGGCCTATCATCATCTCTGCTATCTTAGAGGCATTGACATCCTTGGTCTCAAGACGGGCTATAAAGGTTCCGTCCCTGAGCACCGTAAGGCTGTCCGCCACCTCGATGACCTCATCTATCCTGTGGGTTATGAAGATGATGGCTATGCCCTTTCCGGCTATGACCTTCATGGTCTTTAAGAGCCTTTCGGCCTCGGACTCGGTGAGCACCGCCGTGGGCTCGTCAAAGATAAGGAGCTTCATGCCTGTCTTATCTATCTCTCTGGCTATCTCTATGAACTGCATGTAGCCTACGGGCAGCCCTCCGACCAAGGTATTCTCATCTATGCTAAGTCCTATGGTGTCCATGGCCTTTCTGGCATCCTTCCTCATCTGCCTGCGGTCAAGGACCTCAAGGGACTTTCCAAGGAAGCTGCTGGCCACGGTGGGAGTAGTTACCTCCCTGCCTAATTTTATGTTTTCAGTAGCTGTGAAGCCCGGTATAAGCATGAATTCCTGATGCACCATGCCTATGCCGCATTCCATAGCCTTCTGAGGTGAATCTATCTTAACGGTCTCACCGTCTATCTCGATGGTCCCGTCATATCCTCCAGTATTCCAGATAGCCGGCATCCCGAACAGTATGTTCATGAGCGTGGACTTTCCGGCTCCGTTCTCTCCCATCAGAGCATGTATCTCTCCGGGCTTTACCATGAGGCTCACGTCCTTGAGCACCCGGTTCCCGGAAAACTCCTTGGAGATACCATTCATTTTTACTACATATTCCGAATTCAATTTGTCCTCCGTTTTTAAGATATGATATCCTCTCTCAGCATAATGAGGCAAGGCCCTGCCTTTGCTTCCTGCTTTGCCTTGGCTCATTTATGGGCTTTTGCGGACATAAACTTCTAAAAAACGCTATGATGCGCCCGATGATAAGCTTAACGGGCGCATCACAAGATTAAGCTTTATGCTGTTTCCATGATCCTCGGATCATCAGAAATCATAGAACGGGCAAAGGATAAGATAGAAGTTGTCCAGCTCTCCGTTGGAATCGGAGTAATTGGATATCTGGGTCTCCTCTCCGCCGATGTTCTTGATCTCAGTAAACAGGGCCTCCTCATTGTAGGTAGAACCCTCGTCAGGTGTGATCTCGCCTTCACAGTACTTGATGCCGTACTCAACACCTGCCTCGATCATAAGCATATTGATGGGAACCTCCCAAGTGGACATCCTGCCGTTGTTGCCGGCCTCAGTAACAGCTGCCTCGATCTGGTCGAGCATGTACTGAACATCACCCTCGTGTCCCTCTGTGGAGATATTGAAGGCTGACGGATATCCGTGATAAGGGCTGGGGCAGCACTGCTGAGGGAATATAGCTCCGGTCTCAGCTACCTGCTGGATGAGCGGTGTCATCATGGAGCAGTTGGTTGAGAAGAATGCTGTATCCTTACCGTACTGCTCTACAAGTACGGGAACGTTCTCAGTGATCCATGCCTGTGCTCCGGTAACGCCTGCATCTCCTGTAGGGTCAGGAGCGGTAGCATCAACGAACTCAAGTCCAAGCTCCTCACAGGTCTGCTTCATGAGCTCACGGCGGGCACCGATGGTGGCATAGCCAAGGTGACGCTCGAAGGAGATGTGAACGAAGGTCTTAGCGCCCTGCTTTGCAGCCTGCTCAGGAACGGTACGTCCCATGGAAAGCTCGTCTACAAGGAGACAGATATCTGCTGCCTCAGCGATAACGCCGGGATCCTCTGCACAAACTCCGCAGATGAAGAGGATATCGTCACGGGTCTCTCTTACTCTCTCGATAGCTGCCGTAGCTCCGGGAACTGCCTGAACGAATACGATGACCTTTACTTCAGGGTCAGCTGCCATGCTGGTAACTACGTTGATGGTCTGCTCTGTCTCAGTGGAGAAGTTATCAGGATAGGTAGCGGTAACTATCTTGTCGCCGTACTTCTCCTTCATCTGGGTAGCCATCTGGTACTCTTCCTCTCCCTGAGAGACAGTACCGGTGATGATACCTATCTTATAATCTCCGGCTTCAGCCGCTGCTTCAGTTGCTTCCTCATCGGTGGAAGCTGCTGCCTCAGTGGTCTCTGCAGCTGCTTCTGTGGTGCTTCCTGAGGAGCTGTCACATGCAGTCAGCAGGCTGAGGGACATAGCGGCGATCAGTGCGATGCTGATGAACTTTTTCATAATTTCCTCCTTTTTTACGGCTGTAGTGAGCCGCTTTATTATCAGCCAAAAGGGCTTAAGACCTTCTAAAAAATGGTCTCCTTCCCTTCAAGTTGATATTATAGTAAAGTATTCTTACATAAAATCACAAAAAAATCAATAAAAAAACACAATTTTGCTTTACTTTTACAAAAAAAAGGCGTAAAATAGTAGAAAAATTTTTTCTCATTTCTTTTGTATAAATTTATGAAAGCGTTTTCATAACTTTTCGTTATGGAAACGCTTGTTTTTTCGTTATAGATATTAGTTAAAGCTATATTAAGACCGCATTAAGGCCCGGCTAAAACTTTATCAAAATGATCGCTGCCTTACTATCTCGTAGGCAAGGACACCACAGGCCACCGAGGCATTGAGGGAGTCTATGTCTCCCTTCATGGGAATGGAGGCTATCATATCGCATTTCTTCCTGACAAGTTCCGACACTCCGCTGCCCTCGTTGCCGATGACAAGGCCAATGGGCCCCTTAAGATCCAGCTCATACATGAGCTCTCCTCCCATATCAGCACACACGAACCAGAGTCCCCGCTTCTTAAGCTCCTCTATGGTCCGCGCTATATTCTTTACCTTAGCCACGGGAGTATAATTTATCGCACCTGCCGAGGCCCTCGCCACCGTGGCCGTAAGGCCCGCTGCCCGGTCCTGTCTGATGATGACCCCATGTGCTCCGCAGAGATTGGCGGTACGGATGACAGCACCAAGATTATGAGGGTCCTCTATGCCGTCAAGTATGATAAGGAAGGGAGGCTCTCCCCTTTTCTCAGCCTCCAAGAGCATATCCTCCACCGAGGCATATTCGTAGGCCGCGATAAAGGCTATGACTCCCTGATGCTTCCCCGTCTTTGACATCCCATCGAGGCGTTCCTTCTTTACAAAGCTGTACTTGGTCTCAGGATGTTTTTTCAGTTCCCTTATGATGCTGTCAAGCCCGTGCTCTCCGGCCGTATCCTGCAAAAACACCTTATCCACGCTCTTTGAAGCCCTCAGGGCCTCCAGCACCGCATTGCGTCCCTCTATCTGCTGCTCCGAATATCTCATATCCCACTCCAAATAAATTACTATAAAAATAAAGAGCAGACTGCTCTTTTTTTATTCCTTCAACATTTTATAAGATTTTTTCCTTTAGTGCAACAGAAAGATATGATACAGACTTTTAACAAATCCTATCCGATAAAGTAACCGGCTTCAGCTGTTTAATGGGTATTAAAGCAAATATACCCCGTCCGGAAAGGCCGGGC
>DVNS01000083.1 GCA_018714145.1 Candidatus Avilachnospira avistercoris
CTGTAGCTGTGATAACCATATGATTTCTCCTTCAACAATTGCCCCGAAGCATTATACGATATTAAAACGACACAATCGAGGAAAACCCATGAAATTTAATGGTTCAGTAAATATATTTCGTAAAACGCTAATGGCTTGTTTTTTCATTCCTCAATTCTTTTACAAGCTCCATCACGGCTTCATCAGATGTGAGTCCAGTACGTTCCGCTTCTCCTGCCATTTCTTTCTGAAACATCTGCATGGCGTAAACTGCAGAATTTACCAGACGGACATTGTCTCCCTCAACTATGAAAGTGACACGGTCACCGCTTGATACTCCAAGTACTTCTCTGACATCTTTAGGAATCGTGATTTGGCCCTTTGCCATAACTTTTGCGTTATCTATAAACATTTTTGTTGACATGATTTTGTACCTCCTCAATAAAAGTACGGAAAGTAGGGATTTTCCTATTTGCATTATATTATGAAGGAAGCATAAATTCAACTAAAGCTTTGATTTTATATCTTTTACAGATTTACCAGATTCATACATTTAAATTCTTTTTAAAATGACTCCCTCTATCCTCAGGATTTAGGACAGCTTTACTTTGACTATGATATCAGATACAATACTATTTAGATTTGAAACTTCTATTTTTGGAAATGTGAGGTGACCCCATTGAAACTCACCATGCTTGGCACCGGCAATGCTGCCGTGACCGAATGTTATAATACCTGCTTTGTCATAGAGGATAAGCCGAAAAGCTATCTCCTCGTGGACGGAGGCGGTGGCAATGGCCTCCTTCGGCAGCTTAAGCATGCCGGCATCAACTGGATGGACATACGGCAGATATTCGTGACCCATAAGCATCTCGACCATATCATGGGCATCATGTGGCTGGTCCGCTTTATGTGCCAGCTTATGGACCATGGCAGGTATAAGGGTGAGGCAGATATTTACGGCCATGAGGATGTGATACATGCCATACGTACCATAGCCACGGAGCTCCTGCTTCCTAGGGAGGCGGCCTTTTTGGATGAGCGCATACATCTTAATGTGGTCCGTGACGGTAAGACTAAGGTTATCAATGGACATGCCGTGACCTTTTTTGATATAGGCTCCACGAAGGAGAGGCAGTTCGGCTTTTCCATGGATATGGGAGAGGGCAGGCGCCTTGTGTGCTGCGGAGACGAACCCTGCCATCCCTGCGAGGAGGGCTATGTCAGGGACTGCGAGTGGCTCCTGCATGAGGCCTTTTGCCTTTATTCGGAGGCGGACATATTTAAGCCCTATGAGAAGCATCATTCTACGGTGAAGGATGCCTGTGAGCTGGCAGAGAGGCTGGGAGTTAAAAATCTGCTCCTTTATCATACCGAGGATAAAAATATCTGCGACAGAAAGCGGCTTTATACCGAGGAGGGCAGGAAGTATTTTAAAGGAGGGCTATATGTGCCCGAGGACCTTGAAGCCATAGAACTATAGAAGGTCGCTGCAGCCATGGACCATACATTAAAGGAAAAGCTTTTTTACATATTCAATATCTTCATGCTTGTATTGACGGTCATATTTACGGCGGTCATATTTTTTGAATCCATCTTTGTGATACGGACCGGAGAGTTCCTTGAGCCTTTCCCGACTATCCTCTGTACCTTGGCGGTTTGCGGAGCCTTTGCAGTATTATATAAGCTGCTTTTCAGATACAGAGAGCAGCTCCTTAAGCTGGAATGGCCCCTGATCGCGGCCCTGTCCATCATATATTTCCTCGCACTTTTCTGGTTCGGAAACAGGCTCATCATCGTTCCCGAGTACGACCTTGATTTCGTTCAGGACTCAGCCCTTATGATAGCTGACGGAGATCTCGCCTCTGCGTGGGGACGGGATCCCTATTTTGCCAATTTTACAAATCAGATACCCTTGGCCCTGCTTCTGGCACTTTTCTACCGCATAGGCTTTTGGCTTGGCTTTTCGGACTTTTATATCATCGGCAATTTCTTCAATGCCCTTTCCATATCCCTTGCGATGCTCCTTTGCTATAAGCTTTCGAGGAAGCATTTTAGTATTGAGGCGGCCCTTACGATATATCTGTTCCTGATACTGGACCCCATATGGTTTTTATATGTATCATGGACATCTACGGATACCTTCTGCCTTCCCTTCCTGATGGGAGGCCTCTGTCTCCTTGATGAGAGCCTAGGAGGAAGGCTGAGGCTTGGCAGGGTATTTGCAGGCTTTTTCCTTATCTTTATCTCATTTACCATCAGAGCCACCGGCATCATACTTGTCATTGCCTATTTTATATTTATGGCTTCAAAGTATGATTGGAAAATGCTGCTCAAAGCCCTTTTCCTTGCTGCCACTGCATTTTTCCTCTGCACCGCCCTTTACCATGGCATATGCAGGTATTATGGGGCGCCATATGATACTGATGAGAGGCTTCCGGCCAGCCACTGGCTCATGATAGGCTCCAATGAGGAGAGCTGGGGAGAGTTTTCCAGCGAGGATTATGAGCGGAGTCTTGGGCTTTCAGGCTATGAGGAGCGTTCAAGGGTCAGCAGGGAGGTATTTGCAGATAGGATAAGCTCCATGTTTCCCATGAGGCTCATAAAGCATTGCCTCAGGAAGATGGCTGAGACCTGGTCCAGCGGCTACTGCATTGAGACCACATGGCAGAGCGTCAGGGCTCCGGGACGGGTGTTTGACTATGCCGTGGGAGCAAAGAGCGCTGTCATACAGTATATATGTCAGTCAAAGAGGGTGCTGCTATATGGCTGTCTCCTGTTCCTTGCTGCTTATAGGCTCATAAAGGGAAAGCGGGAGATACGCTTCCTGCTTACGGCATGGCTTGGAGCCATAGGCTTTTACCTGCTTTGGGAGGCGGGACAGCGCTATTCCCTCTGCTTCGTGCCTTGGATGAGCATAGCCGCAGGGGAGGTGCTCTGCATAGCGTTTAAACCCGCAAAAACATGACAGCGAATAAGGTGGAAAAACCACGCAGAAGGGTCTCAGGTCAAATGGGGCGGATATTATCGTATCCTTAATTATTTTTTGCCGCCCGCTGATGGAACTTAGCCCTAATTAATGATTGACACTTTAATATCAAAGAATTATAATGTATTCGGTCGAGATTGTATTTATTTAGATACAATACATTTATATTTTTAAGGAGGCTTTCACATGGTAACCTATGGAATAGAAAAATTAGGCATCACGGCACCTAAGGCTGTTTATCGCAACCTTTGCCCTGCTGACCTTACAGAGAGAGCTATCATCAGCGGAGAGGGTAAGCTTACCGATACCGGCGCATTGTCCGTTATGACAGGTAAGTATACCGGCCGTTCTCCTAAGGATAAATTTATCGTAGACTCCGAGGGAGTTCATGACAAGATCGCTTGGGGCAGTGTCAACATGCCCATCAAGAGAGAGGTATTTGAGGCCATCAAGAAGGAGATGGTAGAGTACCTTAACGGCAGGGACGTATATCTCTTTGACGGCTTTGCAGGTGCAGATCCCAAGTGCCAGAGGAAGTTCAGGATAGTCAATGAGATGCCTTCTCAGAACCTGTTCATACATCAGCTCCTTATCAGGCCCACCAAGGAGGAGCTTGAGAACTTCGGCGAGGCTGATTTCACCATCATCGTAGCCCCCGGCTATAAGTGTGATCCCGCAAAGTTCGGCATCAATTCTGAGGCTGCCATCATCATAGATTATGAGGCAAAGCAGGCCATCATCGCAGGTTCCCAGTATTCAGGCGAGATAAAGAAGTCCGTATTCTCCATCATGAACTATCTGATGCCTGTAGAGGAGAATGTACTTCCCATGCACTGCTCTGCAAACATGGATCCCGAGACCCACGAGACTGCAGTATTCTTCGGACTTTCCGGCACCGGCAAGACCACCCTTTCTGCAGACCCTAACCGTAAGCTCATCGGCGATGACGAGCACGGCTGGTCAGACCACGGCATCTTCAACTTTGAGGGCGGCTGCTATGCAAAGTGTATAGACCTTGAGGAGGAGAAGGAGCCCGAGATCTATCATGCCATCAAGTTCGGCTCCCTTGTGGAGAATGTCATCATTGACGAGGACAGACATCCCGACTACCACGACGGTTCAGTTACCGAGAATACCCGTGTAGGTTATCCCATCGATTATATAGACAATGCTCAGATCCCCGGAGAGGGCGGCATCCCCAAGGTAGTTATCTTCCTTACCGCAGATGCCTTCGGCGTGCTTCCTCCCATCTCCAAGCTTTCACAGGATGCAGCCATGTACCACTTCGTAACTGGCTTCACCTCCAAGCTTGCAGGAACGGAGAGAGGCATCACTGAGCCCCAGCCCACATTCTCAACCCTGTTCGGCGAGCCCTTCATGCCGCTGGATGCTTCCGTATATGCCAACATGCTCGGAGAGAGGATAGAGAAGTACGGCACCAAGGTTTACCTTGTCAATACAGGCTGGACCGGAGGCCCTTACGGCGTTGGCTCCCGTATGAAGCTTTCCTATACCAGAGCCATGGTCACCGCAGCCCTTAACGGCGAGCTTGAGAAGGCAGAGTATAAGCATGATGAGGTATTCAATGTAGAGATACCCCAGAGCTGCCCCGGAGTTCCCGCAGAGATACTTAATCCTAAGAATACTTGGGCTGACAAGGCTGCCTATGATGCACAGGCTAAGAAGCTTGCAGGTATGTTTGCAGAGAACTTCGCAAAGAAGTACCCCAACATGCCCAAGAACATCGCTGAGGCAGGTCCCAAGGCCTGAGACCGTCTGAAGGACTTATCTGATACTGATGGCTCCCAAGCTTAGGTCCGTTAGCTTAGGCCCTGAGTCAGAGGGCTGAAAGCCTTAAGCATAGGAGAGTCCGCAGGACATAAAAACAGCATGATATATAAGATGTATCTAAGATCAGGTCCCGTTTTCGGGGCCTGATTTCTTTATGCGGTCTTAATGCCCCTTTAGATTACTTAATACCGTTTTAATCACTTTTAAGAGAAAATGAGCTTACTTTAAAAGTATCTCTGGGACTTTGCCTTGCCCCCATAAGCAGCTATGTAAGGTATATCAAAGTGGGTCAAGGCATGGGAGCCTTAGGGAGAAATCTTTTTTAAAGAGGTTTTTTATTATGATGTTTAGTTTACCTGAAGAGACTGAGACAGCTCCGAAGAAAAAGGGCATCCTTATCACCCCCTTTAGGGTCATCATGTTCGGCTTTGCCGGCATAATCCTTCTGGGAGCCCTCCTTCTGATGCTGCCCATAGCTTCAAGGAGCGGAGAGGTGACTCCGTTTATCGATACGCTGTTCACTGCGACCTCAGCTGTATGCGTTACCGGACTTATAGTCTATGATACGGCTACCCACTGGACCCTGTTCGGGCAGACGGTCATCATACTGCTTATTCAGATAGGCGGACTTGGCGTAGTGACCGTGGCCCTCATGATAGCCATGATCGGAAAGAAGCGCATAGGATTGAGGGAGAGGAACCTTATGCAGGAGGCCATAGCGGCTCCCAAGGTCGGAGGCATAGTAAGGCTTACGGGATTTATCCTAAGGGGCACCTTCCTTATAGAGCTGATAGGCGCAGTCATCATGGCCCCTTCCTTTATAAAGGACCATGGTCTCATACAGGGACTATGGATGGCAGTCTTCCATTCGATATCGGCCTTCTGTAACGCAGGCTTCGATATCCTCGGTACGCCCGATGCCCAGTTCGTATCTGTGACCGATTATGTGGGAGATCCCTTTGTCAGCCTGACCATATGCTTCCTTATCATCATCGGCGGTATCGGCTTCCTTACTTGGGACGATATCAAGGTCAATAAGCTCAATTTCAAAAAGTATCGCATGCAGTCGAAGGTCATCATCACGACTACCTTCCTGCTGCTCCTGATACCGACAGTTTATTTCTTCTTCTGGGAGTTTGAGGACTTCAGTCTTGGCGAGAGGCTGCTTGCCTCCTTCTTCCAGTCCACGACACCGAGGACGGCCGGCTTCAACACCGTGGATCTTACTGCCATGACCCAGACCGGTCAGGTCATACTTGCCATACTGATGCTCATCGGAGGATCCCCCGGAGGTACTGCCGGCGGTATGAAGACCACGACCCTTGCAGTCATGGTGGCCAATGCCAGGTCGGTGTTCATGCGCAGCAGCGAGGCAAAGCTGTTCCAGCGCCGCATACCTGACGATGCCATAAAAAATGCGGCTACCATAGCTATGATGTATATAGTGCTCTGCGTGGGCTCGGCACTCTTCATAAGCAGAGTGGAGTCCTGTACCTTCGTGGAGGCGGTGTTTGAGACAGCCTCTGCAGTGGGCACCGTAGGTCTTACCTTGGGTATCACCCCGGGACTTCATGCGGTATCCAAGATACTGCTTTCAGCCCTTATGTTCCTTGGAAGGGTCGGAGGACTGACCATCATATTTGCAGCCCTTCCCGTGGTTAAAAATACATTTTCAAAGCTGCCTCAGGAGAAGATAGCCGTAGGCTGATGCTTTGCTGAGGACATGGATAGACTATAGACTGACATTATATGATATGCCGACTAAAGGCGGCAGGAGGTAGATGAAGATGAAATCTGTACTTTTGATAGGACTTGGAAGATTTGGAAGACATGTGGCTGAGGAGCTCAATAAGCTTGGACATGAGGTCATGGCCGTGGATAAGGACGAGGAGAGGGTAGAGGATGTCATGCCCTATGTCACTGCCGCCCAGATAGGAGACAGCACAAAGCAGGAATTCCTTGAGTCCCTTGGAGTAAGCAATTTCGACCTTTGCGTGGTCACCATCAGCTCTAACTTCCAGTCCTCCCTTGAGACCACCTCTCTCCTTAAGGAGCTTGGAGCCAAGTTCGTGGTATCGAGGGCAGCAAGGGATGTTCAGGCTAAGTTCCTGCTCAGAAACGGCGCCGACAAGGTGGTATACCCTGAGAGGCAGCTGGCAAAGTGGACCGCCATCAGATATACGGCAGACCACATACTTGACTATATAGAGCTTGAGGACGGATATTCCATATTCGAGGTACAGGTGCCTGACCAGTGGATAGGAAAGACCGTGGGAGAGCTGGATATCAGGAACAGCTACCATATCAATATCATGGCCGTCCGCACGAATGGAAAGCTGGATATGGTCATAAAGGCGGATACCATGTTCAGGCAGGACGAGACTCTTATGGTGCTGGGACATTTTGATGCGATAAAGAAGTGCTTCCATATCTGATATAACTTTCTTAACAGGCGGGGAAAGGCGAGCCTGATGCCTGCCGTACATCAAGAAAGGAGCTTTTTATGGGACAGCAGAGCTTCCTGCTTCTTCTGGACCTTGCCATTGCATTTTGCCTGAGTTATTTTATAATAAAGTTCGTTGGCTCCATGCTTAGGCCCATGCCTAAGAAGGACGCTGAAGACAGGCAAAAGGGCGGATCTATTGTGAAGCAGTTTATGGAGGACCTTGTAAAGCTCCTTTTCGGGCTTCCCGAGGATGGGCTTTATATCAGGGACGAAAAGGATATAGGAAGGGATACCGGAAAGTCAGAAGGCGAGCGCTGGCTTCCCGGCATCTCAGACCTTATAAGGATAGGAGTCATACTTCTGTTGGCTACGCTATCCGGTTTTTTGGTGGATTGGCTTATAGCATCGGAGGCTGCGGTCATAAGCATCTATATGCTGGCAGTGCTTCTGGTCGCCCTTGGGGCTGAGCGGAAGCTCAGCGGTCCGCTGGCCTCGGTGCTGAGCCTCCTGCTTTATGATTTCTTCTTTATAAGGCCAAGATTTATATTTGTTACCTACGGCAGGGAGTATTCCTTCATCTTCCTGCTCATGTGCATAGTTTCAGTTCTGGCCTCGGTGCTTACCCAGAGGCTTAAGCAGAATGCCATAGAGGCCTCTGAGGCGGCTAAGCGCTCAAGGCTCCTGTTTGAGACCAACCAGCTCATGCAGAGGGCGGGGAGCACCGAGGAGATATTCGGAGCCTTGGCCCAGCAGCTAAAGAAGCTGATGGGCAGGACCGTCATCATATATCCTGCTTCTGAGGACGGACGGGAGCTCCTTTCGGCTAAGATATTTGCCGCCTCGGACCACAGAGTGGTGAGGGACAGCGGGGCCTTCGACAAGACCGATGTTCAGGCTGCGGAGTGGAGCTTTCGGAGAAACGACCTGAGCGGACGGGGCAGCGGCATCTATCCCGAGGCCATGTGCCTCTACCTTCCCATAGGCGTCAATGACAGGGTCTATGGCGTGGCAGGCATACTTATGGGCAGCGACAGTAAGGCCGTAGCCTATCAGGACCAGAGCTTCATGCTCTCCGTGGCGGGCGAGTGTGCCCTTGCCCTTGAAAATAAGGAAAATCAGCGCAAGAAGGAGGCTGCGGACGTCCTTGCGAAAAATGAGCAGCTTCGGGCCAATATCTTGAGGACCATCTCCCATGACCTACGGACTCCCCTTACCTCCATATACGGCAATGCCTCAAATCTTATCAGTAATGAGGATGTGCTGGATAAGGCCACGAAAAGGCAGATGTATGAGGACATATATGATGATGCGGTCTGGCTCAATGAGCTCGTGGAGAACCTGCTCAACATAACCCGTATAGAAGATAAGCGTATAAAGCTTGACTTTCGGGACGAGCTGATAGATGATGTGGTAAGAGAGGCAGTAAGACGCTTCAGCAGAAGGACAGAAGGCCATGAGATAAGCATCGAAAGTCAGGACGATATGCTGTTTGCCCGTATGGATGCAGGTCTCATGGTTCAGGTCATATCCAATCTCATATCCAATGCCGTCAAGTATACCCCCAGCGGCTCCCACATAAAGGTAAGCTTCGGAAGAGAGGGGGAGAGGGCCTATATACGGGTCATGGATGACGGACCGGGCATAAAAGATGAGGATAAGAGCCGTGTCTTCGATATGTTCTACAGCGGAGCAGACAGATCTGCCCATGGTGCAAGGAGTATAGGCCTTGGACTTTATCTTTGCAAGGCCATAGTCGATGCCCACGGAAGTGAGCTTAAGCTTTATGACAATGTGCCCCATGGTTCGGTATTTGAATTTACGCTGCCCCTCGGAGAGGTGGATATACATGGATAAGCCGTTGATACTGATAGTCGAGGACGATCCCCCCATAAGGAACCTGATATCGGCTACCTTAAAGACTCAGGATTATAAATTCATAACAGCTTCAAACGGAGAGACCGCCATTGCAGAGGCAGCCTCCCACAATCCGGATATCATGCTCCTTGATCTGGGACTTCCGGATATGGACGGGGTAAGTGTCATAAAAAGGGTCAGGAGCTGGTCCAATATGCCGATAATAGTCATAAGCGCAAGGAGCGAGGACAGTGATAAGATAGCTGCCCTTGATGCCGGTGCTGATGATTATCTTACAAAGCCCTTTTCCGTGGAGGAGCTCTTGGCAAGGCTCCGGGCCACCCTGAGGCGTATAGCCGCAGCTGAAAATGGGGACTTTGCGGGAGGTGCCATCTTTGAGAATGGAGAGCTTAATATAGACTATGCTGCAGGCTGTGCCTATCTCTCCGGAGAGGAGCTGCATCTTACTCCCATAGAGTATAAGCTCCTTTGCCTTCTTGCCCGCAATGTGGGCAAGGTACTGACCCATACCTACATCACCGGAAAGATATGGGGCAGAAGCTGGGACAGCGACATAGCATCTCTCAGGGTGTTCATGGCTACGCTCAGGAAGAAGCTTCAGCCTGACCCCACATCCCCCGAGTACATCCAGACCCATATAGGCGTGGGCTACAGGATGGTGAAGGTTTAAGGCATAAATAATAAGGCATAATAATAAAGCATAAATAATAAAGATTAAAAATCCTAGGAACGATAGTTAGTGCGGTGATATAAGTGCTTTGGGCTTTTATATTGCCGCTTTTTTTGGTATAATCAGCCTTGTGAAGTATCTGAGGAAAATCTTTTTGGCGTTTTTGATAGCCCTGCTTGCAGGGCTTTTTGGCATATTTATATATAATATGAGCCTCTTTTTTCCTGAACGGGAGAGGGGAAGCTTTGAGCTTGACGGATATATAAGCTCTATGGAGGAGAGTACTGAGGGCATGAGCCTCAGACTGGACTTTCCTGCCGTCTATATATCAAAGCTGAGCTTTTCAGCAGAGGATAAGGCTTCCATCTCTCCAAGGATAGAGCTCAGGCTTTGGACCGATGAGGGGGAGGAGCTCGTATATTCGGATATCAATCCCTACTATTTTGATGAGGAGACGCTGAACATAAGAAGGGACGGAATTACTGCCCTTGAGATAAGCACCATGGGCTGCACCGTGGCTGATATCCGCATACAAAATGTACCAAGCTTCAATATATTCGTATTTTTGTTCGGAGGGGCAGCAGGGCTCTGCCTTTCCCTGCTTGTGATATTTGCTCCGCTTATATTTAAAAGGCCCCAGATTGCCTTTGCCATCATCGCCCTTTTGCTTGGAGGAGCCATGTGCATATGCCTTCCGAGGGATAAGGTGGGCTATGATGAGGAGGAACACTTAAAGGGCATACTCGGTATGGTCATGTGGCCCGGAGATGAGCTCAGGCTTTCGGACACCATATATAACCAGCTCTCGGTCAATGAATTCAGCACTCCTATAGTGAGCCCCGGCTCCAAGGAGGAGATGAGGGCCTTCGATGCCTTTATCTCAGGGAGCGGAGACTATGTAAACGGTGCAAGGAGCTTCAGCTATGATACCCTCATAAATCGGGCTCCGGCTTATCTTGTCATGGCCATTATGATGAAGGCCGCCATGCTCATGGGTCTTCCTTGGGCCCTTGTGCTCCTTATTTCAAGGCTTGCAAACCTGCTTTTTTATACCCTGCTTATGTATCTGGCCATAGACAGGGCTCCGGTGGGCAAGTGGCTTTTGTTTATCATAGGTCTGTTCCCGCAGAATTTGTTCATGGCTGCGACCTTTTCCTATGACCCCTTCGTGACCGGCTGTCTGTTCTGCGGCATGGCCTTCATGCTGAGGCTCTTTAACGGACCTTCGGACAGGGAAAGTACCAAGGACCTTGTTTTTGCTGCGCTTTTCATATTCCTTGGCTGTCTTCCGAAGGCGGTCTATGCGCCCCTTATACTTATGCTCTGGGCGCCTTCGATAGCAGCTTTCTTTAGTAAAAAAAGACGGAGGCTCTCAGTCATGGAGCGTGTCATGCTCCTTATGCCGGTGCTGATATTTGCGGTACTGGTGGCCTCCTTTATACTGCCCACGGTCCTTTCCCCTTCGGAGGGAGGAGATGTGAGGGGCGGAGCCACCTCTGAGGTCTCGCAGGTGGGCTACATACTCAGTAACCCCATAGCCTATGCAAGGCTCTTGATATGGCAGATAATAAGCTGGTTCGGCAAATGCTTCATCGGTCCGGACTGCTCCACTTTCATGGGCAATATCGTAAGCGGACTTACTGAGTTCAAGGGCTTTTACAGGACCTTCTATCTGCTGCTCCTCTCAGCCTGCTTTCTGGAACCTGCGGTAAGGGGGTATAAGCTTTCCCTCTCCGCTATGGAGCGTATCTGGATATTCCTTATGTGCGGAGCCTCGGTGGTCCTTATATGGACCTCCATGTATGTGGCCTTTACGGTGCCGGGAGCCTCGGAGATAGCGGGAGTTCAGGGACGGTATTTCATCCCCCTTCTGTTCCCCCTTTATCTCATACTTTCGGACCTTCCCTTAAGGGCTTATCAGAGGCTTCGGGGAGGACATAGGGAGACTGGGGCGGTTTCAGAGGAAGCATCAGCAAAGCCCTATGATGAAGCTGCTTTCGGGGCCTTAGAGAGCCCCCTTAAGCAGGAGGAGACTTTGCGGCCTATTGACGATGGAGAAGGAGGGGAGCAAAGCCCTGTCCTTGAAAGCCATCTTAGCTTATGGTATTATTTAATGATGATATTACCGGCAATGCTCCTGATATTTACCATAGGGGGATCTGTACTGCCCCGCTTCTGCCTGTAAGGAAGAAGGAGGAGCTGCCGAAGGAGCTGGAGGAAGATATGGGAAAGATAAGCGTTACGCCCTGCAGGAAGGACGGAAAGATAATTTCAGGACTTTATGTGATAGAGCCTCAGGTCCATAAGGATGAGCGCGGCTATTTTATGGAGACCTATAATAAAAAGGATTTTGAGGATGCCGGTCTCGACATGAACTTCGTTCAGGACAATCAGTCCATGTCAGTAAAGGGAGTCCTTCGGGGGCTGCATTATCAGAAGCAGTATCCTCAGGGAAAGCTGGTTCGTGCCGTAAGGGGTGCGGTATTTGATGTGGCAGTGGATCTGAGAAAGAGCTCCGCTACCTATGGCATGTGGTATGGTGTGGAGCTAAGCGCGGAAAATAAAAAGCAGTTCTACATTCCCGAGGGCTTTGCCCATGGCTTTTTAGTGCTGTCTGATGAGGCGGAATTTGTGTATAAGTGCACCGACTTTTACCATCCCGGAGACGAGGGAGGCCTCATATATGATGACCCTGAGATAGGCGTGGAGTGGCCCATAAGCCCCGGCATGGAGCTCATCATGTCCGATAAGGACAAAAAATGGGGCGGACTTTCCGAGACCTTCAAGTTTGATTTTTAAGGAAGATAGCTTATGCACCTTATGTTAAAGCTCTTAAGAGAGCTCATGACCCAGAGAAGGCTGATATGGGAGCTTGGAAAGGCTGACTTCAGGAAGCGCTTCGTGGGCTCGTATTTCGGCATAGTCTGGATGTTCATACAGCCCATAGCCACGGTGCTGGTATATTTCTTCGTGTTCCAGATAGGCATGAAGTCCACGCCGCCGGTGCCCGATGCGCCCTATGTTATATGGCTGATACCGGGCATCATCCCGTGGTTCTTCTTTTCAGATGCCATATCGGGACTGACCGGCACCATGTCGGAGTACAGCTACCTTGTAAAGAAGATGGCATTTCCGGTGGAGCTTCTGCCTGCCATAAAGCTGCTTTCCTGCTTCTTCGTGCATTTCTGCTTCATCGTCATCATGCTGGTGGTGTTTTTGATAAGCGGATATATACCGGAGCCTTCGTGGATACAGATAATATATTATTCATTTGCGGCAGGAGTGCTGAGCCTTGGTCTTGGCTACCTGACCTCGGCGGTCAATGTATTCTTTAAGGACATGTCCCAGATAGTGAGCATAGCCCTGCAGTTCGGTATGTGGCTCGTGCCCATCATGTACTGGGAGGGGCTTTTTACCACGGATCACCCGTGGATGGAGCTCGTATTTAAGTTGAATCCGTTTTACTATATAGTCACAGGCTACAGGGACAGTATGCTGATGGGTGATTTCTTTTTTGAGAGACCCCTCAACACCCTTTATTTCTGGGGCTTTGCCCTTATCCTGTGTTATGTGGGACTTAAGGTATTCATGAAGCTGAGACCGCATTTTTCGGATGTGCTTTAAGTTTTTCTTTACCTGCCATTTTGACTGGACTTTACATAAATTTAGGGAAGTTTTTACATGATTAGGATAACATTGGATCTGATATTTCTGTTTTTGTTTCTGGTGCTTGGCATGCCGGTGCTTTTTTTCCTTCATCTCTGGTATAAGGATGACTGGATGGGAGACCTTAAGAGCTGCACGAGGAAGGTCAGATGGGCCCTCAACATAGTCGTAAAGATGTCTGGGACCACGATAATATGTGAGGGACTTGAAAATGTCCCTAAGGATGAGGCGGTGCTCTTTGTGGGAAACCACAGGTCTTACTTTGATATCATATGCACCCATGCCTCCCTTGACCGCCCTGCAGGCTTCGTGGCCAAGGCAGAGATGTCCAAGGTACCCTTCCTTCGGACATGGATGCTCCGCATTGGCTGCCTCTTCCTCGACAGGAAGGACCCGAGGGAGGGACTTAAGACCATACTTAAGGCCATAGAGCATATAAAAAAGGGTGCCTCTGTCATCATATATCCCGAGGGGACCAGAAACATAAACGAGGATCCCAAGGAGCTGCTTCCGTTCCATGAGGGCAGTCTCAAGATAGCCCAGAAGGCTGGCTGTCTCATAGTCCCGATGGCCATATACGGGACCGACGACATCCTTGAGAAGCATTTTCCCGTGGTGAAGAAGCAGACCATCACCCTCCGCTTTGGCAAGCCCTTTTATTCAAAGGATATACCCGAGGGCCATAAAAAGAAGCAGGGCGCCTATGTGAGGGATATCATCACCTCCATGATAGCCGATATAGAAAAGGAAAGAGTTTCTTTATGAGTTACAAGATATTTGGAGCGATATGTCTTGGCAGCGTTGAGCAGGAGCTCACCGTCTATGAGATAAGATCCGGGGGAGGCATAAAGCCCGTGGACCGGGCTACTACGGTGCTGCCCCTTTTTAATGATACCTTCGGAGAGGGCAGGATATCCATAGAGTCCCTTGACGCCCTCTGTGAGACCTTGGAGAAATATGCAGAGGTGCTTCGCTCCTATAAGGCAGATGCCTATAAGGTCTATGCCACCGTAGCCATAAGGGAGGCCAAGAACTGCGCCACCATACTTGACCGCATCAAGGTCAGGACAGGCATGGACGTGGAGCTCATATCCAATTCCGAGCAGCGCTATCTTAACTATAAGGCCCTTGCCCACAACGAGGGCGAGTTCAATGAGGTCATAAAGTCCGGTACCCTTATCTTGGATACGGGCTATGGCAGCCTGCAGTTTTCCATCTTCAATGACGATGCCCTTATCTCAACTGAAAATATCAGCCTTGGAGCCGCCACCATACTCAGCAACCTGAGCCGGGCGAGGATAGCTGATGAGCAGATACTTGACAGGGCGGAGGAGATGATAAACTCCGAGCTCATCAATTATAAAAAGCTCTACCTGAAGGGTATGGATATAGAGACCATCTTCGGTATAGGTGAAAATGCCCTCTATAGGTACTGGGCACAGGAAAAGCCGGAGCTGCTCAGGCAGGCCGTGGATGCACAGCTCATCCTTTCCGAATGTGAGGAGATAATCAATACCAAAAACAGCGAGCTCTCCGAGATACTTGGACGGAGCGAGACCTATTCGCTGCTCCTTTCCATTGCGGCCATGTACTATAAGCGCATCATAGAGGTGACCGGAGCCAAGGTGCTGTTCTTCCCCTGCATCAACTTTACCGACGGCATGGCCGTGGAGTATGCGGAGCGCATCAAGGCCTACAAGCCTAAGCATGATTTTGAAAATGATATCATATCCGAGTCGAGGAACATGGCAAAGCGCTATCGCTGCAATACCCTCCATTCCGCTTCGGTGGAGGAATATGCCCTGCTCATATTCGATGCGGTAAGGAAATTCAGTGGACTGTCAAAACGGGACAGGCTGCTCATACAGATAGCCGCCATACTCCATGACTGCGGCAAGTTCGTCAGCATCAAAAATGCCGATGAATGCGGATACTTCATAGTCCTTTCCACCGAGATAATCGGACTCTCCCATGCGGAGAGAAAGATGATAGCCGGTGTAGTCAGGGTAAGGAACACTGCCTCCTTTGACTATGAGCTGGCTTCGGAGTCGGGGGACCCGATAAAGCTTGCCAAGCTTTCAGCCATTCTCTGCCTTGCCAATGCCCTTGATCGGGGCCATGTGGATAAGCTCAAGGATACGAGGGTGGAGGTCAGGGAAAAGAGCATGGAGCTTGCGATACTTGCCTCTTATGACGGTGACCTGACCCTTGAGAAGCTTGCGGTCTCTGAAAATTCCCGTCTTTTCGAAGAGGTATTTGGCCTTAGGCCTTCATTCAGACAGAAAAAGAGGATATAAGCTATGGCAAAGACGATAAATACGGCTTCAGGCTCCGAGGACTTAAGGCCTGAGAGGTCCTTTGAGGATCCCAAGGACAGATATTATAACCGGGAGCTCAGCTGGCTTTTGTTCAATCAGAGGATACTTGATGAGGCAAGGGACAGGCAGAACCTGCTCTTTGAGCGCCTTAAGTTCCTGAGCATCACCGCCTCCAATCTTGACGAATTCTTCATGGTCAGGGTGGCCTCGCTGAAGGACATGATACATGCCGATTATAAGGGCAGGGATATAGCAGGCATGACCGCCGAGGAGCAGTTTTCGGCGGTTCAGGAAAAGACCCATGCCATGGTCGAGCAGCAGTACAGCACCTACAGACGCTCGCTTCTGAGGGACCTTAGGAGCGAGGGCCTTTCCATAGTTTCCGAGTTCTCTGAGCTTACCAAGGATGAATTTGATTTCCTTGACAGATACTTTGAGGACAATGTATATCCGGTCCTCACGCCCATGGCCTTCGATTCCTCGAGGCCTTTCCCACTTATACTCAATAAGTCCCTTAACATCGCGGCGCTGCTTAGACGAAAGGACCTGAAAGGCGATAAGAAGGAAGGCGAAAAGAAGGAGGGTTCAAAAAAGAAGCAGGGCTCTGAGCTGGAGTTTGCCATGGTTCAGGTGCCTAAGGTGCTGAAGCGGGTAGTGGAGCTTCCCGAGCGCATCAGCGAGAAGGGTGAGGTCCAGAGAGTAGCAATACTGCTTGAGGACCTGATAGAGTACAACATCGATAAGCTGTTTTCAAATTATGATGTAATAAATTCGGCGCCCTTCCGTATCATGAGAAATGCGGACTTTGACCTCGACGAGGACGAGATAGATGACCTCCTTGAGGAGATATCGAAGCAGCTGAAGAAGAGACGCCGCGGAGATGTCATCAGGCTCGAGATAAGCGACAGGGCCGATAAGTCCCTTATCAAGATACTTAAAAAGGAGCTCTGGATAGAGGACGAGGATATATATCACATAGACGGTCCGCTGGACCTTACCTTCCTCATGTCGGTGTATTCCCTGTCAGGCTTTGACAGGCTTAAGGACAGGCCCTATGCCCCCAGAGAGATACCGGAGCTTATGAATGAGGACGATATCTTTACCAATATCCGAAAGGGCGATATCTTCCTCCATCACCCCTATGAGAGCTTTGACCCTGTAGTCAGGTTCGTAAAGGAGGCTGCCGCAGATGAGCAGGTCCTCGCCATAAAGCAGACCCTTTACCGTGTCAGCTCCACCTCTCCTATAATCGCTGCCCTTGAGACTGCGGCCGCTAATGGAAAGCAGGTTACGGTGCTGGTAGAGCTCAAGGCCAGATTTGATGAGGAAAACAATATACTTTGGGCAAAGCGCCTTGAGAAGGCAGGCTGCCATGTCATATATGGACTTCGGGGACTTAAGACCCATTCCAAGATAACCTTGGTAGTCCGCAGGGAGGACGACGGCATCAGACGCTATGTGCATCTGGGCACGGGAAATTACAATGATTCCACGGCAAAGCTCTATACGGACTGCGGCATCATGACCATAGACCCGATGATAGGCGAGGATGCCACGGCGGTATTCAACATGCTTTCGGGCTATTCGGAGCCTGCCCATTGGAATGAGCTGATACTTGCGCCCATCTGGCTTCGCAAGTGGCTTATAAAGCGTATAAAGAGGGAGACGGACTTTGCCCTTTCCGGGAGGGAGGCCTCGATAACCGCCAAGATGAATTCCCTCTGTGATAAGGAGGTCATAGATGCCCTCTATGAGGCCTCCAAGGCAGGGGTAAGGATAGAGCTTATCGTCCGGGGCATCTGCTGCCTGAGGGCCGGTGTGCCCGGTCTTTCAGACAATATAAGCGTTCACTCCATAGTGGGACGCTATCTGGAGCATGCGAGGATCATGCGCTTTGAAAATGGCGGAGATCCCCTCTACTTTATGGGCTCTGCGGACTGGATGCCGAGGAACCTGGATCGAAGGGTGGAGATAGTGTTCCCCCTGCTTACTGAGGAGAGCAGGCGCAAGGCTGACCACATACTGTCGGTACAGCTTTCGGACAATCTGAAAGCCCATATCCTCATGCCTGACGGAAGCTATGAAAAGGCTGACCTTAGGGGCAAAAGGAAGCTGTGCGCTCAGGAGATATTCATGGCAGAAGCTGCGGAGCGGGAGAAGGATTTCAAAAAAGAAAAGAGTTCTGCCGGAAAGCGCACCTTTACGCCTATGGAGGCCGAGGGCTGAAATTTTTATTTAATTTTAATAAGGCCGAAAGGATTTCCGCCCCAAAATCGTATATACTATGATAAAGCGAGCCTTGCAGAGCTCTGTGCTTGCACAGGGAACTCTATAAGGCGAGCGTCCTCACCGAGCTGCTAAGCGAGGTGATAAAGAGGGCCTTGCGGGCCTCTGCTTGGACATGAAGCTCTATAAGGCGAGCGCCTCACCGAGTTGCTAAGCGAGGTGATAAGGTAAGGACCGGCGGTTCGAAGGAGAGTTGGAAAGGAGAACAGGATGCCCGATATAAATATACTTGTGGTCGATGACGAAAAGGAGATCGCTGATCTGGTAGAGATATATCTCGTATCCGACGGATACAAGGTCTTTAAGGCACAGGATGCGGAGGAGGGCTTCCGCATACTTAATGAGGAGGACATCCATCTGGTGCTCCTTGATATCATGATGCCCGGCATGGATGGCATACAGATGTGCAGGAAGATAAGGGAGACCTCCAATATCCCCATCATCATGCTCTCCGCAAAGAGCACCGATCTGGATAAGATAATGGGCCTCAGCACGGGAGCTGACGACTATGTCTGCAAGCCCTTCAATCCCTTGGAGCTTACTGCGAGGGTCAAGTCCCAGCTCAGGCGCTATACCCAGCTCAATCCCAACAACAACATGGGAGATAAGGACCAGAACGAGATAACCATACGGGGCATGACCATCAACAAGGACAATCATAAGGTCACCATAGACGGGGAGGAGATAAAGCTCACCCCCATAGAGTTCGACATACTCTATCTGCTCTCCTCAAATCAGGGCAAGGTATTCACCACCGATGAGATATTTGAGAGGGTATGGAATGAAAAGGTCTATGAGGCCAACAATACCGTCATGGTCCACATCAGACGCCTGAGGGGCAAGATGAAGGAGGACCAGCGTCAGGACAAGCTTATAACCACCGTATGGGGCGTAGGGTATAAGATTGAAAAATAACGATATCTCCAAGCGCTTTTTGACGCGCTTCGTACTGAATATCATCATATCCGCCTTTGCGGTATGTCTTATCGAGGGCTTGCTCATATTCAATATGGGCAGGCTTATCGGCGTTATAATGGGACTTAGTGAGACCGAGGCCGGAGCCGTTGCATATTCTCCTGCAGCGGTATTTTTATATATCATCTTGGCGGTCATACTGTTCGCCCTTATCTTTTACCTCCTTGAGAGGCCTGCCATAAGTTACATCAGGAGGCTCTCCGAGGGGATAAATGCAGTGGCCTCGGGAGACCTTGAGAGCAGGATAGAGGTCATAGGCGACGATGAGTTTTCCGAGATGGCGGAAAATATCAACCACATGACCGATGAGCTCAGGGAGCTGCTCAGGTCAGAGCGGGAGGCGGAGCAGAGCAAAAATGACCTCATAACAAATATAGCCCATGACCTTAAGACTCCCCTTACCTCCATCATCGGATATCTGGAGCTCCTTTCAGGAGGAAAGGTGGAGCTCTCTCCGGACATGGAGAAAAAATACCTGAAGATAGCCTACAACAAGTCAAAACGGCTGGAGCAGCTCATTGCCGACCTATTCAGCTTTACCAAACTGAGCTATGGCCGCATCACCATGAAGGTAGGCTATGTGGATATAGTGAAGCTTTTGTCCCAGCTCCTTGAGGAGTTTTATCCCAATTTTTCTGAGGCAGGGCTCAGCTACGAGCTTAGAAGCAATGTGGACAGTCTTGAGATAGCGGCTGACGGCAGCCTCATAGCAAGGGTGTTTGAAAACCTGATAGGCAATGCCATCAAATACGGGGCAGAGGGAAAGAAGGTCATCGTAAGGGTCTCAGCAGAGCCCCAAAACGATGCCGTGGAGGTGAAGGTCATCAACTTCGGCTATGTGATACCGGAGAAGGACCTTCCGCAGATATTTGAAAAGTTTTACCGCGTAGATCAGGCAAGGTCCACAAAGACCGGAGGCACTGGTCTCGGACTTGCCATAGCCAAGGAGATAGTGGAGATGCACGGGGGCTCCATCACGGCGAGCTCCGACCTTTCCGGCACGGTATTTTGCGTGAGGCTGAAGATACATTTCAATAAAGAGCTTGAAAACTTTAAAAGGGCTTAAAAATATCATAAAACTATTTGACTGCGGCCCGCAGAAAAGACAGCGGAGCCTTTATTGGCCGGCTTTTTCGGGGGCTGTTTTTTTGCTATGTCTGCTTTTTGGCTCTGTGGCCTATGGTACGGAGACTGAGGGCTACGAGTCCATGGTCGTGCTCGAGAGGCCGATGACGGATACAGGCCTTAGCCTTAGCTTCAGCTATGGCTATCAGGATGTTGCCATGTCGGGAGAGTTCCTGCCGGTGGAGATAGGCATCAGAAACAGCAGCGCCGGGGCCATAGAAGGGAGCCTTGAGCTCGAGGCCAAGGACGGCGAGGGGGATGCGGTCATCTATAGCTATGACCTGAGCCTTGAGCCGGGAGCCCATACCTCCATAAGGAGCACCATCAGCATACCGGACGAGACCGGGGATATGGTCCTTCGCATCGTGGATGGTGAGGGACAGGTCATATATTCAGAACAGGAGGAGATACTCATACACGGAGACGGCTCCGAGCTCCTCATAGGCCTTCTTTCCAACAGGCCTGACAGCCTTTCCTATCTGAGGGGCGTGAGTCTTGCGGACCAGAGCCTCAGCACAAGGACAGTCACCCTGAGCCCGAACAGCCTTCCGGAGACCAGAGAGGGCCTTGAGCAGCTTGATGCCATAGTCATATCTGATTTCAACATGGGCAGGCTTTCCAAGGGCTCGATAGATGCCATATATCAGTGGGTGGAAAACGGCGGAGTGCTGCTCCTCGGTACGGGACGCAGTGCGGATACGGCGGAGAGCTTTGCCGGATATATAGAGGGGCTTGAGATATCCGATGCCTCAGAGCAGGAGATAAACATGGGCATGCAGTACAGCACCGAAGGACCCGACGGGGCGGTGCTCAGCCTTACCGTGAGGGAGGTCTATGCCTCTGAGGGCATACAGTCCATGCAGTCGGGCAATCTCGGAGTTCTGACGTATATCAATGCGGGCAGCGGAGTCATAGGCATAACTGCCTACAGCCTCTGTGACATCAGCGACTTCTGCTTTGAGCAGCTTGGCTATGTCGAGGAGCTGCTCACCTCCCTGTTTGGAAATGCAAGGCTCAGACAGACAGGGAAGCTTCGCGGGGAAGACAATTCTCCTAAGCAGACCGTAAGGGAGCTTACGGATGTGGCTGACGGCAGCAGGCTTCCGGACATGATGATATATCTGTTCATAGCGGGGATATACGTGCTGATATGCGGCCCGGCTACATATTCCTACCTGCGCAGCAAGGGACTTTCGGTCTACTATCCCTTTGGGGCAGTGGTCTGCTCCTTTGCGGCCATGCTGGTGATATGGCTTTGCTCCCTTGGCACGAGATATGAGTCGGATTTTGCAGATTATGCCTCCATAAGACATATAAGCGGAGATACGGTCAATGAAACGGTATTTCTCAAGCTCTCATCATCAAAGAAGGGGGATATAGATTTCAATATACCTTCCGGAGACATAGTCATGCCCGTGATGGAGGGAGGCAGCGAAGGGCCATGGAGGAGCCTCCGGGACGGAGACAGGACGGTAAGGCTTTCAGGCTTTGACGGAACAGCTGAGGATGGGCTTAAGATTTCAGAGAAACTACCCGGGGCTTCGAAGAAACAGCCTTCTTCAGAGGAAGCCCATTCAGAGAAGGCTCCTTCGGGGGAGCTTTCAGAAAACTCTTCTTCGGAAAACACCGCGGAGAGCCTTGGACATATACATATAAGTGCCGAGAGCCCGTTTTCCGAGAGCTACTTTGAGATAATAAAACGAAATAACGAAGGACTTAAGGATACGGATATCAGCCTTGAGCTCAGCTGCTTTGAGGATGAGATATACGGAGAGATAGTAAATGATACCTCCATGAAGCTTTACGATGTGAGCCTGCTTTTGTTTGGACGCATCATAAGCGTGGGAGACATAGAGGCAGGGGAGAGGCGCTCCTTGGATGGTCTCTCCACGGTCTACGGACCCACAGGCTCTGCGGTCCTGACCTCTGAGTTCATCACAGGCATAGACAGGATGGACAGGACCGAGGAGGATTATGGCCTTAAGCTGAAGGAGACCAATCTGCTTTCCTACTATCTTGAGGAGTCCTTGGGATATTATTATCAGGGGGTCAGACTGGTAGGCTTTGTGAGGGACGGACTTTCGGAGGATGCTCTCTTTTCTGACAATGACATAGAGGCCTCGGGCATAAGCCTGATAGCCCTTTCTGAGGATGCAGACCTGAGCAATGGCTCCAGAGTCTATAAGTCCGCCCTTTCCGAGGAGCCGAGGATAGTGAGCGGAAACTATGATGTGGCCTCAAATACCATCAGCGGAACCACCTCAGCCGTCATAGAGTATAAGCTCGGTACGGACATAAGGGTCCTCTCGGTGCGCCTCAATGCTCTCTCTGAGAGCTTCCATGGAAGGCTTGACGAGGGGGGCAGGATGCTCATACCCTTTACCGGAGCCATGTCGATGTATAACTATATCACCGGCGGCTATGACCTTATAGACTCGGGCAAGACAGAGTTTACCGAGGAAGAGATAAGGCCCTATATGTCACCGGAAAATGCCATCATGGTCAGATTCATACCTGATGAAAATACCGAGGACAACAATGTGATGTTCCTTCCCGTTCCCATGGTCACGGGGGTGAGCCTATGATAAAGCTTAAGCATATCACCAAATTTTACGGCAAGCTCTGTGCCCTTTCGGACCTGAGTCTCTCCATAGACGACGGAGCCCTTTACGGCTTCGTGGGACCCAACGGAGCGGGCAAGACCACGGCCATGAAGATAATGTGCGGGCTTTTGCAGCCTGATTCGGGAAGCCTTGAGATAGACGGCAGGGAGATAGATTTCGGGGACAGGAGCCTTGGGAGCCTGATAGGCTATGTGCCTGATTCCTTTGGCGTATACAATAACCTGAAGGTCAGTGAATACATGGAGTTTTTTGCCTCCTGCTACGGCATCGACGGCATGAGCGCAAGGAAGCGCTGTCACAGGCTCCTTGAGTTCGTGGACCTTCAGGACAGGGAGGATTTCTTTGTGGAGGCCCTTTCGAGGGGCATGAAGCAGAGGCTTTCCCTTGCGAGGGCCCTGATACATGACCCGGGGCTCCTCATACTGGATGAGCCCAGCTCAGGCCTTGACCCGAGGACCAGATATGAGTTCAAACAGCTCCTTTCTGAGCTTTCGGAGCGGGGCAAGACCATAGTCATAAGCTCCCATATCCTCAGTGAGGTATCTGAGTACTGTACCGATGTGGGCATCATAGATCAGGGCAGCATGGTTATGAGCGGAAGGCTCTCCGACGTGATGAGGATGGTGACTGCGGAAAATCCCATCATCATCAATGTGGAAAAGGGTCTCTCCAAGGCCATAGGCCTGCTTAAGAAGGACCCCTCGGTCAGGTCCATGGCCATAAACGGCAGTGAGATAATGATAAACTTCGGCGGAGGTCCCCATGGAGAGGCGGAGCTCCTTCGCAGGCTCATAGAAGAGGGCATATCCGTAAGGGGCTTTGCCCGGGAAAAGGGCTCCCTAGAGTCCACATTCATGCAGCTTACCGGCCATGGAGGAGAAAAGACGGTCTATGCCTACGACCCGGGAGAGGAGCAGTATGAATATTAATCCCATTTTAAAACGAGAGCTGAAGGTACAGAGCAGGGGCTATACTCTGCTCGGGCTCATCTGCGGCATCGATTCTGCCCTGTTTTTGATATCCGTCTTGGGCTCCCTTGCGGTCATATCAAGGATGAGGCAGGATTATCATGCTGATTATGGCTCCCTGCTGATGATATTCGTGCTGGTGTCCATGTTTGCCTTTCTGCTCATACTCCTTATCTGCCCCTCCCTTACCGCAGGCAGCATAGCCGGAGAGCGCAGGTCAAAGACCCTTGACCTCCTGCTTGCCACGAGGCTAAGTCCCGTTTCCATAGTTACAGGCAAGCTTTTGTCAGCATTTTCCGTGGTTCAGATACTTATCATCACTTCCGTACCGGCTCTTATGGTACCCCTTATGTACGGAGGCGCAGGACTTCCCGAGATACTGCTTACGGCGGTCGGCCTTTCCTGCGCAGCCTTTATGCTGCTTTGCATGGGCCTGTTCGTAAGCTCGGCTGTCCGCTCTCCCCAGAGGGCCACGGCCCTTTCCTATGTCCTGCTTATAGGCCTTTGTGCAGGCACGGTGCTGCCGGGGCTCTTATTTGCTCCGTTTTATGGAGGCGGTCATCAGAATGCGGCTGCCTTGGCACTGCTGCTGAACCCCATAGTCACCATGGCTTCAGTCATCTTCCGGGCAGTATCGGGAGCAGAGCTCATAGCCCTGATATACGGAAGGCTTGGGCTAAGTCTCTCCGAGGGCATGAGGAACTCATATATACTGATAGCCCTTCTTCTGGAGCTGCTGCTGGGCTTTATGTTCCTCTTTGCTTCAGTGGTGAATATATCGCCTAAAAAGCGGAAACAGAAAATAAATAGCGCTTTTGCCATTGAAAAAAATGAAGCTCCTATGTAAAATAGTAAGGCGATTCTAAAATAAGCGGGCTATGGGCATATCGTGTCTGCTGTCATCAGTCCGGCAGATGAGAAGCCCTTAGGCCCTTTCCCCGGAAAACTGACAGGGCAGCAGCTTTGTGAAGCCAGAAAAGCCTGTGAAGCAGGGGATAAAGGTATCAGTGCAAAAGGAGTAGAAAAAGTGGGAAAGCGTATCGTACTTACCGGAGGCGGAACTGCAGGTCATGTGACCCCCAATCTGGCTCTGGTGCCGGAGCTTAGGGCCCGGGGCTATGAGATACTATATATCGGTTCCTATAAGGGCATAGAAAAGGAGCTTATCACCAAGGCTGGGATAAGCTATAAGGCCATATCCAGCGGAAAGCTAAGAAGATATTTTGACCTGAAGAATTTTACCGACCCTTTCAGGGTCATAAGGGGATATTTTCAGTCCAGAAAGATAATGAAGGAGTTCAAGCCGGATGTGGTATTTTCCAAGGGCGGCTTCGTGGCCGTACCGGTGACCTTTGCGGCAAAAAAGCTCGGCATACCGGTCATCGCTCATGAATCAGACATGACCCCCGGCCTTGCCAATAAGCTGAGCGCCCCTTCTGCAGTGAAGATATGCTGCAATTTTCCTGAGACCCTTAAGTTCCTTCCCAAGGAGAAGGCAGTATTTACCGGCACGCCCATAAGGTCCGAGCTCCTTAAGGGAGACAGAAAGAAGGGCCTTGAGCTCTGCGGCTTTGATGAGGAAAAGCCGGTGCTCTTAGTCATAGGAGGCTCCCTCGGAGCGGTCCATATCAATGATCAGGTAAGGGCTGTGCTTGATGAGCTCCTTAAGGATTTCCAGATCATACATATCTGCGGAAAGGGCAATCTTGATGAGAGCCTTTCCAATAAGCAGGGTTATATCCAGTTTGAATATGTGGATAAGGAATTAAAGGATCTCTTTGCCGCAGCGGATATCATGGTATCCAGGGCAGGAGCCAATGCCATCAGCGAGATACTGGCCTTAAGGAAGCCCAATCTCCTGATACCCCTGTCCAAGGAAGCAAGCCGGGGAGACCAGATACTGAATGCAGGCTCCTTCAGGAAGCAGGGCTTTTCCGCCGTGCTCATGGAGGAGGATATGAATGATGAGAGCTTCCTTAAGGCAGTACATGAGCTTTGGGAGCACAGAGATAAGTATATAGAGGCCATGCAGAGCTCCCCTGCCTCAGACGGAGTAGGGCTCATATGCGGCCTCATAGAGGATGTCTGCGCCTGATGAATATCATAGAAGCCAAGGACGTGCTGTTTGAGTATGTCCAGCGCGACGAAAATAATAACATAGAAGAGGTCAATGAAGCTCTTTCCGATATGAGTCTTTCTATCGAGAAGGGCTCCTTTGTGTGTATACTGGGACATAACGGTTCAGGCAAATCCACCTTTGCAAAGCTGCTCAACGCCCTCTGCCTTCCCAAGGAGGGTACGGTGCTCATCTCCGGCATGGATACCAAGGACGAGTCGAGGCTCCTTGATATAAGGAAGTCCTGCGGCATGGTATTCCAAAACCCGGACAATCAGATAATAGCCAATGTGGTGGAGGAGGATGTGGCCTTTGGACCGGAAAATATGGGTGTCCCCACAGATGAGATAATAAGACGGGTGGACGAAGCCCTTGAGAAGGTGGGCATGACTGCCTACAGGTTCAAATCCCCGAATCGCCTCTCGGGAGGACAGAAGCAGAGGGTCGCCATAGCAGGAGTCATGGCCATGAAGCCGGAGTGCATAGTCCTTGATGAGCCCACGGCCATGCTGGACCCCAGCGGCCGCAGGGATGTGATAGCCACGATACATGAGCTCAACAAAAAGGAGGGCATCACCATAGTCCATATCACCCACTACATGGAGGAGGCCTGCGATGCAGACCGGGTCATAGTTATGGACGGAGGCCATGTGGTCATGGACGATGTGCCGAGAAAGATATTTTCCAGAGTGGAGGAGCTTAAGGAGCTGGCCCTTGGTGTGCCCCAGATAACGGAGCTCGGCTATGAGCTTCGGAATGCAGGAGTTCCCATACCCCTTGGCATACTTACGAGGGAGGAGCTCTGCCAGTATCTGATACCGCTTTTCAAGAAGAAGGGAGTGGGGCCGGCAGATGCTTAGAGATATAACCATAGGACAATTTTATCCTGTACGGTCGCCGATACATGCTCTGGATCCAAGGACCAAGCTTGCGGGCACCATGCTGTATCTGCTGTCCCTTTTTATGACCGACAGTGTGGCAGGCTATGTCATTGCCACGGTATTCCTTGTAAGCTGCATAAAGCTTTCCAAGGTGCCCTTCCGCTTCATGGTAAAGGGACTTAAGGCCATCATACTGCTCCTTGTGCTGTCAGTCTCCTTTAACCTGTTCCTTACGCCGGGCACCACGATATTTGAGCTGGGCTTTATCCATATCAGCATGGAGGGACTCCTTACTGCGGGCTTCATGGCGATAAGGCTCATATATCTGGTCATAGGCTCATCGCTTATGACCCTGACTACCACTCCCAATGCCCTGACTGACGGCTTGGAGCGCAGCCTTGGGTTTATGAAGCGCTTTGGCGTACCGGTCCATGAGATAGCCATGATGATGTCCATAGCCCTCAGGTTCATACCCATACTTGTGGAGGAAACGGACAAGATAATGAAGGCCCAGAGTGCGAGGGGAGCCGACTTTGAAAGGGGAGGCCTCATACAGAAGGCAAAGGCCATGGTGCCTCTTTTGGTGCCTCTTTTCATTTCCGCTTTCAGACGGGCGGCGGACCTTGCCATGGCCATGGAGGCAAGATGCTATCACGGGGGAGAGGGCAGGACCAAGATGCACCCCCTCCGCTATACAGAAAAGGACAGGATAGCCTATATCATCTTGTTCATATATTTTGCACTGATGGCGCTTACGAACCTGCTGCCTTTTTGACCAAGGGGGCAGCCTTGAACGAACTTCTGCGAATAGTATGACCAGCGTTCAGAGAACGCTGAGAGCCGCAACGCGGCTCTATCCTCACCTTGTGAGGATATTATAAGAAAATTCTGAGGCTATGACCTGGGCTTCAGCAGGACTGACATATTTAGAAGAAAGGAAACGAGGGTATAGATGCCGTTAAAGGTAGAACATCTTAGCCATATTTACCAGCAGGGCACTGCCATGGAGTCATGGGCCCTAAGGGATATATCCTTCGAGGTGGAGGATGGGACCTTCGTCGGCCTCATAGGGCATACGGGTTCAGGCAAATCCACCCTCATACAGCACTTAAACGGACTGATAAAGCCCTCGGAGGGTACTGTGTACTTTGACGGGGAGGATATATTTGCAGCGGGCTATGACCTGAAGGGCCTGAGGGCCAAGGTGGGCCTCGTATTCCAGTATCCCGAGTACCAGCTCTTTGAGCAGGACATACTGAGCGATGTGAAATTCGGCCCCAAAAACATGGGACTTAGCGATAAGGAGGCCGAGGAAAAGGCCATAGATGCCCTGAGGCTGGTCAGAGTGGATGAAAAGTATTTCAGCCGCAGTCCCTTTGAACTGTCCGGCGGGCAGAAGCGCAGGGTGGCCATAGCAGGAGTGCTGGCCATGGAGCCCAAGGTGCTCATACTGGATGAGCCCACGGCGGGCCTTGACCCGAAGGGCAGGGACGAGATACTTGAGAGCATAGACAGCTTACATAAGGAGAGGGGCATCACCATTATCCTAGTCTCCCACAGCATGGAGGATGTGGCCATGTATGCTGACAGGATATTGGTCCTCGATGGGAGCGAGCTCAAGTTTTTTGATACTCCCAAGGAGGTCTTTAAGCATAAGAAAGAGCTTAAGCGCATGGGACTTGCGGCGCCTGAGATAACCTATCTGGCCTCTGATCTAAGGAAGGCCGGCATAGACATAGACGACACCATAAGTACAGTAGAGGAAGCAAAGACAGAGATACTGAGGCTTTTATCAGTTGAAAAGGATAAGGCTTAAAATCGCATATGACGGCACGGATTTCCTCGGCTTTCAGAAGCTTCCGGAAAAGCGTACGGTGGAGGGCACGCTCAATGAGGCTCTCTGCGGACTCTGCGGTGAGGACATAAGCATTATCGGTGCAAGCCGCACCGACAGCGGAGTTCATGCTTTAGGAAATGTGGCGGTCTTTGATACGGAGAGCAGCATCCCGGAGGAGCGCTTTGCCTATGCCATAAATCAGAGGCTTCCAAAGGACCTTCGTATAGTGGAGTCCGAGGCCTGTGACAAACTCTGGCATCCGAGACGGGAAAAGGGCATAAAGACCTATGAGTACCGTATATATAACGGACGCATAGAGGACCCGCTGAGGTATCGCTTCTTTCATTTCTGCCCCTATAGTCTTGACATCGATGCCATGAGGGAGGCCCTTTCTTATATAAGGGGCGAGCATGACTTCACCTCCTTTGCAAATCCTGCCTCCCAGATACTGCTTAGGGGAGAGAGTGCGGTCAGGACCATATATGAGGCCGAGCTTATCGAAAACGGCGGAAGGGCCTTTGGCGGAGGCAGAGGGGAGCTCATACTCCGGCTCAGGGGAGACGGCTTCCTATATCACATGGTGCGGATAATAGCAGGAACGGTACTTTCCGCAGGCACCGGAGCCATAAAGCCCTCGGCCATGGAGGACATCTTAGAAAAGCGGGACAGGACTGCAGCAGGCATGACGGCACCGGCAAAGGGCCTTTGCCTTATGTCTATAGATTACGAAAGATAGCATGATAAGGTCTTATCACTATTTATGCCGACAACGCTAAGGCGGCGGAATGGAGAGCAGTATGATAAAGGGCGTTTTATTTGACATGGATGGCACGGTCTTTGACACCGAGCAGATATATTTCCGAGGCTGGAAATGGGTGGCAGGGGTCCTTGGCTATGATATACCCGACAGCCTTATGGACAGGATGAGGGGCTCCAGCATCCCCACCGCCGAAAAGATATTCAACGACTATTTTGAAGGCAGACATGAATACATGGAGGCAAGGACCAGAAGGCAGGATTTTCTGGATGAGGAATTCAGAAAGCATGGGGTGCCCCTGAAGCCGGGAGCCATGGAGCTTCTGCATTTCCTTAAGGAGCAGGGCTATAGGACCGCCCTTGCCACCTCGACCTTCAGGAAGACGGCTGAGTTTTATCTGGAGAAAAGCGGCACCAAGGATTGCTTTGATGTCATCATAGCCGGAGACATGGTGAAAAACGGTAAGCCTGACCCGGAGATATTCCTGACTGCGGCAGAAAAGCTGGGACTTTCCGCAGCAGAATGTGCCGTATGTGAGGACTCTCTTAACGGAGTCATGGCCGGACGGAGCTCGGGAGCCAAGGTATTTTATATCCCCGACCTCAACAAGCTTACCGAGGAGCAGCTATCCCTCTATGTGGACAGAAGCTTCAAAAACCTGCTTGAGGTGAGGGAATATCTCGAAAGCTTCAGCTAATTCTTTTATAATAGAAAAATATAAATAGACCTATATTAAATAGACTGTAACATAAAAATATTGGAATACAAAGCCTAAGTCTCTTATGAAGTGAGGATGAGCCCTGCTTGGCTTCTGACCTTTGAAGTGACCGAGAAAGCGCCAATTGAACTATCCTTTTTAGGCACTTTGATAGTGCGCTTTCGAGCTATGAAAAGGTCAGCCTAAGCCAAAGGGCAAAGACGAACGAAATGGCTTCAGCTGTAT
>DVNS01000084.1 GCA_018714145.1 Candidatus Avilachnospira avistercoris
AATGAAAGACAATTTACCGATAAATAAGGATGCTCTGTTTTCCGATGGCACTGGGAGCTATGTGATACCGGCTGAGTGCGATCCGGGAGACGAGGTCCGAATAAGGTTCAGGACCCTCAGGGACGATGTCGAAAGCGTCCTGTTTATTACCGTGGAGGAAGAGGGAGATATCGAGACCGAGATGGAGTTGGAGTCCTCGGATGAGCTCTTTGACTATTATGAGGTCAAGCTGACCGTCTCGGATAAAAGACTGAAATATTATTTTGAGATACAGAAGGGCGAGGAGAAGTGCCTCTATACAAGACTTGGAGCCGGAGGCGCAGTCGGAAGCAGGTTTTACTTCAGTATAGTGCCGGGCTTTCATGTGCCGGACTGGATGCATGGCTGCGTCATGTATCAGATATTTGTGGACAGATTTGCAAACGGCTCAGAGGAAAATGACGTAAGGACAGGGGAGTACAGCTATCTGGATGAGGGCTCCCTTCGGGTCACTGACTGGGAGTCTGAGGTAGAGCCCCTTGATGTGGGCCGCTTTTATGGCGGAGACCTTCAGGGAGTGGAGCAGAAGCTGCCATATCTTAAGGAGCTGGGGATAGAGGCCATCTATTTTAACCCATTGTTCGTAAGCCCCTCTAATCATAAATATGACTGTCAGGATTATGAACATATAGACCCCCATTATGCAGTCATAGTGAGGGACGGAGATTATAAGGTGCGTTCGGCGGCTCCGGAAAATCTTGAGGCCTCGGATGCCTACTTTGCAGAGTTTGTCAGGAAATGCCATGAAGCGGGCATAAGGGTCATCATAGACGGAGTTTTCAATCACTGCGGCTCCTTCAATAAGATGATGGATGCAGAGGGCATATACAGGGACATGGGCGGCTACGAGGAAGGAGCCTATGAGAGCTATGACAGCATATACCATGACTGCTTCCGCTTTGAAAACGATGACCCGAAGGCTTGGCCCGGCAATAAGAGCTATGAGAAGTGGTGGAAGAACGATACCCTTCCGAAGCTCAATTATGAAGGGGATAAGAAGCTTTTTGACTACATGATGGGAGTGGCGAAGAAGTGGATCAAAAAGCCCTACTCGGTCGATGGCTGGAGGCTGGATGTGGCGGCAGATCTCGGACACAGCTCCGAGTATAATCATTTTTTCTGGAGGTCATTCAGAAAGGCAGTTAAGGAGGAAAATCCCGAGGCCGTCATATTTGCAGAGCATTATGGAGACCCGTCAGAGTGGCTTCAGGGAGATGAATGGGATACGGTCATGAACTATGACGCCTTTATGGAGCCGGTGACATGGTTCCTTACGGGCATGGAAAAGCATAGTGACTGGAAGAAGCCTGAGCTTCGGGGAGACGGAAGGGCCTTTTTTGACACGATGCGCTATGCGTGGTGCAACATGCAGTTCCCCTCCATATATACCTCGATGAATGAGCTCAGCAATCATGACCATTCAAGATTTTTGACAAGGACCAATATGACCATCGGAAGACTGGCCCAGAGCGGTGCGTCCGCAGCCTCAGAGGGCGTCAATTTCGGACTGTTCAGTACGGCGGTCGTGATACAGATGACATGGCCCGGGGCACCGACCATCTATTATGGGGATGAGGTCGGATTATGCGGCTGGACAGATCCGGATTCAAGAAGGACCTATCCTTGGGGTCATGAAAATCATCATACACTGGATTTTCACACTTATATGATATCCATACATAAGGATGAGGTATTCCGTCTTGGCTCATTTAAGGAATTATACTGCGACGGACCGCTGATAGCCTATGGCAGGATGTATAAAAGGCATATAGCCCTTGTGGTGGTCAATGCCGGAGACAGCTATCTTGAGGCTGACATACCGGTATGGCAGCTGGGCATCACTGATGAGATGACCATAACGAGGGTCATCGCCACCAACCAGAGTCAGTACAATGTGGGCTATCATCACAGAGGTTCAAAGGGAGGCTTTCTGCGCTGCCGTATGCTTCCCTGCTCAGCCAAGGTATATATCAACTGGGCGGCGGATGAGCACAATGTTACATGGATAGACCGATAGTATAAAGGAGGTTTTAAAATGGAACAGGACTTAAGGATGCTTGACATCATTCGAGAGAGAAGGAGCATCAGGGCATACAAGCCGGATAAGGTACCTGATGACCTGATAGATAAGATAACAGAGGCCGGACTTTATGCTCCTTCGGGCATGAACAGACAGCCGGTCATAATAATAGCCATTAGCGACAAGGAAACAAGGGACAGGCTTTCCAAGCTCAATGCCTCCATCATGGGTACGGAAACTGATCCGTTTTACGGAGCTCCTTCGGTGCTCGTAGTGCTGGCAAGAAAGGATGCCCCTACCTATATCTATGACGGATCCTTGGCTATGGGCAATATGATGCTGGCATCAAGGGCCCTTGGCCTTGGAAGCTGCTGGATACACAGGGCAAAGGAAGAATTTGAAAGCAAGGAAGGAAAGGAGATACTTAGAAGCCTCGGCATCGAGGGCGACTATGAAGGCATAGGAAACTGCATCATAGGCTATGCCGATGATGAGCCGAAGGCTTCGGAAAGAAGGTCCAACAGAGTATATAAGATAAGCTGAGCTTTACATATAAAGCTGCCCTGTCATAAACTGCAGCTTTCATCAGCGGCCGTCATTTTTTATCGGCCCTATGATATCTGAGACCTACTCGTTTGGACAGCGATATAAAATGACAAAACAAAACAGCATACTTAAACGGATACTATTTATCGTACTCGGAGCTGCTATCGTGAGCTTCGGAATACATAATATCCACGAACGGACGGATATAACAGAGGGCGGAGTGATAGGACTCATGCTCCTTATCAATCAGTGGCTGGGTATATCGCCGGCTTATGTGACACCGATCATAGACCTTACCTGCTATGCGATGGCATTTAAGCTTTTAGGTACCTCATTCATAAAATGGTCGATATTGTCCACGGTCTCCGTATCAGCCTTTTATAAGGTATGGGAGGCATTTCCATACATGCTTCCGGACCTCTCCCAGAATCCGCTCATAGCTGCACTTTTGGGCGGAGCCTTCGTAGGTGTGGGTGTGGGACTGATAGTAAGGATGGGAGGCTCCTCCGGCGGAGACGACGCCCTTGCCCTGAGCATATCTAGGCTTACGGGCTGGAGGCTTTCAAGGTCATATCTGCTGACGGATATCACTGTGCTTTTACTGTCCCTGAGTTATATACCCTTCGGACGTATCATCTTCTCACTTATCACGGTCACGGTCTCCTCATTTTTGATAGAGCTCTTCCAGAAGGGAGCGGCTGAGCCGGGACTTGAGGCCGGAGAAGCGGAGAAGGCATAAAAATGCACAAAGATCAGCTATAAAATTTTCACAAATTTTCGGGTAAATTTTCTAATGTAGAAAATTTGCCCGTTTTTTTGTGAATTATTACCATGGAAACAAGCTTGACTAACGCCTGTTTCGGCCTTACAATTTATTCCAACACTTCTTACGGTCTGAACCG
>DVNS01000085.1 GCA_018714145.1 Candidatus Avilachnospira avistercoris
CACCAATTTTATTATAGCAGAATCAACTTTCACGATTTATACCGTCAGCTTAACTTAACTTTTCTGTTGAATTTAGCTTATTCATAATATATAATTGTCCTCACAAAGCTCTGAGCCGCAGAGACGGCTCAAATAAAAAATCAGGCAGAGTAGGGATATATGTGTAGAAGTGCCGGAAAGACGGGGAGTTGCTTTCCGGACGAAGGAGGCCCGGGCCATCCAAAGGCATGACAGAGAAATGGCAAAAGCTATTTTCGGTTCCGCCCCTCTTTATCAGAGGATGAGCCCAGACTTTAGCTCCGCAGTATTTATCCCGCATCCCGCTGCCGCATTCATGGGTGATAAGCTTCCTGAAGCTTTTTGCGGATGCCATAAACAGTTATGAGCATATACTTCATCCGCTTTCAGCTTAGCATAGCTCCTTACAGCTTGAGGACAAGGCTGCTTTGCAGCCTTAAGCGGCTCTGCCGCTTGGAAGCTCCGGTATCTGATCTCCCTCTATGCGGCATACTGCCGGCATAGAAGGAGGTTTTTATGTCTCAAAACAAAACTCTTCGTATATGCTTCGTGGCCCTTTGTGCTGCGATGTATGTACCCATGTCCATGTATCTTGCTGTCAACATCGGCACGGTACGCATCTCATTTGCATCCCTGCCCACGGTCATCATGGCTCTTTTATTCGGCCCTTGGGAGGCGGTATTTACCGCTCTCATCGGAGAATTCCTAAAGCAGCTTCTGACTTATGGCATCACCTACACCACGGTATTTTATCTCATACCTCCGGCTCTGAGGGGCCTCACCATCGGTCTCTTTACCCTGTTCATAAAAAAACAGGGAGGACTTCCGGAGCTGCACCGCCTGCCCCTTTACGGAGTCTGCGCCGCAGCTGCTACCCTCACCACCATAGGCAACACCTTGGTCAACTGGCTGGACAGCATACTCTTCAATTACTATAGTCCGGTGCTCATATTCGGCGGCATGGCCTACCGCTTCATCATCGGCATAGTCACCGCCATCATCGTAGTGACCGTGGCCATTCCCATCGTGAAGGTGCTGAGGAAGCAGATAATGACGAAATAAAATTTTTACGACAAGAAACGGAGCCATAAAGCTCCGTTTCTTTTTACTTAAACAACTTATTTTGAGGCATATCCGGTGAAGCTATGCTTATATCTCTATAATGTCCCACTGGATATCCTGAATTTTTCAGCAGTCGGCTATTACTTTGCTGCGCTACCGATGCTTCCGAACATCTCACACTTTGTCTTTACGGTCTCCATGATGGCCTCTGTGCCGGGCTTAAGTACCTTACGAGGATCGAAGCCCTTCTTTTCATGGTCCTTGCCTGCCTCGATGTAGGCTCTGGTAGCCTTGGTGAATGCTATCTGGCACTCGGTGTTGACATTTATCTTGGATACGCCGAGGGAGATTGCCTTCTTTATCATATCCTCAGGGATACCTGTGCCGCCGTGAAGCACGAGGGGAAGGTCAGGACCTATCTTTTCCTTGATAGCTGCAAGGGTATCGAAGGAAAGTCCCTGCCAGTTGTCGGGATATACGCCGTGGATATTGCCGATGCCTGCTGCAAGGAAGTCAACGCCAAGGTCTGCTATCCTCTTGCACTCGTCGGGGTCAGCACACTCGCCCTTGCCTACTACTCCGTCTTCCTCTCCGCCGATGGCTCCTACCTCAGCCTCGATGGACATGCCATGCTCATGAGCAAGCTTTACGAGCTCCTTGGTCTTCTCTATATTTTCATCTATAGGGAAATGGGATCCGTCGAACATGATGGATGAAAATCCGGCCTCGATGCACTTTAAGCATCCTTCATAGGTACCGTGGTCCAGATGCAGAGCTACGGGAACCGTTATGTTGAGCTCCTCCATCATGCCCTCTACCATGGCAGCTACGGTCTTGAAGCCGCACATATACTTTCCGGCACCCTCAGATACTCCGAGGATAACTGCGGAATTGAGCTCCTGAGCCTCTGTAAGGATGGCCTTGGTCCACTCAAGGTTATTGATGTTGAACTGACCTACGGCATAGCCGCCCTTGAGAGCCTTCTGAAGCATCTCTGTTGCAGGTACTAATCTTCCCATAATAAAACACCTCCTGATGTAACATTTTTATATCAAGGCCGCATCGCAGCCTTATCCTCACTTTGTGAGGATATTATACCATGTCTGCAAGGGAAGGAAGCGACGCCGCAGGCGGCATTTACTTCCCGAGACTGGTATGAGTAAGCTTTGCTTACGAATAGTATAACCAGCGTTCAGAGAACGCTGAAGGCTGCAGGGCAGCCTTATCCGCACCTTGTGCGGATATTATACCACAGTCGCAAACGAAGGAAGCACGAGCGAAGCGAGTATTTACTTCGTCCGACTGTGGTATGAGCAATCTTCGATTGCGAATAGCATAACCATCGTCCTATGGACGATGTGAGCCGCAAAGCGGCTCTATCCGCACATCGTGCGGATTATCAATAAATCAATTACGCCTTAAAGCCTCTTCTTAAGCTCTGCAGAAAGCTCCTCATAGCCGGGCTTTCCAAGGAGAGCGAACATATTTTTCTTATAGCTCTCTACGCCGGGCTGGTTGAAGGGGTTGACTCCGAGGATATATCCGCTTACGCCGCAGGCAAACTCAAAGAAGTAGAAAAGCTGTCCAAGGCTCCTTGCATCCTGCCTGGGCACATTGACCTTAAGGCAGGGCACATCGCCGTCTGTATGAGCGAGCAGAGTACCGTTCATGGCGGACTTATTGACAAAGTCCACGGTCTTTCCGGCAAGATAATTCATGCCGTCGGTATCCTTCTCTTCCTTCTTTAATACTATCTCCGCAGGGCTCTCATTGATATCGATGACAGTCTCCATCAGTATACGGGAGCCGTCCTGAATGAACTGGCCCATGGAGTGAAGGTCAGTGGTAAGGTCTACTGCAGCCGGGAATATACCCCTTCTGTCCTTGCCCTCGGACTCGCCGTAGAGCTGCTTCCACCATTCTCCTACATAATGGAATGAGGGCTCATAGTTGGCAAGTATCTCCACCATCTTGCCCTTCCTGTGGAGCATATTGCGGATGGCGGCATAGAGCATGGCGTCATTGTCATGATAGGGCTTTTCAAGGCAGGCCTTACGCATATCTGCTGCGCCCTGCATGAGCATATCTATGTCACAGCCGGCAACTGCTATGGGAAGCAGGCCAACTGCCGTAAGCACTGAATAGCGTCCGCCTACATCGTCGGGAACTACGAACTCCTCGTAGCCCTCCTCGTCAGCAAGGTTCTTAAGAGCTCCCCTTGCCTTGTCGGTAGTGGCGTAGATACGGGAGGCAGCCTCTTTTTTTCCGTACTTCTCCTCAAGCTTCTCCTTGAGCACGCGGAAGGCGATAGCCGGCTCCGTGGTGGTGCCTGACTTGGAAATGATATTGACCGAGAAGTCCTTATCACCTATGAGCTTAAGAAGGTCTGAAAGATACTTCGAGCTGATGGAATTACCTGCAAAAAATACCTGAGGATACTTCCTGTCTGCCTTATCCATGACATTGAAGAAGGAATCGGTCAGGAACTCTATGGCAGCCCTTGCTCCAAGGTATGAACCGCCGATGCCTACTACCACCAGTATTTCGGAATCTGACTGTATCTTCTCTGCAGCCTTCTTGATGCGGTCGAACTCTTCCTTATCATAGTTGATGGGGAGATCGACCCAGCCAAGGAAATCATTGCCAGCTCCGGTACCCTTTACTAGTTCCTCACGGGCAAGCTCTGCGGTCTTTTCAAAATTATCTATCTCCTCTGTTGAAATAAACTTAAGTGCCTTGGAATGATCCAAGCTTAAAATCTCAGACATCGGCTCTTTCCTCCTTAAATATACAACATACTACTTTGCAGCCTGCGCTCTCACGATGCTGCGTCACAGCTTGGTGACCTTAATGCCGCTGCGGTCATCGTTCCATGCTTTCGCAATACTGCTCCGCCGTCAGAAAAGCCTGATGACGTTACATCGTATCGCTCCGCAACTCCGCAGTTTAAGTATAGCACAAAATAATATTTTTGTCTGTTTCTTTATTGTATGGTCCGAAATATGTCAGTCCTTCATGGCCTTTAACAGCCCAAGGCACAGGGCGGCTGAACGTTTTGCAGCCTTAGCTTCAAAGTCATGGTAGTTTTCCGCCGCACCCTCCTCGGCACTGTCGGATATGGCCCTTATTATCAGGAACGGCACATGATTCAGGGCACATACATGGGCAATGGAGGCTCCCTCCATCTCACAGCAGCTGCCGCTGAAATCCCTCATGAGCCTTTCCTTTTGCTCCTTGGAAGAAACGAATTCATCACCGGAGAGTATCACGCCCTCGATGAGCCTGATATCTGCGTCCTTGGGAAGCACGTCCTCTGAAAGGGCGGCAAAGGCCTCCTCCGCACCTTCCATGACCAGCCTTTTGAGCTCCTCGGAGGCCTTAAAGCGCACTCCGTCAAATACCTCGCTCTTTTCAAGGTCGGGTATCTCCCCCGGCCTATATCCGAACTTCGTACAGTCCATGTCATGCTCTATGGCCTCAGTACTTAAGATGATGTCCCCCACATGGGCCCTCACGTCAAGGCCTCCTGCCGTACCCGTATTGACTATGGCAGCGGGCTTATAGCGGTCTATCATGGCCTGTGCACAGATAGCCGCATTGACCTTGCCCACGCCTGCCTTTGCGAGCACGCACTCATGACCCTCATAGCTTCCATGATAAAAGCTTATGCCAGCCCTCTCAAATGTAACCACACCTGAGAGCACTGCCCTTATATCCTCTACCTCGCTTTCAGTAGCTCCAATGATACCAAGCATTTTTGTCTCCTTACATATTTTCTGAAAAAACAGGCGCAAACTCCTGATTCACTCCATTTACGATGCCCATGTCTGTAATGACGTAGCCCGGAACCACTGGCAGGGAAATGACTGCCGTGGCAAGGACCTTTACCGTGCCGTCAGTTATCTTGTCTATGGAGGCCTTAAGGGCATCCACATGGGGCGCTATGGTCTCACAGGTCTCAGTGGACATAAGTCCGCCTGCAGGAAGCTCCAGCACATCCTTGAAATCGCCGCATACCGCACAGACTCCGCCTCCGCAGGCCTTAAGCTCCATGGAGGCCTTATAGGCGTCCTCCGCATCCTTATATACCACGGTCAGGTTGTGACTGTCATGGGACACGGTGGAGGCCATGGCTCCCTTAAGGAGACCGAAGTCTGCAAATACTGCTATGGACATATCACCGGAACCGTAGCGATTTACCGAGGCCACAAAGCATAGCTCCGGATGTCCGCTTATATCCACGCAGCCGTCCTTTACCGGCAGCTCCATGGGCTTTAAGCCCTTGTACTTTGCATTATCCTCGTTGGGCTTGAGCACATTTACAGTGATGGTATCTCCCTTATGGCCCTCAGGCACTCTTAGCCTGAAATCCTCGGCAGACCTTATCTGGGGGATATTGACCGTATTCGGGAAGCTCATGCCTCCCTCAGGCTTATCCTTTCCGAGATACCTGCCCTCCTTCGCAATGAGCCTTCCGCCCATAAATACCGCATAGGGGCGGCCTCCATCAAGGTTATCCACGAGCTGCATATCCGCAGCATAGCCCGGTGCTATGGCCCCAAGATCCTTGAAGCCGTATTCCCTTGCAGGATTAAGCGTAGCCATGCGGATGACCTCTATGGGCTCAAGGCCAAGGTCAATGCACATCTTCACGACATTATTGACATGTCCCACGGTCAGGAGATCCCTTGCGTGGACATCATCCGTGCATATGGACACATAGTCCTTCCATCGCAGGTCCCTGCAGCCCTCTACCAGATAGTTGAGCCTTCCGGAAAGGGAGCTGGAGCGGAGATTGATGTGCATACCGGCCCTAAGCTTGGCCCTGACCTCATCGCCGTTGTTGCTCTCATGGTCGCTCTCGGGTCCGCCTATGCGATAGGCTGCAAGCTCACTGCCCCTGACATTGGGAGCATGGCCCTGAAGGTACATATCCCTCTTGATGCCCTCATCTATGATGCTGTGCATCCTCGGGGAGTCATTATACACGCCGATATAGTCCATGATCTCGGCGATGCCGATGACCCCCTCCATATCAAGGAGCTCTCCTACCTCCTCTGCGCCAAATACGGCTCCTGCGCCCTCCTTTCCGGGTACCGAGGGCACGCAGGAAGGCGCCAGCACATACTGACGAAGCTCCGAGCGCTTGGCATTTTCCAGCATGAACCTGATACCCTCGAGGCCCATGACATTGCCTATCTCATGGGGATCTGTACAGATAGTGGTCGTACCCCAAGGGAGGATGGCCCGGCTCAGATTTTCCGGTATCATCATGGTGCTCTCGACGTGCATATGGGTATCGATAAAGCCCGGTATCAGATAGCGGCCCTCTCCGTCAAAATACTCCGCCGCAGGAAGCAAAGCCTCCTCGCCCTCCTCACGGACACGAACCACCACGCCGTCCAGTACATCCACCTCTGCAGAATAGATATCTCCGGTAAATACATTCAAAAGCTTAATGTTCCTTACACAAAGGTCACAGGCAATCTCACCCATGGCCGCCTTTATGAGACGGCTGCGGTCAGCATTTTTGATAGCTCTCATGGCATCCTCCTTTATAAAAATATATCATTTGAAAACACGGCCTTCTGCCGCCGCTGCCGGACCAAGCTGCAGTGTGCTTCGTTCATGCCTCCCTAATTTATTGCTGTAATATATTTTACCTTATAAGAAAGTCTTTTTCTATAGGAAAATGCCCCCTTCCCTACACTTTAAAACAGACCAGCCTAATAAAAGAAGCTCCCAGCAGCTCATGTCCATGATGATAGAGCCCTTGTCTGCCTTACGCATTTCATCTTCATTATCAGGAAAATGCTCCTCCTCCACTTGAAACGAAGGAGGATATATGCTATACTCTCCATCACAAATCTATATGGAACCTTGTTTCGAGTGGTGGAGGTACATAGGACCTGAGAAGCCACGGCAACCCCGTCTGCATACACAGCAGCCGGAAGGTGCCTGCCTGAGCGAAGCGCTTGCTTTGAACAACAAGGCGGTTTAGTATCTGCTGCCAGTGTTCAAGCGACACTGGCTTTTTTGATGTCATGTCGCTTATCCGTATCTCTGTGTCTCTCCTCAGCTCAATTCAATGTTCCGCTTAAATACCTTATAAGCTTAACAAGTGACCAAAACCATAGTTTTTAGGCAAAGGTCAGTATCGTCAGTGATTTTAGGAGGAATAACTTGAAGAGACATTTTTTTACATCTGAAAGCGTTACTGAGGGACATCCCGACAAGATATGCGACCGCATATCCGATTCCGTGCTTGATGCCTGCCTTGCACAGGACCCTGAGAGCCGCGTAGCCTGCGAGACAGCCTGCACCACAGGTCTCGTGGTAGTCATGGGCGAGATAAGCACGAAGGCTTCCATCAATATACAGTCCATCGCAAGGGAAGCGATACGGGAGATAGGCTACGATAGAGCAAAATACGGCTTTGACTGTGATACCTGCGGCATCATAACAGCCCTCGACACCCAGTCCGCCGATATAGCCCTCGGCGTTGATAAGAGTCTTGAGGCAAAAGAGGGAGAGGCCGATCCCCTTTCCATCGGCGCCGGCGATCAGGGCATGATGTTCGGCTTTGCCTGCAATGAGACTCCGGAGCTCATGCCCTATCCCATCATGATGGCCCATAAGCTCACAAGGCGGCTTTCTGAGGTCAGAAAGAGCGGCGAGCTTTCCTATCTGCGCCCCGACGGAAAAAGTCAGGTCACCGTGGAATACGATGAAAACGGCAGGCCCTTCCGCATAGATGCCATAGTCATAAGCACCCAGCATGACCCCTCCGCAAGCCATGAGCAGATAGAAGCCGATGTCATGGAACACGTCATAAGGCCCACGGTCCCTGCCGAGATGATGGATAAGGACACCCGTTTTTATATCAATCCCACCGGCCGCTTCGTCATAGGCGGACCTCAGGGGGACAGCGGACTTACCGGCAGGAAGATAATCGTAGACACCTATGGCGGATATGCACCCCATGGGGGAGGAGCATTTTCCGGAAAGGACCCTACCAAGGTAGACAGAAGCGCCAGCTATGCCGCAAGATATGCGGCAAAGAACCTTGTGGCCTCAGGACTCTGCGACAAAGTGGAGATACAGCTCAGCTATGCCATAGGCGTGGCTCGTCCCACCTCTGTCAATATCAACACCTTCGGCACCGCAAAGGTCTCCGAGGACATACTGGCAAGGGCCGTGGATAAGGTATTTGACTTCCGCCCTGCCGGCATCATCAAAATGCTGGACCTCAGGAGGCCCATATATACCCAGACCTCTGCCTACGGACACTTCGGCCGTACCGACATCGACCTTCCGTGGGAGCACACAGATAAGACTGAGGAGCTTAGGAAGGCCGTGACTGAGATGATGTGAGGCATGAACTTGGAAAGGAATTGGCTGATCTGATGTGATCTCTGCCCCCCCCCAACATCTTCTGTCAATACTATATTCTTTTAAAAAGATATGACCCGCTGTGAGCCTTATATACTTAGCTCACAGCGGGTTTTTACCAACACGTTTTGTCCTCGTATTATATATTCATAGCCACTCTTTACCTTTTCCATAGGTTAGGCTATGCTGTTAAAGGTGCTGTAGATCGATTGTTTTGTCCTATATCTCTATAACTCTGATGTGAGAGAATAGGCGGTCCTAACTACTAAAGCTGTAATGAAGAATATCTCCACTACAGCTTTTTTTGCATAAGAAAAGAGACCTCCCGA
>DVNS01000086.1 GCA_018714145.1 Candidatus Avilachnospira avistercoris
AAACCTTAAAGAAGATATTGATGAGATGGCAGGGAATGGGCCAATCTTTCCTATATTCTATAAGGTCAGATACTGAACAGTCAAGGTAATAGCAGAATTTTGAAAGTATAGTCAGCTCAACTCGGCACACCTTGTTTTTGCAGTAGTTGTTTATGTCCTTTGGAGCCCGCAGTGTTTGCATACCTTTTCAGCCATGAAGCTTGGAAAGGACCTCCTCATATGCCCCTTCAGAAGCCCTTATTCCCTTTTCCAAAAGCTCATCCGCCTTTTTTGAAAGCTCTTCAGCACAGATCCTGTCTTTCATGGAGGAGGTGTTGATGCAGACATTGAGATATGCGCATCTTAAAGCTGCTCCGAGAGCCGCCGAACTGCAGCCTGCGTCACTTATAAGGAGCTCAGAGCCCTTTTCAGACAGCATGACTGAAAGCTCTATGGCCTCACAGCAGGCCTCCATCAAAGAGACGGGCACTGCCGCACAGGTCTTAAGAGCCTCCTCCATGGCCTTGGATCGTTCATCTATCTCCTCATCCGTGGTCTTCGGCATCCTGTATACCTTACTCATAAGGGAAAATGCTTCCGCATCCTCATCCATCATCTTAAGGAACCGCTCCCTCAGCTCTCCGGCCTTCTCTATGGCATAGACCATGTCATCATTGACATCAGCATATTTTTCCTTTCCCACGGTAAAATTGGCCGTCATGGAAGAAAGAGCAGCTCCGGCCGCAGCTATGAGGGCTGCCGCTCCTCCGCCTCCGGGGACTGAGCACTTATCTGCAAGCTCGGTCATAAATTCATCTATGGTCTTATTCTTAAAATCATACATTTTGATACCCTCTGGGCTTTCGGCGAAAGCTCCTGCCATCGAGTTAAAACAGCCCCGTTATGACTCCATCATCGGTGACATCTATGTTTTCAGCTGCAGGCACCTTAGGAAGGCCCGGCATGGTAAGTATATCTCCTGTGTAGGCTACGATAAATCCTGCTCCCGCCTTCAGCTTAAGGTCCCTGACGGTTACGCTGAAGCCCTCTGGAGCACATAGGAGCGTCGGATCATCGGAGAAGCTGTACTGGGTCTTAGCCATACATATCGGAAGGCCTGATGCTCCCAGTCTTTCTATCTCCGCTGCCTCCTTTTTTGCAGCGGCTGTAAGCACTGCTCCATCAGCATGGTATATCTTCCTTGCTATATCATTTATCTTGGCCTCGATGCTCTCATCTATATCATAGGCAAAGGAAAAATCTGACTTTTCCTCGCAGGCGTTTGCCACTGCCCTTGCCAGCTCCTCGGCGCCCTTTCCGCCCTCGGCCCAGACCCTTGACATCACTGCCTTAAGTCCATGCTCCGCACATTTTTCTATCAGGAGCTTCTGCTCAGCCTCGGTGTCCGTGGGGAAGGCATTGACAGCGACCACCACGGGAAGGCCGTAGACATTTCTGATATTGTCCGCATGCCTCAGGAGGTTAGGAAGACCCCTTAGCAGAGCCTCTGTATCCTCGCGGGAAAGCTCGGCTTTGGGAAGTCCGCCGTGCATCTTGAGGGCCCTCACGGTAGCCACTACCACGACTGCATCGGGCTTAAGCCCTGCCATGCGGCACTTTATATCCATGAACTTTTCAGCTCCAAGGTCGGCTCCGAAGCCAGCCTCCGTAACCGTGTACTCGGAAAGCTTAAGAGCCATACGTGTAGCCATGACGCTGTTGCATCCATGGGCGATGTTGGCAAAGGGACCGCCGTGTACGAAGGCCGGAGTATGCTCCAGGGTCTGCACGAGGTTGGGCTTCAGGGCGTCCTTAAGAAGGGCAGCCATGGCCCCCTGAGCCTTCAGGTCTCCGCAGGTCACAGGCTCTCCGTCCCTGTTATAGCCCACGATGATGCGTCTGAGCCTTTCCTTCAGGTCATGAAGGTCCCTTGAGAGGCAAAGGACCGCCATTATCTCCGAGGCCACGGTTATCTCAAAGCCATCCTCTCTGGGCACTCCGTCGGTACGCTTTCCAAGGCCATCCACAAGATTTCGGAGCTGCCTGTCGTTCATATCCACTGCCCGCTTCCATGTGACCCGCTTCACATCTATACCGAGGCTGTTGCCCTGATAGATATGGTTATCCAGCATGGCCGCCAGCAGGTTGTTGGCAGCGCCTATGGCATGGAAGTCTCCGGTAAAATGAAGATTGATATCCTCCATGGGCACGACCTGAGCATAGCCGCCTCCTGCCGCCCCGCCCTTTATGCCGAATACGGGTCCAAGGCTCGGCTCCCTGAGGGCCAGCACGCTCTTTTTGCCTATCCTGCGAAGGCCGTCCGCAAGTCCTATGGAGGTAGTAGTCTTTCCCTCTCCGGCAGGGGTCGGGGTGATGGCAGTGACGAGTATGAGCTTTCCGTCCTTCCTGTCCCCAAGCTCCGTAAGGAGCCTGTAATCTATCTTGGCCTTATACTTGCCGTATTCCTCGATATATTTGTCGTCTATGGAGAGGCCCTCGGCTATGTCCCTTGCCCTCATGAGCTCTGCCGACTGGGCTATCTCTATATCTGAAAGCTGAGCCATTTTATCCTCCTTTAAGGGCTCTGCCAGTCGGCAGAGCCCAATAAAACAAACTGTTGATTACTTAAACCAGCTTAAAATGTCGCGTATATAAATGCAGACGCATCATATCCCCTTCCGTAGCAGCCAAAGAGTATGATGACAGCCACCATGACAAACAGCAGGGTCTCCTTCCTTGCAAGGAGCTTGGACGAAGCCCCTCCCATGACTGCTGCTCCGCCGTCAGAGGTACCGGCAGTCATAGCTGATGCGGCATCGGCCTGTGCCATAGCCTGTCCGCCAAGAGATGACGCATTGGCCGAAGCTGAAGCCTTCGTCTTTGCCGCAGCTGCCGAAGCCCTATCATCCTTCCATGCAAATATGCTGTCCCTTCCCAGCTCTGCCTGAAGGGAGAGGAGGAAGATGAGCACAAGTCCTATGACAAGGATGACCGCATCCGAAGCACTAAGACCCAAAAGCTCCAAGGTCACGGGACCGTAAAGGCTCTCCTGAAGGGCTACGATGCCCGAGAGATATCCCACTGCAGATATCACGCTGTCCGAGCGGAAGAATACAAAGCCTATTGTCACCAGCACGAATACCCAGAGGCTCCTTACTATCCTGAGCAGTTTTGACTCCTCGGATATATGGAGGGCTCCCTTTACAGCCTTATTGAAGGGCTTAAGATGCTCTCCGAGTATCATGTAGACACAGTGCAGAAGGCCGGTTCCTATGACATAGGTCCAGTTTCCGCCGTGCCAGAGTCCGCTTATGAAAAATACAGCGATGGTATTGAGATGCTTCCTTAAAAGTCCCTTACGGTTTCCTCCGAGGGGGATGTAGATGTATTTCCTCAGGAAGGCTCCCAGCGTGATGTGCCAGCGTCTCCAGAACTCAGCTACGCTCTGGGAAAAGAAGGGCTGACGGAAGTTCACTGACAGTCTTATGCCGAACATCCTTGAGGCTCCGCAGACTATGTCCATGCATCCGGAGAAATCCGTATAGAGCTGCAGGGAAAAGGCCGCAGCACAAAGGAGCAGTACTCCCCACGAATAGGACATATAGTCCGGAAATACCATATTGACCATGAGGGCCAGTCTCTCGGAGATGACAAGCTTTTTGAAAAGTCCGAGGCAGAGCCTGAGGCCTCCTTCTATGAGGTCCTCATAGCGTATCCCGCCCTGCTTTGCCATGCCATGGCCCACCTCATCGTAGGCATCTATCGGACCCTGAACTATGTGCCCGAAGTAGGAGGCATAGAGGGAGAAGTCGGGAAGAGAGGTCTCTGCCCTGTACTTGCCCATGTATACATCCGCAGCATAGCCTATGAGCATGAGGGTATAGAAGGATATACCCACCGGAGCGCTGCGCTCGATAAGCTCAGGATAGTACTCCTCCCCGCTTATGAAGCCCAAAAGCTCCTTGGTATACTCTCCGAAGTTCTGATACTTAAAGTAAAAGAGGAGCCCCAGATGGAAGATAAGTACAAATAAAAATATCCCCGTCCTCACGGCGCCGCTCTTGGAACGCTCCATGGCCGCTGCCCCGAAAAAGCTTACGCATACTCCGAGAGCAAGGAAGATGAGCGAAAAAGCGCCGCCTGAAAGCCCGACAAACAAAAGGCTCGCAAGCAGCAGCACATATTTTCCGAAAGACTTAGGAAGCAGGGCATATAATATCAGCCCTGCTGCCATAAATGCTATAAAGCTATAGGATATGTATTCCATTACTTCTTAACGGGGGCGTACTCGTAGGTGATGGTCTCTACCTTCTCGTCCTTGATGCCGCAGTCGATGATGAGCTTTGTATCGCCAAGGGTGATGGTATAAAGTCCCATGTTGGCATCAGCGCCGGCATAGATCTTCTTGACATCAGCGGGAGCATCGCCTACCTTAAGGCCTTCCTCAGTAGCTACGGTGTCCTTTGTAAGGGTTATCTCCTTAACGATGTTCTTGCCGTCCACCTTCTCGGTTATCACATAGAATCCGTCATAGGTGTAGTTCATGGAAGTTCCGCTGGAATCTGCGCAGTTTGCAAGAGCCTGCTCTGACTTGTAGTCGCCAAGCTTCTTGAGAGCTGCGGCTGCTGCATCGCCGACCTTTACCTGCTGCTTATTATAGGTAAATGTGTACGCAGTCTTCTCCTCAGCCTTTGCAGCGGCAAATACCGTAGCAGCGGATGCAACTGAAAGTGCAGCCACAAGTGCAAATGTTACTAATCTCTTGAATGCTTTCATCTTCATACCCTCCGATATCATTTCTATATCATCTCGCCCTGAGGCTCGATGTATTATTTGCCTTAGGAAGCCCTTTAAGTCTTTGGGCCCCATAAGGCTATTGTATCAAAAAGCGTTATGTTTTTCCATAGGAAGTATGTCTATAAGTCTTGATGGCTATCTACCTAACGGCTTAATCCCAAGCAAGCTTGCATACTCCCCTGCGGTCCCGGCGCTATAAGCTACTCATTAAGATACTTGCTGATGACCCCAGTGCTTTCAAACTCGGCCTTCTGGGCCTCCTTCTCCGCCTCATAGCGGATGAGCTTCTCCTCATAGACCTTAGCCAGCTCCTCATCGGAGCGGTGGTCCGTAAGCTCAAGCTCCTCCATCAGTATGGGGCCCAGCCACCTTGATACCTTCTCGGCTCCGTAGACATTGCAGTGGAGTCCGCCGTCATAGGTATCGGTGTCCATGTCTATGCCTATCTCCTCATGCTCAAGGGTATTGAGGTAAAGGAGACCGTGCTCCTCGGCAAAGGCCTCTATCTGCTCCTCATAGGGCTCCACCCAGACGGGATAGACCGAGGGTGCCTTCATGAGTATGAGCTCCACGTCATGCTCCCGGCAAAGCTCCTCTATGCGCTCAAGGTACTGCACATTCTTCTCCGAAAATGAGTAGTCCTCCTGCCTCCTCTCGGGCGGAAAGCTGTCAGGGTCATAGGGCCTTATGTCTGCCCTGAGATAGTAGCCGTTATAGCTCTGTATCGGCCTCTTCCCGAAGGCATATCTGAAATCATCCGCCGTAAGCTCGGTTATCCTGTTTTTATATCTCAGTATCGGGAAAACGTACTCTATCAGCTTTTCATCCTCCATCATGGAGGCCTTGATGCCCTCAAGCTTGTCCTCGGACCACCTCATGACGTCAAATACCATGCGGTTATATTCCTCGGTGCTCTGGGCCGCCACGGTCATGGCCTGTATGTTCAGTATGACCGCCTTCGGAACCTCGTGCTTCAGGGTCTCCCTCAGTATGTAATAAGACTGGGGAATGAGCTGGTTGGCATTGCCCCTTATGTAGGAGGTGATGCCGAACTCCTGCCAGAGGACCATGGGAGAGATATTTTCATAGGACTCACAGTTTCCGACAACGATGATGTCATGGAGCGTGTCGTCCTCATAATACTCTGCGGTAAAATTGCCCTCTATGACCGAGCCCGTATACTTGGGCACGAGCAGCTGCTGAATGATAAACAGCAGGGCTGTCAGTATGAGCAGCTTTATCCCGACTCTTATGTAAATGCTGCTGTTTTTTGAATTCGTTCCTGTCTCCATAGGCTGCATCCGGTCTTACATGGCTTCGGGATATTCGCCCACGTTGAACTTAAAATAGGTCCAGTAATTGTCCTCGATGAACTTGGTCGGCGAAAGGAGTATGGGACCTGCATCGAAGTCATCCCAAGGGGTGGTGTCATAGTGCTTCCAGCCCTTAGAGGTGAGTATCATGTTCCAGAAATGTCCGTCATCGAACTTCTTCACGATAATATCGTCAAAGCCTGCGGCCAGTATGAGATAATGGGAAACTGCCGCATACTCAAAGCAGTTGCCGGTCTTGCGCCTGAATCCGTATACTGCGCTCTCGGCCGCATCCTCAAGGGGTCCATTGGCCGTATAGCCCATATAATAAAACTTTACGAAGTTGAATATGGCGGTTATCTTCTCCTCCTCGGTCATGGAGTCGTTGATGATATCTCCTATCAGAGACGCCGCTATCTCCCTTGCGGCCTCGTCATATTCTGAAAGCTGGGAAGCCGGTGTGGCTACACCCTCTTCATCCACCACATAGGCTATGCCCTTGGTGCCGAGCTCCACATCCTTCATGACGGCGCCGTCATCCTTCACATAGTAGAGCTTTCCGTCACGCTCAAGGAGGCTGTTGGTATATACATAGCCGTTTTCATCAAAGCAGAAGCTGCCCTCGGGAGTATCGAGCCAAGTTGACGTAACATAGCTGTCATTCCTCTTATAGCGTCTGCCCTGCTCGTCCTCCTCCCAGTTTCCAGTGCTTCCGGGGCCATAGTCCACGACTATGGAGCCTTGGGAGCTCTGGGTGGCGTCAAAGTTATAGCCGCTTCCGATTATCTCTGCAAATGATGCCTTCGAAGGGAGCATGACTCCCAGCATGAGGGCGGCTGCTCCGATGAGCACTCTTCTGAAGGCGGCTCCGTTTGAGCCCTTACCATTAGAAATCTTTACTTCTGAGAACATTTTATTCCTCTAAGTCTTTTATTTTATACTTATTCTGCAAACGCAGGCTGGACCGCTCTGCAGATGATGCTTATATCAACAAAGTCAATGGCCCTGTCTTCACATATGATCTCATGGCTTCAGCATGGCCCTGCAAGTCCTCTCCTAAGTTTCTTAGGGAGTCTGGGGATAGGCTCCTATGTCAAAGTTATGGGAACCCCATGAATTACGCTGCAGATAGGAGGTGGTCACAAGGCACCATCTGCCTCCTGTCCTCCTCGGGGTGGCATCAAAGTGATACCAAGCTCCGTCCACATTGACCAAGTTCCAGTAATGTCCATGGTCGGAGGCCCTTACCACGGGTATGTTCGGCATGCCCGCCGCCTCCAGCATATAGTGGGCCATGGCATAGTATTCGTAGCAGCAGCCGCTGCGGCGCCTGAAGCCGTAAAGTGCTGAATAGGCCTCGTCACTCTGGGGGCCGCTGGTGGTATAGGTCATGTGACCCCTGAGCCAGTTATATATGGCCGTGGCCTTCTGCCACTTATTCATGCTTCCATTGGTTATCTGGGAAACTATATTTTGGGCATAGCTCTCTGCAGCTATCTCATTTTCAGATTTGGGAGGCTCCTTCGCCGTAACGAAGCCCTCGGAGTCTGCCACATATTCAACGCCGTTATAGCTCAGCTCCGTATCCTTTACGGGCTTTCCGTCGCTTCCAAGATAGGCAAGCCTTCCATCGGGATAGGTCTCTATACGGTCGGTGGCCATGTAGCCGCCCTCATGAAAATAGTACCATGTGCCGTCTATGAGCTCCCAGTCTGAAACGACGATGTTGCCGTCGGCCCTCTTATAGCGCCAGCCCGTGCTGTCCTCTATCCAGCCGGGTGCCTCCGCAGCTCCTCCGCCGGAGGCCACAGGACCTTCCCCAGCATTTGAGCTCACGTCCGCACTGTCCTCGCTTGGTCCGGTGATGCCCTGTGCCGCTTCGTAGATATACTTTGGCACCGCATGGCCGTCCTCCCTTATGACATAGGACGTGCCGTTGAGCACGGTCTCGGTGTTCCGGAGCATCCTGCCCTCACCGTCCACTATATAGGTCAGGCCTCCCTCATATATAAGACCGCCTGTCACGAGGTAGCCCTCATTGTCAAAGTAATAATACTCGCCGTCTATGCCTTCAAAGCCGCCTCTGGTATAGCTGCCGTCCGCATGACGGTACCAGCGGCCCTTCTCATCCTGATGCCAGCTTCCAGCCTCTGTCTGCAAGCTCTCCTGTGATGCCCCTTCCGCAAATGAGATAAGTGAAGGCCCCGCTGCATTTATGCCCAAACACAAAAATAAAGCTGCGGTCACTGCCGCCGCTCTATGTGCTGACGCATAGCTTCCGTTCCTACTCATCCCTTACTGCACCTTTTTCCTTAAATATGCCCTAATTTTACTCATTTTGGAGCATATATGTCAACACTTTCACATGCCCGAAGGGCGCCCTAAAGCTTACAAATTTCTGTCGATTGTCTATGTTTTCGTAATAAAATAGGGAGCCTCAGATGTGCTCTGATGCTCCCTCATCATATTTAGGCTATTTATACTCTCTCGTATACGAAGCGTCCGTCCACGATGGTTGCATCCACGGTGGTATTGATTATATCGTCGGAAGGTATGGTAAATATATCCTGTCCGAGCACTGCCATGTCGGCATAGTAGCCGGGCTTGATACGTCCCTTTACATTTTCCTCAAAGCTTGCATAGGCCGACTCATAGGTGTAGGCATCCACTGCATCATAGATATCCATGCACTCGTTGGGATAGAATCCCCCCTCGGGCTCTCCCTTGAGGTTCTTCCTTGTGACTGCGCAGTAGAGGTTAGCTATGGGACACAGGTCCTCTACGGGGCTGTCGGTTCCGAAGCTCTCATGTACTCCGAGCTTTCTTAAGGTCTCAAAGGCATAGCTGGTGGAGGCAAGCTCCTTGCCTACCCTGTCCTCAACCACGGTCATGTCATAGTGCAGGAAGATAGGCTGAACAAGGGCCAGCACATCGCTCTTTTTGAAGCGCTCAAGCATCTCCATGTCGGTTATCTGGCAGTGCACGATGCCGTGACGAAGGGGATTTTCTCCGTTCTTGATGACCTTTTCATAGGCAGTGAGAACCATGTCGATGGCGCCGTCACCGATTGCGTGTACGATGGAGGTGCAGCCATGCTCAGTGGCTATCCTTACCATCTCATCGAGGCCCTCCTGAGTCAATGTAGGGATTCCCTTTGTGGAGGGATCGTCATTGTAGGGCTTCCTCATAAGGGCGGTACGGGCACCAAGGCTTCCGTCCACGAACATCTTAAGGGGTCCTATCTTAAGGAAACTGTCGCCGACTCCGGTCCTGAAGCCCTCGGAAAGGAACTCATTGAACTCGTTGGGCTCCATGAAGTTGACCTGCTGATAGACTCTCAGTGTGGGAGCCTCCTTCTGAACGAGCTTATAGGCCTCCCAAGTCTCACGCCACTTACCGGGGCGCATGTCCATGGACTGAACGGAGGTGACACCGCACTCAGCGGCATGGGCCATGGCTATCTTAAGTCTTTCTGCTATGGACTCAGGGGTAGCCTTAGGCATGATGGAAAGGACCTGTGAGCAGGCATTTTCCCTGAGCACGCCGGTGGGCTCTCCGTCCTCACCTATATCTATGGCACCGCCGTCATTGGGCTTTGTGGAGGCGGTGATGCCGGCTATCTTAAGGGCAGCCGAATTGGCGGTAAGTATGTGTCCGCAGGCCCTCTCAAGTATGAGGGGATTCTCCGGAGCCATATCATCGAGGTCATGACGGTTCAGTATCCTCTTCTCATCGGTAAAATAGTCCTGATTCCAGCCCTGTCCGCGAAGGATGGTACCGGGCGCCACATGGTTCTTTTCTATGTATTCCCTTACCCTGCGCTTTACCTCGGCAATGCTGTCAGCTCCGAGGAGGCGGATATTGGCAAGGTCATCACCTACGGCCTGAAGGTGCTGATGGGAGTCATTGAAGCCGGGAACCACGGTACGTCCCTTGGCATCATAAAGCTTTGCTCCCTTGGGAGCAGCCGCCAGTATGCCCTCACTGGAGCCCACGGCCTTTATGATACCATCCTCGCAGAGGACAGCTTCCTCAAAATGTCCCTTTTCCACATATACCTTCGCATTATAGATGACAAGCGCTGACATGATATTCTCCTTTTTACTTTTATATATTTAAGATGTAAATTTCATTATTTAACTGATAAAATTTGCTGCTGTCCGACATACAGCCGCTTTTTCCTTTAAAATTTATTGCTTATTGCCATATTTTCCCGAGAGCCTGTTTGAGAAAAAGCTGCCTTGATAATAATAGTGGCTGAAAACTCCTTAGCAGCTTTTTCGAGTTTCGCAGGGAAAATATACCTCTGAAAATCTGCTGATGGCAAAAGCAATAAATTAAAGGTTTGGCTGTGGAGGACAGCACAAATTTTATTAAAAAATCAGATTTACTCTGCTTCCCTCTGCTTCTTGAATACCAGCTCGTAAAGCACCAGTCCTACCGCAGGAACTGCGAGGCCGATGATAGAGGTCATGGGATCCTCTACGAAGGTATTGATGGCAAGGCCTATCATGATGAGTATGATAAGGTAGATGAGCACGGGGTAGAACCATACCTTATAGGGCCTCTTCATGTCGGGGAACTTCTTCCTGAAGATGACTACGGCATAGAATACAAGGCTGTTGAATATCATGCCGCAGAAGGCCACAAGGCTGGTAAGCTCGCTTAAGTTCCTCGTGCATATAAGAGCGATAGACACGATGGCAGATACTATCAGGGCATTGACCGGTGTCTTGTACTCGGGATGCAGCTTTCCAAGGCTCTTGAAGAAGGCCTTGTCCTTCGCCATGGCGTAGTAGGTACGGGGGAATACCATGACGCAGCCGTTCAGTGAATTGAATATGGCCAGTACCATGGCAATCGCCACGATGATGCCGCCGGCATTTCCAAAGAGGACATTGGCAGCCTCAGTGCCAAGGTAGTTGTTGCCCTCTCCTATCATGGTGACTATGGTCGCATAGGGGAGCACCCTGTATACCGCAAAGTTGAACAGCACATAAAGGGCGGTCACGCCTACTACTGAAAATATGATAGCCCTCGGTATATTTTTAGCCGGATTTTTTATCTCCTCGGCTATACCGTTTAAGTTCATCCAACCCTCATAGGCCCACATGGTGGCTACCACGCCGTAGGCCATCATGCCGATGATGGCGGCGAAATTGACATCTCCCTCGGGCATCATCATGAGGTCGGGAGATTCAGTGCCCATCAGAAGTCCGCATACGAGGATGAGGACGATGGGGAGCATCTTAAGTATCATGAAAATGTTCTGTACCGTGCTTCCCAGTTTGATGCCGAAGATATTGATGGCCGTAAGTATGATGACCATGACTATGCCGAGGCCCTTCTGCATAAGCTCACTGCCTGCAAATGCGCTTTCCGGCATAAGGCTTGCTATGGCCGCTGAAAATGCTACCGCAAGGGCGGCTATGGAGCCCGATGAGCCCAGTATAAAGTTGGAAAAGCCGCTCATGAAGGCCACCTTCTCGCCGTAGGCCTCACGGAGATAGACATAGCTTCCTCCTGCCTTAGGCATCATGGCGCCGAGCTCTGCGTAACAGATACCGCTCATGAGGGTTATCAGACCGCCTATGATCCATACCAGCAGGGCAAGGCCGAGACTCATGCCGCAGCGAAGCAGGACTATACCGCCGATATAGAAGATACCGGAGCCTATCATGATGCCTGCCAGCACCGATATGCCTCCGAAAAGTCCGACCTCTCTCTTAAATTCGGTCTTTTCTGAGCTTAAGGCTTCCTCTTTTAACCTTACATCATTTGTATTATCACTCATAACTCTCTCCGATCCGCCGCCGCATACAAAAAACGGAGTGTCGTGAAACACTCCGTGGATTTGAAAAATAAAACCTTTCAGTCTCTTTATGACCCCGATAGCGCTTCACTAAGATGTGACAGTCCATAGTATCTTATTGCTATGGCCCGGCTCGTGTCATCGGCAAATATGAGACGGCCTCGGCGGATGTCTCCTTTCCCCACCGCAGCCTCTGCCGGCCTTAAGCCATGGGTACTGATAGCATTCCGCTCCTCTATCCTCTCTGTTCCGTTTTTCTTAGAAACAGCTTTATTTGTCAGTTATATAGCATATAGTCCGCCATATGTCAACAAAAACAGCGATTTTTATGCTGCATTTCAGAAATCTCAGCTTCTAAAACTCTTTTTCAAGCAGTCTTCCTGCCAAAACTTCTGTCTCGGACTGTCTGCTTCGCAAGGTCTTTCGACAGAAGTTTTGCAGTCAGATTAACTAAACAGCAAAAAAATATTTGAAATGCAAAGCCTGAAAATCAGTTTTGAAGGGGGTGGTGGCAGGCCACCTGTCTGTCGCCTATACTGTGGAGCTCGGGCCTAGTGGTACGGCACTCCTCGGTGGCATAGGGACAGCGGGTGCAGAAGGCACAGCCCTTGGGAAGGTCCACCGGGCTGGGTATCTCTCCCGTAAGCACCTTACGCTCCCTTTTCCTCCTGTGGGGGTCAGCCAGAGGTATTGCATCCAGCAGGAACTCTGTATAGGGGTGAAGGGGAGACTCGTAGAGCTCCTCCTTCTTCGATATCTCGCATACGAAGCCAAGGAACATGACGCAGACCCTGTCCGCTACAAAATTTATCACCGAAAGGTCATGACCTATGAAGAGATAGGTCAGGTCATATATCTTCTGTATATCCTTGAGCAGATTGAGGACCTGAGACTGTACCGACACATCAAGGGCTGAAACGGGCTCGTCGCAGATAATGAGCTCAGGGCTCAGGGCTATGGCCCTTGCTATGCCTATCCTCTGCCTCTGTCCTCCCGAAAACTGATGGGGATATCTCTGAAGGAACTCTCCCGGTATGCCCACCGCATCCATGAGACGGAGCACCATCTCCGTGGTCTCCTCCCTGCTCTTGCAGAGCTTATAGGTCTCTATGGGCTCAGCGATGATGTCCCTTACCGTCATACGGGGGTCAAGGCTTGCATAGGGGTCCTGAAATATCATCTGCATCTTCCTGCGGTAGGGCCTGAATTCCTTATCCGTCATGGAAGCTATGTCCTTGCCGTCATAATATATGGAGCCCGAGGAAGCAGGCAGCATATGAATGAGGGTGCGTCCCAGCGTGGACTTTCCGCAGCCGGACTCTCCCACCAGCGCCAAGGTCTCCCCCTTATATATCTCAAGGCTCACATCGGAGACCGCATGTATCTGCTTGTCCTTTTTGCCCGTATCATAGCTTTTATAAAGGTGCTCAGCAGAAAGGAGCACATTTTTATCATTAGTCATAGAGCTCCCTCCTCTCCGGCATGACCTGCTTTGTCAAAAGCCTCTGCCTTAGCCTCTGCAGCCTCGGACTCACTCTTTTTAGCTTCGCCTGAAGCTGCTTTGTCCGAGGCCCCTGTCCCCGGAGCCTTTACTCCTGCTGATGAAGCGTCAGAGGCCACAGCCTCTCCGGCTGCATTTTTAAAGCAGCGTATCATATGTCCGGGGCTTATCTCTATAAGCTCCGGCGAGCTTCCCTTACAGCCCTTATCCGCAAGCTCACAGCGGTTGCAGAAGGCACAGCCCTTAGGGAGATGCAGGAGATTGGGCACTACACCGGGTATGGTGTGAAGCCTCTCCTCGGTCTGGCCGATACGGGGTATGGAGCTTAAAAGTCCCTTGGTATAGGGATGGGCCGTATGGTCAAAGAGCTCAAAGGTCTCCGCCTGCTCCACTATCTTTCCTGCATACATGACATATACATAGTCGCAGAGCTCTGCCACGACACCAAGATTGTGGGTGATGAGCAGCACGCTCATTCCCGTCTCGTCCCTGAGCTCCTTCATGAGCCTGAGTATCTGGGCCTCTATGGTCACGTCCAGCGCCGTCGTGGGCTCGTCAGCTATCAGGAGCTTGGGCTTGCATATCATGGCCATGGCTATCATGACACGCTGCCTGAGTCCACCCGAAAGCTGATGGGGGTAGCTGTCGTAGCGCTTCTCCGGCTCCGGTATGCCCACCTTCCTGAACATCTCTATGACCTGAGCCTTGGCCTCGGTCTTGCTTATGCCCCTGTTGTGGACGAGCAGTGTCTCCCTGACCTGCTTTCCTACCTTTACCACAGGGTTGAGGCTGGTCATGGGCTCCTGAAATATCATGGAGATATCCCTGCCGCATATGTCCCGAAGCTTATTTTCCGGAAGGCCTGCTATCTCTTCTCCGTCAAAGAGTATGGAGCCCTCCACTACCCTGCCGGGATATTTGAGCAGTCCCATGACAGAGCGCACGGTCATGGATTTGCCGCAGCCTGATTCTCCCACAAGTCCCACTATCTGGCCCTTAGGTATATCTATGTCCACACCGTCCACTGCAGGGGCGGTGCCCTTTTCAGTAAAAAAATATGACTTAAGGCCCCGGATCTCGAGGATATTGTTATTGTCCATCCAAAGCCTCCTTATCTCTGCATATAGGGGTCAAGGACATCCCTCAGTCCGTCCCCAAGGAAATTGAACGCCAGCACTACTATCATGATGGCTACACAGGGAGCCATGCAGAGCCAAGGCTGGGTAAACAAAAACTGCCTGCCCTGATTGACTATGAGGCCCCAGCTCGCCTGAGGCACCCTTACGCCTATGCCGAGGAAGCTAAGGGAGCTCTCGGAAAGTATGGCAGAGGGCACATTCAGGGTAAATAATACTATAAGTGAGGGTATGCAGTTCGGCAATATATGTCTGGTCATTATCTTAAAGCGGCTCACGCCTATGGATCTGGCCGCCTCCACATACTCGCTCTCCTTGATGCTGAGGGTCTGGCTGCGTACCACCCTCGCCACACTGGACCAGCCGGTCATGGACAGAGCCACGAACAGATTCACCGTGGAGGTGCCAAGGGTATACATCACCACCATGGCAAGGAGCAGTGAGGGTATGGACAGCATGACATCGGCTATCCTCATTATCACATAATCTATCTTACCGCCGAAGTAGCCTGCGGTAAGTCCTGCCGCAACTCCGATGACAAGGGAGATGAGGCTCGGGAGTATGCCTATGGCTATGGAGAGCCTTGAGCCGTAGAGCATCCTTGAAAACAGATCCCTTCCCAGCTCGTCCGTTCCAAGGAGGTGCTTCATGCTCGGGCCCTGAAGCCTGTCTATAAGTATGGCCTCGGTCTCTCCGTAGGGAGCGATGACCGGAGCAAATACGGCCATCAGTATGATAATGAGAATGACTATGGCCGAGATGGCTGCCAGATGATTCTGCCGGCACATCTTCTTAAGCTTGTCCCTGATGCCGTCCCGTTCTCCGATCTCAAGCTGGAGCTCATCGTTCAGTTTTATGTCCTTCATATCCTGCGATGACATATCATTCTCCTTTCCTGATCCTCGGATCCAATACCGAATACAAGAGGTCGGCTATCAGATTTCCGGCTATGATTATGACCGTGGTAAAGAGCACGGTGCCCTGAAGCACGGGCATGTCCCTGTTCTGTATGGCCGTGGTGGCAAGTCTGCCTATGCCGGGAATGGCAAATACCGACTCGGTTATGACCGCACCCGAAAGCATGCTTGAAAGCTGCAGCGCCATCATGGTGACCACGGGAAGCAGTGAATTCTTCAGGGCATGGAAGATTATGACGGCTGCCCTCTTAAGGCCCTTGGCCCTTGCCGTATCTATATAGTCTGCCTGCATGACCTCTATAAGGCTGGATCTGGTCATACGGGCGATACTGCCGGCGCTGTTCCAGCCCAGCGCTATGGCAGGAAGTATCATGGATACAAAGCTCCCATCCTCCGTCATCGGGAATATGCCGAGCTTAAAGGACAGGAAATACTGAAGCACTAACGAAGTCATGAATATGGGCATGGAGACTCCCATCAGGGAGAAGCCCATAAATATACGGTCGATGAAGTTATTGTTATTGACTGCAGCGATGATGCCTGCTATAAGTCCGATGGCCCACGCAAATACCGCCGCCATGACAGCCAGCCTTACCGTATAGGGCAGGGCCTCAAGTATCATGTCAGTCACGGGCCTTGAGTATTTGTAGCTTATCCCCAGATCCCCTGAGAGGGCTCCGAGTATGTAATTGATGAACTGCTCTATGATAGGCTTGTTGAAGCCCATGATCTCCGTGAGCCTGTCCACCGTGGCCTGATCATAATGCTCGCCAAGCAGCAGCACAGCCGGATTGCCCGGTACTATGCGCAGCATGATGAATATGAGAAGTATGACTCCGAGGAGCACCGGTATGGTGCCTATCACTCGCTTTAAAAAATATTTCATAGCTTTCCTTATCTTTTATCCGTATGGCCGGTCGCCTTCCCATGAGCCTTTTCTGCTCAGAAGTTTTTCCGCCCGGCATGAAGCCTTCCAAGGGCGGAAATACAGCCTGATACGGTTTAAAAAGGCCCTGCTTTCCTTAGGGCATACGCAGCAAAAGTAAAGCATGGGCCTTTTATTTAAAAATTCAGCTTATTCTGCAAGCTCAAAGGTAGAGAAGATGAATGCGCTGTAGCCTGCCCAATGGGGAGTGAAGCTGGCCACCCTGTCGCCCATCACATAGTTATGTGTACGGCTGAAGAGCGGTACCCATGCGGCGTCCTCTTCAACTATCTTCTTCTCAAGGGCTGCGTACTCTGCAAGCCTCTCGTCCTCATCCACGATGCTCCTTGCTGCGGCAACTCTGGCGATGACATCCTTGTCAGCGTAGTTAAGGCTCCTCTGGACCGTATTTTCCTCGGTGCCGAAGAAGGTGTAGATGAAGTTGTCGGGATCGTTATAATCTGCCGTCCATGTGGCTACGAAGCTGGGCATCTCACCGCTTCTGCGGAGGTCGAGCCAGCTGGCCTCATCATAGGGCATGATCTCTACGGTGATGCCTACCTCTGCAAGGTTCTGCTGGATTATCTGAAGCACAAGGAGAGTTCCTGATGCAGCAGAATTGTCTGAGGATATCTCCAGTGTGAAGCCACCGCCGTAGCCGGCCTCCTCAAGGAGGGCCTTTGCTCCCTCAGGGTCATACTGAAGCCAGCCCTGATTGTCCTCGTTGTAGCCTATAAGACCCGGGCTGAATATGCCGTCAAGCAGATTTCCGCCGCCGCTGTATACGGTGTTGAGTATGCTCTCCCTGTCTATGGCCATCTGTATGGCCTTGCGCACCCTTACGTCATTGAGGGGTTCGATATTGGCATTTAAGGCCATGTAGGTGGTGGAAAGTCTGGGAGCCGATACGAGCTTATCATCGTACTGGCCTGTCTTATATGTGGAATCAAATACCGCTGAATCCAGCTCGTCACCGTCCAGCACATCGAGCTCACCGTTCTGGAACATCATGCTCATGGTGGATACGTCAGGCACGATGAGTATCTCTATGCGGGTCGCCTCGGGCTGCTCTCCCCAGTAGTTGGGATTGGCCTCGAGGATAAGGCTCTGATTACGGTTCCATTCGCTGACCACGTAGGGGCCTGAACCAATGGTGACTGCCGGGTCCTGTCCGAAGCTGTCTCCTGCTGCCTCAGTTATGCTGCGGCTGAGGATAACGGCACAGGGTGTAGCCAGCTGTCCCAGAAAGCCTGCATAGGGATGGTCGAGCTTGATGGTGAAATGGGTATCGTCTGTAACGGTCAGTCCGCTGAGCGTGTCAGCAGTTCCGTCCATAAGGGCCTGCGCTCCCTCTATCGAGGAATATATGTCGGTCTGAACTGACTCAGGCATCGTAAGGGCTCTGACTATGGTATACTCCACATCGTCCGCCGTAAGGGGCGTGCCGTCTGAAAATACTATGCCGCTCTTTAAGGTAAAATCGTAGGTAAGTCCATCCTCTGATACGGTATAATCATCTACCAGGCTGTTTACTATCTCAGTGCTGCCGCCGTCTGCCGGAACTATCTCAAAGAGACGGTCAAATACATTGATGGGTACGGTATAGTCGGCAGTGGTCTTCTGCGCATCGAGGGTCTGATAGTCAGCCGCATATGCAACTCTGAGAGTACCGTCTGCCACTGCAGTCTGTGAAGTCTGGGCACCGGCCGCAGTCTCTGCCGCCTCAGTAGCCGCTGCTCCTCCCTCTGAGCCGGATCCGCCGCAGGCACTAAGCAGCGCTGCGGAGAGAAGGGCTCCCAATACATAAGCATAAGCCTTCTTCTTCATGAACAACCTCCTTCTTTTTTATCTCGGGAATAACACCGGCAGCAGCAAAAGACCTGAAAAACCGGCCCTGCTCCCACCTTTCCGATATCCGGATAACAAAATGCGGCAGGAATACAGCATCCCCCCTGCCGCATAAACTGTGTACGATTATAACACAAAAATGCAAAATATGACAAGTTAAGAAAATGTTAAGTAACATGCAGACCTTTCTTAAGGTCATAAAAGCCCTTTTTCTCTCTATTTAAGTCATCTTTGCCCGGCCTAAGCCCTGCCGCTTTTTTCCGGAAAGGGCATTTCCATAAAAGGACTTAAGCCTCCTTTGAGGAAGGCTCCTCCGCCTTCACGCCAAAGCTCCGAAAGAAATCCGTCAGCTTCGTAAGACTCTTTATGAGGATATGGTACTCTCCCTCATTAAGGTCCTCGGTTACCGCATCTATCATCTCCTTATGGAACTGCCTGTGGGCCCGAAAGGCTATCTGCCCCTTATCCGTGAGCCTGATATACACACGTCTGCGGTCATGCTCGCCCCTCATGCGGTCCACATAGCCCTTTTTATGAAGGCCATTCATGGAAATGGACAGGGAGCCGCCGGTTATGCTGAGCTCCGAGGCTATCTCAGACATGGTCTTAGGTTCGTCCTCGCCTATGGCGGCTATGATGTGCCAGTCATTCATGCTGAGATCATTGTACCCGCTCCGCTTCATGGCCTGCTCCTCCAGATAGAGGATGTCCCGAAACAGATTTACCAATATGTCGTTCAGTCGTTCGTATCCGTTCATAACTTTCCCTGACCTGCTGTATAACGGTCCCTTGCTTAAAAGCTCCTGAAGCGCTCAAAGCGCTCCCTCTCTATTTCGTCTCCGCTCTTATCCATGCTCCTTGATATGAAGTCCATGAGCCTTTCCTCCATGGCGGCCACAGGTACATTGAGGTTTTCCTCACAGAGGCCCTCGGGCTCAGGTATGATGGCATCTATGATGCCGAGCTTTTTTAGATCCTCGGCGGTTATGCGCATTATCTCCGAGGCCTCCCTTGCCTTTCCCGGGTCCTTATAAAGGATGCTGGCAAAGCCCTCCGGTGAAAGTATGCTGTAGGTAGCATTTTCAAGCATATATATCTCATTGGCTGAGGCCATGGCGAGGGCTCCGCCTGAGCCTCCCTCGGATATGATGACGGAGGCTGCCGGCACCTTAAGGCAGGCCATCTCTGCTATGCACTCCGCTATGGCCTCGCCCTGTCCCCTCTCCTCTGAGGAGATCCCGGGATAGGCCCCCGGAGTATCCACGAAGCATATGACCGGCCTTCCGAAGGCCTCGGCCTCCTTCATGAGCCTCAGGGCCTTCCTGTAGCCCTCGGGCTTGGGCATGCCGAAGTTGTGCCTGAGGTTGTCCTTGGTGTCCTTGCCCTTCTGCTGGGCGATGACCGTGACGGGCAGTCCGTGAAACAGGGCCACTCCCCCTGCTATGGCAGGGTCATCTCCGAAGCGCCTGTCTCCGTGAAGCTCGATAAAGCCGTCAAAGAGCCTGTCCACATAGTCCATGGCCCTCGGCCTGTCCTTAGCTCTTGAAAGCTTCACCCTGTCCCAAGCAGAAAGTCCGCTCCTGCCTCCGCTCTGATGAAGGTCTCCTTCGGAGGAGCCATCCTCCTTCAGCTTGGAAAGCTCCCTTCTCTCCGACGCCTCCTCAGCCTCAGTCAACGTATCGTCCCTTTGTCCGTCCCCTTCACCTAAGAAGGTGCGGGGTCCCATAGCCCCATTATCCTTAAGAAAGGCCTTAAAACTCTTCCTTCCCTTCTCCATGTCGTGGGCCCTGATGAGCTCTGCTATGAGCTCCTTCTGCTCCTCGCGGCCCGCTATGATATCCACGAAGCCGTGGTCCAGCAGGAATTCCGAATGCTGGAAGCCCTCGGGGAGCTTCTCTCCTATGGTCTGCTCTATGACCCTCGGTCCCGCAAAGCCTATAAGAGCCTTGGGCTCCGCAAGTATCACATCTCCCAGCATGGCAAAGCTTGCAGTCACTCCGCCCATGGTGGGATTTGTCAGCACGCTTATGTAGAGGAGGCCCTTGTCCCTGTGCCTCTTTATGGCCTGAGAGGTCTTTGTCATCTGCATCAGGCTTACTATGCCCTCCTGCATACGGGCTCCGCCTGAGGCGCAGTATATGATGAGGGGAAGCCGCTCCTCGTCGGACCTCTCTATGGCCCTCGTGAGCTTTTCTCCCACGACCTGTCCCATGGAGCTCATGATAAAGCGATTGTCCATGACGCAGAGCACCGCAGCCTCTCCGCCTATGGTGCAGCGTCCGGTGATGACGGCCTCGGAAAGTCCGGTCTTTTCCTGCATAAGCTTAAGCTTGTCCTCATATCCGGGGAAATCCAAGGGATTTACGATAGGCATATCCCTGTCAAATTCCTCAAAGCTCCCCTTATCTGCTATGAGCTCCACCCTGCGCCTTGCATGGACCCTGAAATAGCCTCCGCACTTGGGACAGCGGTAGAGGTTGTCCCTGACGTCCCGATTGAGTATGGGCTTTCCGCAGAAGCTGCACTTCCTGTAGACATCCTCCGGCACCTCCGGAGCCCTCTGGGCTTTTTTCCTGCCCCGGGCCTTTTTTTCATTCACGCCTGTCTTTATCCTCGTGAAATCCGGTATACGGGAGGCCGTCTCCATCTTCTTTTGTGAAATAAATTCCTTGAACATTGTCTATCCTTAGCCTGATAAGCTGCTATTATCCTTTTTCCTGACCGCTCCGGCCCTTACATCCCTCACCTGAGCTCTTTTAATAAATCTATACTCTGTGACCTTGCGGGATAGGCTCCACTTACATCCCTCGCCTGAGTTCTTTTAATAAATATCGCACTAAGCCAAAGGCCTTAAGCAGGCAAAAAGCCATGTTTTTATTTTTTCAGATATTTCGGAAAATGCTTCTCTATGAAGCCCGTATCTATATGGCCCTTTTCAAAGGCAGGGCTCTTTATCAGCTCATAGGCAAAATCTATGTTGGTATCGATACCGTCGATGATGGTCTCTCCAAGGGCAGAGCGCAGCTTCCTTACCGCCTCGTCCCTGTCCTTACCATAGGCTATGAGCTTTGCTATCATGGAATCATAATAGGGCGGAAGCTTATAACCCTGATATACATGGGTATCTATGCGTATGCCGTTTCCTCCCGGGAAATGCAGGTTCGTGATGGTGCCGGGGCTCGGCATAAATCCCCGCTCAGGAGACTCTGCATTGATCCGGCACTCTATGGCATGGCCTGAAAGCCTTATATCCTTCTGGGTAAATGAGAGCTTCTCCCCTGCGGCTATGCGTATCTGCTCCTTGATGATGTCCACGCCGCTCACAAGCTCCGTTACCGGATGCTCGACCTGAACCCTTGTATTCATCTCCATAAAGTAGAACTTTCCATTTGGCTCAAGGAGGAACTCTATGGTGCCGGCATTTTCATATCCAACTGCCTTTGCCGCCTTTACGGCAGTGCGTCCAAGCTTTGACCGAAGGGCAGGGCTTATATTTTCACAGGGAGACTCCTCCAGTACCTTCTGATGGCGGCGCTGTATGGAGCAGTCCCTCTCGCCGAGATGAATGACATTGCCATGGCTGTCCGCCAGTATCTGGACCTCTATATGCCTCGGGTCCTTCACATAGCGCTCGATATACATGGTGTCATCACCGAAGGCCTTCCTCGTCTCGAACTGGGCCGCAAGGAACATCTCCTCAAGCCTGTCCTCACTCTCAGCCACCCTCATGCCCTTTCCGCCGCCGCCAAGGGCAGCCTTTATCATGACGGGATAGCCTGTCTTCTTAGCTATGCGCTTGGCCTCCTTGGGGCTGTAGATGGGCTCCCTGCTTCCGGGCACCACAGGCACGCCGGCCTTTATCATGGTGTTTTTAGCCTCAGACTTATTTCCCATCCTTGCTATGACCTGAGATGAGGGGCCAATAAATTTTATCCCGCAGGTCTCGCAAAGAGATGCAAATTTTTCATTTTCAGAGAGGAAGCCGTAGCCCGGATGTATGGCCTGGGCCTTAGAGGCCACGGCCGCAGATATCACAGCTTCCATATTGAGATAGCTGTCTGAGGAAGCAGCCGGCCCTATACATATGGCCTCGTCAGCCAGCATCACATGCAGGCTGTCCCTGTCAGCCTCTGAATATACCGCCACCGAGGCTATGCCCATTTCCCGAAGGGCCCTTATGACCCTTACGGCTATCTCTCCCCTATTTGCAACAAGAACTTTTTCAAACATTTATCTCTCCACTCCGCCGAAAAAGCGGTGTCAGGGCATCGCCGATACCGTCAAACGCCCTCAGTTTGCCCTTTATCTTCTATGCTCTTCCTTCCCGTCTCTTATGATTGAAGGGAAGCTCAGCCGACCATGAAGGTCAGCTCTGCACGGCAGCAAAGCTCTCCGTCTATGTAGGCCTCGGCCTTTCCCACTCCCACGGGCCCCTTCTGCTTGATTATCTCACAGCAGAGCTTGAGCCTGTCACCCGGTGTGACCTTCTTTTTAAATCTGGCGGAGTTTATGGCCCCAAAGTAGGCTGTCTTTCCCTTCATGCCCTCTGCGGAAAGTATGGCTACGGCTCCGGTCTGGGCAAGGGCCTCTATGATGAGCACTCCGGGCATGACCGGCTCTCCCGGAAAATGTCCCGCAAAATAGGGCTCGTCAAAGGTGACCGACTTATATCCCACTGCCCTTACGCCGGGCTCCAGCTTCTCTATCCTGTCCACAAGGAGGAAAGGATGTCTGTGGGGCAGTATCTCCTCTATCTCTTTTATTCCTAACATCTTTATCTCCATTCTGCCGCCATCAAGCCTGCGGCATGATACAGTCATGAAAATGTCTCCTTAAGGCATTTCCGTACTATCAGCTGCCTTTATATCAAACTATCCTGAAGAGGGGCTGTCCGTACTCTACCACCTCGCCGTTTTCCACAAGTATCTCGGCTATCTGTCCGCTGAATTCAGACTCCACCTCGTTCATGAGCTTCATGGCCTCGATGATGCCGAGGACCTGTCCCTTCTTCACCGTATCGCCGACGCTCACATAGGGAGCATCATCGGGCGAGGGTGAGCTGTAGAAGGTGCCCACAAGGGGTGACTTTACTATATTGCCGCCGGTCACGCCAGCGGCCTTGTCTGAAGCCTCAGCCCCAGCAGGTTCATTTGCACCGCTCTCAGAAGCAGCTTCAGCCACAGCCTTATCCGGAACGGTCAAAGCTGCCGGCCTTACTATCTCTGTGCCTTCTCCCGTAAGGAAGGAAGCCATGGGCTCCGCTGCTCCTCCCCTCCTTAAGGAGAGCTGCATATTGCCCTCTTTATAATCAAAGGCCGTAAGGTCATTTTGTTCCATGGCCTTCATAAGCTCCATGATCTCATCTATCTTCATATCGTTCTCCCTTCTGATGCTTTTACATGCCGTCCTCAGCTTTACATGCCGAAGATCTCGACAGCCCTGTTTTTTGCTCTGCCGGGCCTAAAGTCCCATGAGCAGGGCCGCTTCGGCATCAGTCTTTATATTTTCCGATAATGATGCTGGCATTGTGTCCGCCAAAGCCCAGCGAATTGCTCATGCCTGCCCTTACCGGCATGGACACGCCTTCTCCCCTGCAGTAATCAAGGTCCAGCTCCGGCTCGGACTCCACGAGGTTCCTTGTGACATGCACATAGTCTTCCTCCACTGATTTTGTGAGGGCTATGGCCTCCACGCCGCCGGCAGCTCCGAGGAGATGTCCGGTCATGGACTTGGTGGAGTTTATCCTGAGCTTCCCTGCATGGTCTCCGAAACAGAGCTTGATAGCCCTCGTCTCCGCAAGGTCATTGAGATGGGTGCCCGTACCATGGGCATTGATATAATCTATGTCCGTGGGCTCAAGTCCCGCATCCTTTATGGCATAGCTCATGGCCATGGCTGCGCCTGAGCCGTCATCCATGGGTGCCGTGATATGGTAGGCATCGCAGGTGGCTCCGTAGCCCAGAAGCTCGGCATAGATATGGGCTCCCCTCTTTTTTGCATGCTCAAGCTCCTCAAGCACGATGACGCCGGCTCCCTCGCCGAGGACGAAGCCGTGCCTGTCCTTATCAAAGGGACGGGATGCACAGTCCGGGTCCGGGTCGGTGGTAAGGGCCGTAAGCTGGGTGAAGCCCGCTATGGAAAGGGGCGTCACTGCAGCCTCAGTGCCTCCGCAGAGCATGACCTCTGCCTCTCCGTGCTGTACGGAGCGGAAGCCCTCGCCGATGCAGTGGGTACCGGTGGCGCAGGCAGTGACCACATTGATATTTTTACCCTTAAGCCCAAGGCTTATGGCCACATTGCCGGCAGCCATGTTGGATATCATGCGGGGTATCATAAGGGGGTCCACCCTGCCCGGGCCCTTTTCAAGTATCCTCTGCTCGCTGGCCTCCGCTATCTGAAGGGAGCCGATGCCAGAGCCGATGGAAACTCCGACCCTGTAGGGATCCTCTGCCTCCATATCGAGGCCCGCATCCGAAAAGGCCTCCCTTGAGGCAGCCACGGCGTATCTGGAAAAGAGCTCCATGCGCTTTACCGCCTTCTTATCCCCGCAGGCCGTCTCATCAAGGTCCTTCACCTCTCCTGCTATCTTCACCTTAAAATCAGTCGTGTCGAATTTGGTTATATATCCTATGCCGGACCGTCCCTCCTTAAGGCCGTTCCAGAAGCTTTCCACATCATTTCCAAGGGGCGTGACCGCTCCAAGGCCGGTTATAACTACTCGTCTCATATCTGCACCTTTCATCACATGGACATGCCGCCGTCGACTGCCAGCACCTGTCCGGTTATATATCCGGCTTCCTCAGCTGCAAGGAAGGCCGCTGCAGAAGCTATCTCCTCCGGTGTCCCGAAGCGCTTTTTCGGTATCTGGGAAAGGGCTGCCTCCCTCACCTTATCCGGGAGCACCGCCGTCATATCCGACTCGATAAAGCCGGGGGCTATGGCATTGACCGTGATGCCCTTTCCTGCAAGCTCCCTCGCAGCGGACTTGGTAAGCCCTATGATACCGGCCTTTGAAGCACAGTAATTGGCCTGTCCCGGATTACCCATCACTCCCGATACTGAAGAGATATTGATGATGCGGCCATAGCGCTTTTTAAGCATCAGCTTGGAGGCGAACCTCATGCAGTTGAAGGCTCCCTTAAGATTTATGGCTATGACATCGTCAAAGTCCTTCTCACCCATGGCCATAAGCAGACCGTCCCTTGTGATGCCTGCGTTATTGACCAGCACCTCGGGAGCTCCCACATTTTCCGTAAGCTCCCTGAACATGGCCTCACAGTCAGTAAAGGACGACACATCGCACCTTATGCAAATGGCCTCGCCGCCATTATTTTCTATCTCTGCCTTGACCGCCTCTGCAGCCTCGGTATTTCCACTGTAATTGATGACTACGAAAAATCCGTCTCCTGCAAGTCTCAGGGCTATGGCCCTTCCAATGCCCCTTGACGCTCCGGTCACCAAGGCAACTCTCTTATCACTCATCTGCTCTCCCTTTATCACGATTTTATATACTGCTCCCTGTATAAGGCCCTCGGCCTTATCAAAGCTCTGAAAGCTTTTCAAGGTCTGAGGGGGTCTCTATGTTCAGCAAACTGATATGGCCAAGCTCCTGTCCCGAAGCCTTTGAAAAAGCCCTAAGGGTCTTCTGCACAAAACCGCAGAGGGTCTTTCCCGGGCCCACCTCGATAAAGGTATCCACTCCGTCCTCTATCATGGCCTCTATTATCTGACGGAAATGCACCGAACCGGAGACCTGTCTTACGAGCTTGTCCTTTATGTCCTCGGTGTCTGTGACGAGTCCTGCGTCAATATTGGCATAATAGGGATGGGAAAGGGGCTTAAGCTCCACATCTCTCAGGACCTCTGAAAGCTTCTCTCCTGCCTCTTTAAGGATCGGAGAATGGAAAGGCCCGGAAACATTGAGCATGACACAGCGCTTTATGCCTCGCTGCTGAAGCTTTGCTGCGGCCTCCTCCACGGCCTCCTTATAGCCGGTGATGACTATCTGGGCAGGACTGTTATAATTTGCCACATAGGCTCCCTCGGTCTCTGAAAGCACCTCGTTCAGTATGGCCTCATCCGGATTAAGCACCGCCGCCATGGCTCCAACGCCCTCCGGCACGGCCTCTGCCATCAGTCTGCCTCGCTCATATACGGTATGGACCGCATCCTGAAAGCTCATGGCTCCGCACTCTGCTATGGCCGCATACTCTCCGAGGCTCAGGCCTGCGGAATATGCCGGCTCTATGCCCTTTTTTGAAAGCACGTCCTTTACTATCCCGGTCATGGCGAGCTCGGCACAGACCATGGCAGGCTGGGTATACTGGGTAAGGGAAAGTTCCCTCGTTTTTTCCTCTGAAAAGCAGAGCTCTGCCATATCAAGTCCTGTGGCCTCTGAAGCCTCAGAAAAGAGCTCCCTCACTATCTCATAACTGTCATAGAACTCCCGGCACATGCCCGTATACTGGGCTCCCTGTCCGGGATAAAGGATGGCTGCCTTCATGCTCATCTACCGTACCTTTCTGCCATGTCTCTCATAAGCTTTACGCACTCGGCCTCCATCTCCTCTACGACCTCTCTGCAGCTCTTGATGTCATGTATGACTGAGGCTATCTGTCCTGCCATGACCGTACCGTTTGTGATGTCTCCCTCCTGAACTGCCTTGCGAAGGGAACCAAGGGTCAGGTACTCCAGCTCCTCAAAGCTCTTGCCCTCGGCCTCAAGCCTGTTATACTCCCTCGTCATCTGGTTGCGTAGGCAGCGTACCGGATGTCCGTGGGAGCGCCCGGTAACTGCTGAGTCTATGTCCTTGGCCTTGACTATCCTGTCCTTATAATTCTGATGGACCACAGCCTCCTTGGTGGCTACGAAGCGGGTGCCCACCTGTACGCCTTCGGCTCCCAGCATAAATGCCGCAGCCATGCCTCTGCCGTCGGCTATGCCGCCTGCTGCGATGACGGGTATATTTACCGCATCTGCTACTGCCGGGATGAGGGTCATGGTGGTGGCCTCACCGATGTGGCCTCCCGACTCAGTGCCTTCTGCCACTACCGCATCCACTCCGGCACGCTCCATGAGTCTTGCATGGGCAACCGAAGCCACCACGGGGATGACCTTGATGCCTGCATCCTGCCACATGGAGAGGTAGGCTCCGGGATTTCCTGCACCGGTGGTAACTACCTGAACCTTCTCCTCGACTACTACCTGAGCCACCTCCTTGGCATAGGGGCTCATCAGCATCACGTTTACACCGAAGGGCTTGTCGGTCATTTCCCTAGTCTGTCTTATCATGTCCCTGATGACCTCCGCAGGGGCGCTGGCTCCTCCGAGAAGGCCGAGGCCTCCTGCATTTGATACTGCTGCCGCAAGATGAGCCTCAGCCACCCAAGCCATACCGCCTTGGATTATAGGGTACTCTATGCCTAAAAGCTCTGTGATCCTTGTATTCATAATCTATCTCCATCTCACTGCCGGAAAAGTCTTTGTCCCGTTTCCCATAGGGCAGTGTTTATTTCTTCATCTGATACCGGGCATGGTGCGCCGCACAAAAGCTGCTTTTTTGGGATTTAGCTCCCTTAGTCCATGTCCTATCTCCTTCGTAAAAGTGATAAAGCCCCGGCAGCCAACGGATGCCGGAGCCATATCATCACTCCTCTACCCCAAGCTTCTTGAGATAATCCACTACATCGCCTACAGTGACGAGCTTTTCCAGATCCTCTGAGGGTATCTCTACGCTGTACTCATCCTCAAGGGCAGACACGAGCTCAAAAAGGTCCAGGGAATCTGCCTCAAGGTCCTCACTGAAGCTTGTCTCCAAGCTTATCGTGTCAGCATCTGCAGAAAGCTGCTCAGCAATGATTGAAATGATCTTCTCTTCCATTTTAATTTCCTCCATAGAATTTATTGATATTATTTTCATTATATATAGCTTTTATCTGCCGATGGTCCGGCAAAATACACTAAGCATAGCCTGTCCATATATCTTTTATCTTGGCCTGACGCCGAAAGCGGCATCTGAGCAGATAGGCTTTGATACCCTGCGGCGATAGCAGATATATGCTGACGCCGGCTGCAAAGGCTCCTTACCATCTGAACAGCATCGCTCCAAGACTCAGTCCTGCTCCGAAGCCCGACATGACTATCAGGTCTCCGTCCTTAAGTCTGCCTCCCTCCGAAAGCTCATCAAGGAGCATCGGTATGGTGGCCGCCGTGGTATTGGCATAGTGCTCTATATTACAGGGGAACTTATCCATCGGGGCTTTAAGGCGCTTGGCCACGGCCTCGATGATGCGGTAATTGGCCTGATGCAGTACATAGTACTTGGGCTCGGCCCCCTCTCCTGCCTCACTAAGGAGCGTGGCTATGAGCTTCGGAACCTCCCTCACCGCAAATTCAAATACTGCCCTGCCATTCATATATATCCTGCCGGGCTCGGGGCCTTCCCCGGTCCCCTCGGCTTTCTCCGGGGCTTTGTAAGGCCCTGCTCCGCAAGACGCTACGGAGCCGGATATGCCGGGCCCGGTCCTTCCATCCTCAAAGGAAAGGGAAGGCCCCTTATCCTTATCAGGAAAGGCCTCCGCATCAGCACTGTCCGAAGCAGCCAAAGCTGCCTTTCCTGCCGCCTCTGAAAGCCCCAAGCCTCCATAAAGGGCCTCACAGGACAGCACTTGTGAGCGGCTTCCGTCTGACTTGAGCATGGACCTTATGAGTCCGCTCTCGGCAAACTCCCTGAAGCGTTCATCCGCAGAGAGCACCACGGCCCCCGCACCGTCTCCGAAAAGTATCGAGGTGCTTCGGTCATTTGGATCCATGAGCTTCGACATCACATCCACCCCTACTATCAGGGCATGCTTATACATACCGGAGCCCAGATAGGCTGCAGCCGTGGAAAAGGCTGCAAGGAAGCCAGTGCAGGCAAGGCTTATGTCAAAGGCCGCCGCCGGTCCTATATGAAGCCTGTCCGTAAGGACACAGGCCGTGGCCGGAAACATATAATCCGGTGTGGAGGTGGCCGCTATGACGAGCTCTATCTCCTCCCTCTCAAGGCCCTTCTTTGATGCCCTCTCAAGAGCCTGTTCGCAGGCCTTAAGGGCTGCGGTGATGGTGCGCTCCCTGTCCTCAGCGGAAAATACATGTCTCTCCCTGATGCCGGTCCTCGTCCTTATCCATTCATCGCTCGTATCCATGATGCCGGCAAGGTCATCATTGGTGACCACCGTATCCGGCACGAAGGATCCTGTCGCTATTATCTTAGAAAACATATTTTTCATCCATTTAAGATTTCTTTTTAAACTCAAATATTTTGAATTTAAAAATATTTGAAATTCAAAGCTATTATATTCGCATTTTTACGTTTGTCAATAGGCATATTGTTTTTGTATCAGGAAATTTTTGACCCTAAAACGGAAAATATGATATTATAGACTAATTCGGCGAAATAGTTAGGTCTTAGCCTATCCGCTAAAATCAGCTTTTGAAAGCGTCAAAACCGGACTATAAAGCTTTAAATATAATTGAAGGATGAATAATCAGATGTCTGAACTTATAATACTGACCTTTATCATAGGTGCCGTAGGGCTTGGTCTCGGCGGCATCATCGGAGTTTTTTTCGGCGGTATATCTAAAAAGCTCAACGCCATGCTGCTTGCATTTTCCGCAGGCACGATGATAGCCCTTATATGCTTCGAGCTTCTGCCCGAGGCCATGGAGGGCGGAGGAGAAAAGCTTATAGTGGCTGCCGCCGTGATATCAGGAGCCGGCCTTGTCTCCCTCCTTGACTATATCATCGACAAGCGCTCGGGACATTCCCATGACTTCATAACCTGTGAGGACTGTGATGAGGGCTTCGAGCATGACAGCGAGCATCTGCACTGCAGTGAGCATGAAGAGGAGCATGAGTATCTGCTTCCGGACTTCCCCCACAGCCATCACGGTCACAAAGGGGAGCACCATGCCCACGGCGAAGGACATGCCGAGTCCCATAGCAGCCTGTCCGGATACGAAGCAGCAGCCGGCACTCCGGCCTGCTCAGCTGAGGATGGGAGCCTTCACAGCCATGCTCATGAGCATAGTCACAGCCACGAACCGGAAAGTGCCCACTGCCATGGAGAAAAAGTCGTGGAGAGCCATCATCATAAGCGGACCTCCCACCTCCAGCTTTTCCTCGCAGGGGTCATGATGGCCGTCGGTGTAGCCATACACAATGTTCCCGAGGGCATGTCCATCGGCGCCATATATGCCGAAGGAGGAGGCATGGTCACCTCCTCCCTTATGATGCTTCTTATATCCATCGTGCTGCACAATATACCTGAGGGCATGGCCATCTCCCTGCCCCTCTACACCTCCGGAATGTCAAGGACAAAAGCAGTGCTTTCGGCCGCTGCCACAGGACTTCCCACGGTGCTTGGAGCCCTGCTGGGCTCTGCCCTCGGCGATATGGGAGGCCTTTTTCTGTCTCTCAGCCTCAGCTTTGCCGCCGGCACCCTCCTTTATGTGGTCTTCGGTGAAGTCCTGCCTCAGGCCATCAACCTCTACTGCTCAAGAAAGACAGCCTTCATGTCCATCGCAGGCCTTGTGGCAGGCATGCTCATCATAGGCGGGCATGTGCATTAAGCCGTATGCCTATATTCTTTATTGGCAGCTTTAAATTACCGTATATATCCTGTAAAACGGAGCAGACGCGCAGCTGCCATCAAATTCTCCTGATAAATTATACTACCGTATATATCCCGTAAAGCAGCGCCGCAGCCACAGCTATCTTATGAAGCAGCGGACTTTCAAATACCTTAAGAGGTATGAGATTGAGCACTATGACCACCATGGCCACGGGGTAGATGATGCTGAGTATGGGCGTGGATATGGCCAGTATGGTATTGAGGCCCATGATGGAGATGCCGAAGCTCCATGCAGTTATGACCCAGCGCCATACATCAAAGCTGAGCACCGGCAGCTTCTCCGCAAAGAACTTTGAGCAGCTCGAAATGAGGCCTACGCAGACGTTGAAGCAGGCTATAAAATAAATTGCCGCAAGTATGACTGAGCCTGTGCTCCCGAAGAAGCCTCCTGCGAGGGCCGTAAGTATCTCAGTACCATTCTGAGCGCCTTCGACGAGACTTCCGCTCCTGGTTCCAAGGAAGGTCAGCATGCCATATATGAAAGCAAGGAACAGGCCTGCTATCACTCCGCCCCTTATGGTCTCCTTCGCCACGGAGGCATTGTCCTCTACGCCAAGGTCCTTTATATTAAGGGCAATGACTATGCCGAAGACCATGGCAGCAAGAGTGTCCATGGTATTGTAGCCCTCTACGAAGCCGGTGCCGAAGGCCCCCTCGGCATAGGCGCCAGAGGCCTCGGATACAGGGAGCGAGCTATGGATAAGCCCTGCAGCAAACAGGATGATTATGAGCAGGATGAGCACCGGTGTCAGCCTCTTTCCCAGCCTGTCCTTAAGCTTTTCCGGCCGCTTTGCCACTATGCCTGCGGCTATAAAGAACAGCAGGGAAAATACAAAGCTCACCAAAAACTGGATGCTCACGCCAAATAAGCTTCCCTCGCCGAGCCTGTCCGTAAGGAAGGAAAACATGGCATAGCTGGTGCCGGCAGTCCTTGGTATGGCAAGCATCGGCCCGATGCAGAGGTATACTGCAAATGAAAACAGCAGCGCAAAGCCCGGGTGCACCTTCTGGCACAGATGGTCAAGGCCTCCGGTCTTGGCTACGGCAGTGACTCCCAGCACAGGAAATACGACCGCAGTCAGCGCAAAGCCTGAAAAGGCCAAAACAGCCTTATCTCCAGCCAGATATCCAAGATAGGGCGGAAATATAAGATTACCTGCCCCGAAAAACATCGAAAACAGGGTAACTCCCACCAGCAGAATCTTACGTCCACTCAGCTTTTTCATCATATTCCTCCTTAGCGGTAAATTGTATTTATATTAATACATGAAGCGGAGTAAGACAAGGGGAAGTTTGAAAAGCCTATCAAAGCCTTATGTCCCCCACATCGAGCTGGCCCTCGTGGCTTATGACATGGCCGGCGACTTTGTTTGAAAAAGCTACGCAGCTGCGGATAGGAAGGCCTCTGTTATAGGCGTGGATAAAGGCAGCATCAAAGCTGTCTCCGGCTCCTACCGTGCTTACCACCTTCACCGGCTCCACAGGCACGGTTTCAATAATAAAGCTCTCTCCCCGCTCCATATCCTCGCCCGAAAAATTCCTGTCAGAGCCTGAGGGCATTTTCTCCTGTATCGCTCCCTCAGCTGCACCTTCGTCACTTTTTCTGCTTATGATAAGTACAGCCTCAGCTCCGTCCCTTAGTATGACGGTCCTGCCTCTATGGGAGCTTGAGTGCTTTACTGCATCGGTCATATTGTTTTTTATATTGGCCTCATCTGAAGTCATTCCGACAAATTCACAGGGAGCTTCCATAGGTCCCTTTCTGCAGCCGTACTCATCCGAAGCCTTAAACGATGCAAGATACCTCCCCGCCTCCATAAGCGTGGTCTTTCCGCTTATGGGACCGAATTCCTCTATGCCTGAGCCCAGCACTATGTCGGAAAGCGCTATAAATTCGTCATAGTAGTGCTTCCTTACCTCATTTAGGCCATAGCTTTCTATACGGGCATTGAGGTCAAAGATGAATTCGGAGTTTGTCTCTTTCTTCATGCGCTTTATGAAGCGCAGCACCGCCTCCATGCTGTCAGGATCATTGTTGAGGGTCATGCCCCCGGTAAATATCAGGGCATCCTCCTTATAAAGCTCCTCTGAAAAGCTTTCTTCTGAAAATGTAGGATATCTCGAACCCGGCGGCACCCATGCAAACATGGTCCTGTCTCCGCCCTCGTCCAGCACGGCGATGCAGACCATGGCTCCATAGCTCCCTACGGGGGAAAGGGACATATCTACCCCGTCCTTTTCCATCTCTCCCCTCAGGAAACGTCCAAGGCTGTCCTCGCAGAGGTCCGTTATAAAATAGGGCTTCGAACCCAATCTGCCGAGGACCCTGCAGGTATTGCCCACGGTCCCTCCGGAACGGAGCTCCACATCCCTGCTCTTTATATCGCCCTCCTTAAGGGCTGAGATATAGGCCTTGTATTCGCCGTAGGGTATGATAAGGTCGGCGCAGAGGTCTCCGATACATATTATGCGTTTCATGTTCACCTCATAAAAAGCGGCAGGGCTCAGTCCGATATGGATATCGTCCAAGCTCTGCCGCCATCATATATAAGCTCCATATAAACTTCCGGCCTCAAAAAGCGAAGGCTTGGCGGCAGCTAAACCGCTTGAACTCCATGCCTTAGCTCAGGCTCTTTGCGATACGGCAGAATTCCCGTACCTTGTCTATGTCCTTTCGCACGAGGACTCCGTTTTCCACCACGCTGGTCTTGGTGAGGGAATCCACTCCTGCGGGATGTACGGCCTCTATGGCCTCGGCCACATTGTCCGGGCCCAGTCCCCCTGCAAGTATCACGGGAATATCCACTGACTCCACTATCCTTCTGTCTATGCTCCAGTCATGGGTGATGCCTGCGGCGCCCACTCCCGGCACGGTCTTTGATACGCTGTCAAGGATAAGAAGGTCTGCATACTCAGCCTTTTTCCTTGCATCCTCTATGGCGCTCTCATCCACTATGCCCACTGCCTCCATGAGCTTGACCTCAGGAAGTCTCTCTGCAAGCTTCCTTCTGAAGTCCGCATCTCCTGTAAAATTGGCGCAAAGGTGCAGCACATCTGGCCTTAGGCGCTCTGTCTGGTCGATTATGTCCTTTTCATTGTCAGCCACTGAGATGAGCACCCTCACGGCCTTTCCCTTAAGGGCTTCAAATATGGCCCTGCACTCGTCCTCATGTATGGCGCAGGGGAACTTGCCGCCCGGCACGCCTACCAGCACTCCTACCCTGTCGGCGCCTGCCTCCACGCAGGCAAGGGCCTCCTCCACGGTCTGTATCGAATATATCTGTGTAAACATCCTTCCTCCTTTCTATGGTCTTTCTGCTGTCAGCTTAAATATGGGATTTCCCTTAGCTGAAAATTTCTGCTCATACTCCGTCATGATATTGCCCTCGTTCATGCTCGGATCGTGGTGCAGGTCATAGCTAAGCTCAAGGAGCTTGAACTCCGAAGCATTTATGGTCTCCACCGAGTAGTCAAAGAGCCCCCTGTTGTCGGTCTTAAACTCTATAAGTCCGCCGGGCCTGAGTATCTTCATATAATGGGCCAGAAATATGGGCGAAGTCAGGCGCTTATTTGCATTTTTGTCCTTGGGCCAGGGGTCTGAGAAGTTAAGATATATCCTGTCTATCTCACCCTCAGCAAAATAATCCGAAAGAAATCTGGCATCACTCCTTATAAAGCGGAGATTTCCGCCGGTAGCCGCTTCGCAGCCTCCCTTCAAGGACTCATTTTTGGAAGCATCAGCACATTCCGCTGGGCCTAAGCCCGCAGTCTCCTCCGGCTGTCCTGCCTCAGAGCAGCCCTGCCCCTTAGTTTCTACCTGACCATTTTCCCTCTTAAGACCTTCCGAAAGCTCCGCCTCGTAGCGCCTCAGGGCCTTATAGAGCACGGTGGTGTTCAGCTCAAAGCCTATAAAGTTTATCTTCGGCTCCCTTTTGGAAAGCTCCCGTATAAATGTGCCCATGCCCATTCCTACCTCAAGCCTTAAGGGCCGGTCATTTCCAAATATCTCCTTTGAAAAGCTTCCCTTAAAGTCCTCCGGTCTCTGTATGACAAGGGGGCTTTTAGCCACATATTCCTCAGAGCCCTTTACATGTCTTATCCTCATATCAACCTCAGTTTCCTCTTACGGGTCTTTTTTTCTCTTAATTCCGGCTCATTTTGCTCATGCTTTAAAGCCCTTTAAGGCCTGAAGCTCCCCAAAGCCTATTCCTCCTCTGATATCAGCTCTATCAGATTTGCCTCTGAAGTCCCGACATTTTCATCATTTACCGCATCCTCATATCTGGGGAAATGGATATTGGCCTTATAAAGGTCTCCGTCTATGACTATCTCCAGCCTTCCGCCCATAAGCTTCGTAAGGCTCTGGGCTATGGAAAGGCCAAGGCCCGAGCCCTCGGTATGTCTGGACTCGTCTCCCCTTACAAAACGCTCCGTCAGCTCATCCGGACTTATGTTGAGCTTATCCTGAGAGACATTTTTGATGCTGAAGATATTTTCATCCTTACCCGCTATGACATCGGCATAGATGCGGGTATGCTCCATGGCATACTTGGCCGCATTGTTGTAAAGATTTTCAAGGACCCTCCACAGATGCCTTCCATCAGCAAGGATAAATACCGGCGTATCAGGGGTCCCAAGACAGAGCTCAAGGTCCCTCTTTGCAAACTTGTCCTCAAACTCTGCTCCGGCCTGCATGGAGAGCTCCACAAGGTCTATCTTCTCCATGTCCATCTTGATATTTCCGGAGCTGGCCTTGGAGGCCTCAAGGAGGTCCTCGGTCAGGTTCCTTAAGCGCTCAGACTTCTTATCCAGTACGTCTATATAGTCCCTGACCTTTTCGTTCTGGATATTTTCTCGCTTTAACAGGTCCACATAATTTATGATGGAGGTAAGGGGCGTCCTGATATCGTGGGAAACGTTGGTTATAAGATCCGCCCTGAGCCTCTCCGACTTGACCTGCTCGTTGAGGGCCTTACGAAGACCCTGCGAAATGTTGTTTATGTCCTTTACCACCGAGAGCTCTCTTCCGGAGAAGTCCTTCTCGGGTATCTCATACTCGGTCTCGCCCATGGATATGACCTTAAGGGCCGTGCCTATCTCCTCCCGCTGGCGGTTCTGCGTATATATGCGCCTGAAGGCCAGTACGTTGAATATAAGGAGCAGTATCAGGATGACGCAGAAGGCCATCATGTATATCACGCTCTCAAAGCGCATCACAAGGCAGTACATAAGGGCTGCGGCAAGTACGGCATTGACCGCCACCACCGCAAGGTAACCGCTTATCAGCACCATGCTGAGCCTGCCATGGGCCGCAAAATCTGAAAGGGCCATGCCGATGCGCCTGAGCAGGGTGTTTTTCCAAAATACGCCGCCGTTATATCTTCGTATCAGCATCCTCATCACATATACTGCCACGCCATATACTATCAGCGTGCGGACAAGGGCGTAGAAGAAGCTGAAATGCTCCGGTGCCGCAAGTATGGATATGATGAAGGTGGACACTCCCTCAGAGGCCCTCAGCATCAAAAAGCCCACTCCAAGTATGATGAGCAGATAGGGCTCAAGGTCCAAGCTGTCCACGGGACGAAGCAGAGCCCTGCCATCCCCGTAGGATACGCTCCTGAAGAGGCAGATAAGGCTCACCAGCCCTGCCACGCCTCCGGCTATAAGCATCACTATGCCCATATAGGCTATGTTTATCTCTCCGTCATAGGCATCGGCTGCCGCACTGTATCTGTCTGTATATGGAAATGTGGTGTCTATGCCCACGATGAGCTCGTACTCATCCTCCACCGCAAAGGGCTCGAGACTGTAGTCCTCCGTTTCGGCATAGGCGCTCTGGGGCACCGGAGAGATATTGGTATCTACGGCATTGGTACCGCTCCCTTGGACATGGACGTATTTGCCGTATTTGAGTATATCGTCGCCGGCCCTGTCAGAATTATATATATCCCTATAGTCATCCTCTGCACTCAGGTAGTGCATGGAGTAAAATAGATTGCTGTTGTCATGGCCGTATACACTATCAAGGCTGTAGAACTCAGCCAGCTTCTGCATGACCTCTATGGAAAGGTCCTTAAGGTTCATGATGCCCTGACCGGGGCCCTGAGGCCTTTCGTCATAATAATGGGGGTCATAGGCCTTGTTATTTATCTTAAGCTGATAATTGACCCTCGTATCCACCTCTCCCACGTCACTGATGCTTATCCTATGGGTATCAGGGTCCATGGTGCAGCCGTACTGAGCCGCCGTATTGCTCATCTCCATCAGGGTATAGGAGGTAAAGCCGTTGGAGGTCTCTGCCGTCACCACGACCTTGTCATAGTCCACCTCACCGTCGTATTCGAAGGCGTCCCTGAGTATGGCGTAGGTCTTTATATTGGCTATATCCTCATCGACCATCTCCGCAAAGCTCGGGGACTCGGTAAATTCCCTGTCGTTTATCCATGAAAGGCCGAAGCCCTCAGGAGATACCATATAAATGACACTAAGTCCTGCTGCGAACAGCAGGACTGAAAGTGTATGTATTATGAGTATGATGGTCTTTTTCACTGTTTTTCCACCTTATATCCCACGCCCCAGACTACCTTAAGGTATCTCGGCTCCTTGGGATTTATCTCTATCTTTTCCCTGATATGGCGAATGTGTACGGCCACGGTATTGTCCGCTCCTATGGCCTCCTCATTCCATATCTGCTGGAATATCTCATCTATGGAAAATACCTTGCCGGCGTTCTTCACGAGAAGCAAAAGGATATTGTACTCGATGGGGGTGAGCTTCACCGGCTCTCCGTCCACAAATACCTCCTTGTTGTCATCGTTTATCTGCAGGCCTCCGCACTTATAAACGGCCTGAGACTGGGAGCCGCTCATATTGCCGAGCTTGGTATAGCGCCGAAGCTGGGACTTGACCCTCGCCACGAGCTCAAGGGGATTGAAGGGCTTTGCGATATAATCATCGGCGCCGATATTGAGCCCCAGTATCTTATCCGTATCCTCGGATTTGGCAGAGAGGATGATGATGGGCACTGAGGAGGTCTCCCTTATCTTTAAGGTGGCATGTATGCCGTCCATACCGGGCATCATGACATCCATGATGACGAGGTCCACATGGTTCTCCTCCATGAGCTTGAGAGCCTCAGCCCCGTCATAGGCCTTTATTATCCTGAAGCCCTCTCCGGAAAGATAGATGGAAATGGCGTCAACTATCTCCTTGTCATCATCACATACCAATATAGTCTGCTGTTCCTGTGCCATACTAACTCCATTCTGCCGCCCTGCGGCTTATATTATCCGAATATCCTCCATGCCACGATGAAGTTGTTCCTCCACCAGCTTGAGAGCGAGCGGTGTACTACCCTGCCGTTTGAGGAGGATGCGTCTATGATGGTGCCTCCGCCTGCGGCTATGCCCACATGTCCGCTTACGACTACTATATCTCCGGCCTGAATACTGTCAAAGTTGGATATGCGCTGATATCTTCCCGGATTGCGCCAGCCTGAGGAGGTGAGGTAAGACTGACTTACACCCACCTGATTGAGGCAGTAGTATACGAAGCCTGAGCAGTCGAAGGAGTTCGGTCCCTTTGCGCCCCATACATAGGGCTTGCCAAGATGCTTTGAAGCCTCGTTGACGAGGGCATTGGCTGAACCGCTCACCGTAGCACCGCCGGAACCTACGCCTGAAGAGCCTCCTGATGAACCTCCTGAAGGACGGCTCGTACTTCCGCCTGATGAGGAGGAGCCTCCTGAGGACGAGGAACCGCCTCCCGTAGCCTGCGGTACATTGGCCGGCTTCTTCGTGGCTGAGCTGGATTCAAGCTCCGCCATGGTCTGAACTCCCACGGTACCATCCTGAGAAAGACCGTTGTAGCGCTGGAACTGCTTTACCGCAGCCTCGGTTATGGAGCCGTAGTAGCCGGTTATATGGCCGGAAGAAAGGTAGCCATAGTGATTAAGTCTCTGCTGTATATAGGTAACGGAGCTGGACTCATCGCCGACTCTGAGGGCGAAGGGCTTTGAATTGCCTGAGTCCAAGGCCGCCATGGTACCGGGGCCAAGGTATCCGTCCACAACAAGGTCATTTCTGGACTGGAATTCCCTGATGGCATTCTGAGTGGCATTGCCGAAGTTTCCGTCCGCCTCTCCGCGAAGATAGCCGAGGGCCTCCAGCTTTTCCTGATAGCGCCTTACGAGCTCTGACTCTTCTCCGAGGGCTATGATGTTGGCCTTGACCTCATCGGAATAAAGCAGGTTATAGGTCTGCTGCCCCACGGTGCCGTCCACGCCGATGGCATTGGTGTCCTGAAGCTTTTTGACCGCCTCCTCGGTGGTATCGCCGAAGTAGCCCGTCACTGAATCCGCAGTCAGATATCCCAGCTCATAAAGCCTCTGCTGCATCTGTATGATATCCGTTCCGGAATCCCCGTTGGATGCGTTGTAATAGGGAGCACTGGCTGAAAACAGGGCATCCCATGTGCCCGGTCCGCAGATACCGTCCTCCTCCATATCCAGCTGTCTCTGAAAATGCTTCACCGCCTCGGCAGTGGCATTGCCGTAATAGGTGGTCGGCTCATCGTTGTCCATGAAGCCTAGGCTCATGAGCCGTTCCTGAATACGCCTTACTACGCTGTGGTCATCACCGGTCTTAAGATATACCGGAGCGAGCTCCGCATTGTCAGCTGCCGTGGTCACTCCCTCAAGTGCCGGAAGCAGGGAGCCGTCCAGTCCCATGCGGACTATCTCCTCAGTCTCGGTAATGGCGTCATTTTCTATATTGATGACAGCCGCAGGCTCTGCCGAGGTCTCGGCCTCGCTTTCTGCCGCTGTCTCTCCGGCGGTCCCCACGCACCCTGAAAGAAGGCTGAGTGCCATGGCCGCCGCCAATGCTGCTTTAACAAATCTACCCATTCTCATGCCGTTTATATTAACACAGTTGACCTTAATATCTTTTTCTTTTCCTTTTATTTTTCCTTAAGCTTTGCTGGACCAGCATATCCATGGCCACGTTCTGCTGACCGGTCATATCCCTCGTATGACGGAGCCTGCGCCTGCGGCGCTTTTCCCTTGCCTTGGCCTCCCGTTTTTCAAGCTGAAGGTTTATGAAGAGCATTGCTCCGAATATGAGCGCACAGCCTGCCAGTATCAGTATGATGATGCGGGTGATGCCGGAAAGCTTTGGCTCTTCTTCTCCGGCTGCCGCAGCCTCATAGCCTGACTCCAGCTGCCTCTCAGCGCCTGATGAAGCCTCTGCGGCATAAGCTCCCGCCTCCGTCGAAGGAAGAGTGCCCTCTGGCGGAGCGGCCTCGGCACTGCCTATGGTCGCCATAGTTCCAAGCTCCTCGGCCTGTGAAGACGCCATAAGCTTATTGAACAGCGGATCCTCCATGGCTTCCTTCATCGTCTCTGCGCTGCCAAAGTCCACGGTCTCAAGCTCGGAGCTTCCCACCACTCTGTCGCCATAGCGATAGATGATGCTCGCGCTGCCATCCTCGGAAATCTCAAGCGCCTTTGATATCTCAGAAAAATCTCCTCCCCTTGGTATGGTCACCTTACAGTCGGGGTCTATGCCCAGCGTCACACCCTCCACCACGGAGATACCGCCGATGGAAAGGTCATCTGAGGCCTGAGCCACCGCATCATCATAATCATTGACATACAGGGACTCAAAATTATCGTAGCCATAGTCAAAGAGACGCATGGTATCATTGTAATGATTGTTATGGGCATTCATGACCGTCACGATGAGCCTCATGCCATTACGCTCGCAGGCAGTGACTAGGGTATTGCCCGAGGTCATAGTATATCCGGTCTTTCCCGCAAAGGCCCCCTCATAGTATCGGTCGGAATTGCGCTTCAGCATACTATGCTTGGGGTATACCGTATTCCACGGATCATCTGGATCCGGATAGCGCTTGATGGGGGCATGGGTCCAGTAGGTATGACTCTCAATGTCCACAAAGCGTGCGTCATTGCAGGCTGCCGCCATGATAAGACACATATCATAGGGTGTTGTATAATGATCCGGATCTGTAAGTCCGGAAGGATTATTGAAATGAGTATTAGTGCAGCCAAGCTCTGCGGCCTTCGCATTCATCATCCTGACGAATACGTCCCTGTCGCTGTCTCCCTCCTGTTTAAGCTCCGGATGCTTCGATCCAACATGCTCCGCAAGGGCGTTGGCGACCTCGTTGGCCGACTGGAACAAAAGACTATAGAGACAGTCCATGACCGTGAGCCGGTCCCCCTCTGAGGCTCCAATGATGGTGGCATTATCCTCTTCGATATTGACGGCCTCCCGGGAAAAGGTCACCATCTCTGTCAGATCCTCACAGTTTTCCAGTGTAAGCAGCGCCGTCATGACCTTGGTTATGGAAGCAGGATAAAAGGCCGTGTTTTCATTTTGTCCGTACAGCACAACGCCAGAATCTGCATCTATGAGGCAGGCTCCCTCGGAGGCCACATAACAGCCCTCGGGCCAGGGAACGGCAGCAAAAACAGTCCCGCAAATATTCGGGACCAAAATTATAAGCATCAAAATAAAGCTAAGTATGCGGTTTCCAAATCCAGACCTGCACATCTTATATTGAAAAAGTTTATCATCTCAGGATGGCTATGTCAAACTGTACAGAAAAGGCAGCTTCTTCAATTTGCGTATAAGTCAACACCTCGCCCACTAAATTGGCTTATGCGGAAATATATTGTACTTTGGGCAGAACATACAATAAAACCATATTATTAAATGATTTTATGTGTTAAACTATACAAGCGTTATCGATCTTTTAATTCCGTGATGACACTTATTATATCTTACTCACTCCGCTTTATATCACGGCATCTTCCTGTCAGAAGAACGGAGGTTTGATCTGCAAAGCACATTATACCACAGCCGCAAGCGAAGGAAGCACGAGCACAGCGAGTATTTACTTCGACCGGCTGTGGTATGAGCAATCTTCGATTGCGAATAGTATAACCAGCGGCACAGCCGCTGAAGGCTGCAAAGCAGCCTTATCTGCACTTTGTGCAGATATTATACCATTCGACTTGTTAATCCCCGATGTTTATTAAATCATAGGTTCTTCTGAACTTTCTTCTGCGCATCTAAAAAATAGGCCGCCCTGAGCTGCCGTTTCCGATAACGCCGGCAGTACAGTAAGCGGCCTGTCTTTATTATTTCATGTTCGCCAGAAGCCCTGGAATCCAATCCTGTTCCGCATCCAGCCGCTGCAGCATTCGCAGAAACCGTGCGATCAGCCCATGCTCTCCAGAAGTTCCGGCAGACTGCGGAAGCTGTCTATGCTGTATTCAGGATCCTTCACATCTCCGAATCCATAGGCTGCATATATGAAGGGTATGCCTGCCTCGCGGCTTGCCTCCATATCTCCTTCCGTATCACCTACATATACGGCCTCCGAAAGACCATTCCTTTCCATCAGCATCCTGATGGTCTCACCCTTTCTCTTTCCGGTCTCTCCGAAGCAGAGATGATCCAGTATATAGACCTCTATGCCGCACTGGGCCATGCAGGCCTCCACGTATCCGAGCTGGCAGTTGCTCACTATATAAAGCTTCCAGCCCTTCTTTTTAAGCTCATCCATGACCTCGGCCACGCCGTCATATATCTCAGCCTTTTCCTCGACCACGGCCCTGTCCTCATATTCAAAGCAGATCTTGCTGAGCCTTGCCACTTCCTCCTCCGAGCATCCAGGAAGGAGTATGTGCCCTATCTCACTCATGGGCTTTCCGAAGGCTGTCTTTCTGAGATACTCCGCCGTATAGGCATAGCCCAGATCAGAGTTTTCCTTTATGGCCAGATTCCAGGCTCTGGCAACGATCTCCGAAGTATTCCAGAGCGTCCCGTCCACATCAAAGATCACAGCATTGTTCATATTCAGGCAGTTCCTTTCATATAGGTCTTTATAATAGTATAGGTTTCGTTAAATATGGCCGGCATCCGCATTTGCTTCCGGCTGTTTTCTTCCCGCCGATATATTATATATTAAAGATGTTGCCAGCACAATAACCGCTCCCACCATGGCAAAGGGGCTGAGGAATTCTCCCAGAAAGAGGAGAGTCCAAAAAGGTGTAAGTATTGGTTCTATCGTCGATGTAAGTGCTGCTGCTATAGGGCTTACAAGATCCAGTCCAAAGCTCATAAGTATGAATCCTGCACCTGTCTGAAAGAAACCGGCGATAAATATGAAAAAAATATTCTGAAAGCTCCAGTTTACCGACCCGTAATACGGTATGCCGATAAGAAAGCTGAGTACGCATGACCATAAAAGAGAATTGTCATAATCAAAGCCCGGAAGCTGCTTCATCATATAGACGAGGGCACAGCATATTCCCGATACTATACCCAGGATATTCCCAAGAAAGCTGTCCCCGCTCAACTGGTCAAGAAAGAAGCATATCATACCGATAAATACTCC
>DVNS01000087.1 GCA_018714145.1 Candidatus Avilachnospira avistercoris
ATAAATCATTTTTTGTTTTCTGCATATTAAAATGACAGGACACTCTGCGCTGTCCTGTCATATCATCATATTTATCGATTTTGTTCAGGAGGTTTCTCTTAATATGGCAAAGGTGAGCATAAAAGATGTTGCAAAGCATGCCGGTGTTTCCATAGCCACCGTAAGCCATGTCATAAATAATACTCGATTTGTAAGAGATGAGACTAAGCAGAAGGTGCTTAAAAGCATTGAGGAGCTTAATTACAGGCCGGACGCCACTGCGCGCAGCTTTAAAACAGGGCGCAAAAACCTGATTGCTTTCGTAGTACCTGATATTTCCAATGATTACTTTTCTGCCCTTATAGAGGAGATAGAAAATGTCCTCTCAAAGTTTGGCCTCCACCTTCTTGTGGTCAATACAAAGGAGACCGAGCAGCGGGAGCTTGAAAATCTTAAGCTGCTGTCCGGCGGCATGGTGGATGGTATCATACTGGCATCTACCCTATCAAGCTATAAGCCCATCGCCAAGCTTATTCCGCAAAGCACTCCCCTTGTGCTGATAGACCGTTATCTGCCTGAAAGCTTCAGGGACTCTGTGACAGTATCCAATTCTCAGGCCATGAGCTCAGCCGTGGAATATCTGATTGAAAAGGGACATAAGAAGATAGGATATCTTACCGGTCTGCCAAGGATATCCACTACCATAGAACGACTTTCCGCATACCGCGAAACCATGGAAAAACACGGTCTCCCTTCTGATGGCCTTATCCGTATGGGTACTTCCATGTCCGCAGGCGTGGCAGAAAGCCTTGACTCGCTTCTTGAAGAGGGCTGTACTTCGCTCATAATATCAAATAATGTCATGGCCATAGAAGCCATGACACTGCTTTACGTTAAGGGGCTTGACCCCAGACACAATATTGAACTGGTTGGATATAAGGACAGCGAGCAGCTTCAGTATGGGCTTCATCATATGCACCTTATAAAGCAGCCGGTGGCCGAGCTCGGCAAGGCTGCTGGGAATCTCATGCTCGAGCGCCTCGAACATCCCGATATGCCGGTACAGCGCATCATATTAAATGCGGATTTTGCACCCAGAACTGATTGATATGAACCGTTTTTACAAAGTTTTTATGTGATTAAAATTATTGTGACCCACTCTCGCCCCTGACCTGAGCTTGAGTGGGTCTTTCCAGCTATTTTACTTTATATACTTAACTCACAGCGGATTTTTGCAACAAATTTTGGCCTATAAATCTTAATTTCAGTTTATGTCATAAACCCTATATCACATATCACAATGCACTATCTCTCCGCCAAGGACGGTCATGCGGCATTTGAGCATGCCCTCCTGATCCTTAGTGGGGTCATTGTCAAATACGGCCAGATTGGCCTTCTTTCCTGCCTCTATGCTTCCGTGGGTCTTATCCACTCCGCACATCTCTGCTGCCACGATGGTACCTGCTCTCAGGGCATCCCAAGGCTCCATGCCGGCATTTACCATAAGTACCAGCTCATAGGCAGTCATGTCATGACGGTTGAAGGGAGTTCCCGCATCTGTGCCAAGGACTATCTTGACTCCGGCCTTATAGGCATTTCTGAAGGTATTGAGATGGTCCTCACAGGTGGCATTGACCTTCCGTACCGCATACTCAGGTATACCGGCCTCGACGCCATTCACCTTTATCCAATGAACTGCTGCAAGGGTAGGCACAAAATATACATTGTGCTCCTTCATCCAGTCAAAGCACCAGTCGTCCATGTAAAAGCCGTGCTCTACGGAGTCCACTCCTGCCCTAAGGGCATTTTTGATGCCGGTCATCCCCTGCGAATGGGTAGCCGCCTTGGCGCCGACCTTATGGCCCTCCTCTATGGCTGCGCGGAGCTCGTCCTCATTGAGCTGAGGAGAACCGGGCTCCACGCCCTCGGTCATGACTCCGCCAGTGCCCATTATCTTTATCCAGTCTGCACCGGCTCTGAGCTGCTCCCTCGCTGCCTTCCTGCAGTCATCAGGCCCGTCAGCCTCCCGGCCCATCTGCCAGCCATGTCCGCCGGTCATGCAGATACATTTGCCGGATACCTGCATATCAGGAGCCAGAAGGAGGCCCTTCCTTGCAGCATTCCTTACCTCTATATCCACATAGTTCTCTCCGCCCACGTCCCTTATGAAGGTGACGCCGGTCTTAAGATAAAGCTTCAGGTTGTTGATGGACTGGATAGTGAGTTTGGCATCATTGAGGCCAAAATCCGTAGCAGCATTGGGCGCCATGCACATATGAGTATGGCAGTTGAAAAGTCCGGGCATGAGATACTTTCCCTTAAGGTCTATGACCTCTGCGCCCTCAGCATCGACACTGGGTCCCACCTCTGCTATCCTTCCATCAACGACAGCCACTTCTCCGTCAGATATCCTTTTGTTGATGACATCTACGACCTTACAGTTCCTAAATACCTTCTTAGACATATTATCCTCCATTTTGATGATTTCAGTTTCAAAACATAAATATAACCGGACATTTTTTTGCAAATAGGCTTAACTTTTCTATCCTTCAAAGCTTCTTCCGAAAGGCCCTGCGAAGCAGACTTCCAGATGCAGAAGCTTTAGAAGATGATATTTAATTGTTTGCGTCAAAAATCAGACTATCACATTTATCGGATGGCCCTCGCAGAAGGCCTTGATATCCTCTCCTACCTTTGCCACAAGGCGGCGTCTCGTCTCAAGTCCTCTCCAGCCCATGTGAGGTGTAAGCACCACATTAGGAAGCTCATAAAGGGGACTTTGCTCTGAAGGAGGCTCATGCTCCTGAACATCGAGACCTGCTCCGGCAAGTCTGCCCTCCTTAAGGGCTTTTATGAGCGCCTCCTCATCGATAAGCGCTCCCCTTGCGGTATTGATGATAAAGGCAGTAGGCTTCATAAGCTCAATGGTCTTCGCATTTATCATATGCCTCGTTTCATCGGTAAGGGGACAGTGCAGGGAAATGAAATCGCTCTCCCGAAGCAGCTCCTCCAAGGCCACATAGTGTATGCCATCCTCGTCAGCCCTCGGCCTATGAGCCGCAGCCAGTATCTTCATATCCATAGCCCTTGCTATCCTTATTACCTCACGGCCTATATTGCCGACTCCCACCACTCCAAGTACCTTGTCATTAAGCTCCACATGGGGTACCTTGAGTCTGTCAGTAAAGTTGCTGTGATCTCCATTTATCAGCATACGCTGCTGGATCGTCATGGATGAGGCAAGATTCAGCATCAGCAGCATGACGGTCTGGGCCACACGCTGTGTACTGTAATCAGGCACGTTGCAGACCGTGATACCCTTCCGCTTTGCTGCCTCAAGGTCTATGTTGTTATAGCCGGTCCCGGCCTCGCATATGAGCTTCACGCTGTCCGGAAAGCCTTCAATGATGTGACCCGGAACGGGTATCTCCTTTGTCACTACCACGGAATAACCCTGAACTCTCTCAAGTATCTCCTCCTCCGATGAGTCCTCATAGACCGTTACCTCCGAGGCTATGTCATCATAGCCTGCATTGCCGTCATAGTTTATCCTTCCGCCGTTAAGGACGACCGTCTTATCATTAAGCATTTTCCCCTCCTAAAATAGCATTTGTCCAGCGACAAACTTATGCTCCACAGGCCTCTCACCTGCTATATAACAATACCTCTCAAGACGCTCCGTAAGGCTCAGGCGTCCCTCCATCGGAGTCTCAAGCTCACTGTCATCCAGCACCACGGCGTCAAACTCATAGCCCTTCTCTAAGCTTCCCACCTTTCCAAAGAAGCTTCCTCCTCCCAAGGTCGCAAGATAGAAGGCCTCAGGAAATGTAAGGGGCTTTTTGCTCTCATCACAGAGCCTCCAGTATAGCTTCGATACGCTGATGGCGTCGGTCATTATCCTGATAATGGAATTTGTGGTTCCGCCGGACATATCCGTGGCAAGGCTCAGATTGAGGCCAAGCTCAAGGTACTTCCTTATGGGGGCTATGCCTGAGGCTATGTTGGTATTGGAGGAGGGACTGTGAGCTATATAAACGCCATTTTTCTTCATAAGCTCTATCTCCTCATCACCGGACCAGACACAATGGGCCATGATGGTCTTATTGCCATGGCTTCCGAAGCAGCCAAAGCCTTCATAGGCATCGCCATAGCAGCTTGACTCTGGGCAAAGCTCCTTCACCCAGTCTATCTCACTCTTATTTTCGGATAAATGGGACTGAAGGGGAAGGCCAGTCTCCTCTATGAGCCCTCCAAGCTTTTTCATGAGCTCGTCGGTGCATGAAGGGATAAACCTCGGAGTAAGTATCGGAAGTACATTTTTATAATGCCTTTCCCTCGTATCAGAGAGCCATCTAAGGGTCTCCTCAAAGGACTCCTCAGTAGTCTCACAGAGATAGTCCGGACTGTTGCGGTCCATATTGACCTTGCCTATATAGGCCTTGAGCCCACTCTCCTCCGTAAGGTCCATAAGGAGCTCCGTTGCCTCCCGATGTATGGAGAAAAAGGCACAGAACCTCGTGGTGGAGGTAGTCAGCATATCCTTTATGAATATTTCATAAGCCCTTTTTGCATACGGGACTTCAGCATATCTCGCCTCCTCGGGGAAGGTGTGGATATTCAGCCAGTCAAGGAGCTCCATGTCGCCCCAGAGACCTCGGAAGCCATACTGGGGAGCATGAAGATGAAGGTCGCTCATCCCCGGTATGATGAGTTTTCCGCTAAAGTCTATGAGCTTAAGGCTTTTATAGGTCTCAGGTATGTCTGAAAGCTCCTTATAGACTCCCTCCGAAATTCCGTCCCTGCACATAAGATATGAATCAGGAAAGGCCGAAAGCTCTTCCCTATTTTTACTATAGATGATATCGCCCTTTAAAATAAAGCTGTTCATTATTCTCCTCTAATCTTACGCTGAAAGCCCGTTATCTTACTGTTATCAAACTAAAGGCCTACAGCCTTTCGTCCTGCTCGACCTTCCTTGCAAGCTTATATGTCCTCGACATGGGGCGCACGCAGGCATTTATAAATAGTATTTTATCCATTTGCTTCCTCTCGTTCAATCATTTATTTAGTAAAGCCTTAACCATCTGAAAATTATAACAAGGTCAAAGCTTTGCCAATAAGCCTGTCAGTCTCATCGGCCATAAATAAAGGAATATTTAAAACATCCCCATCAAGCTTCAAATTTTCGAGTGAAAACCTGAGTCTGAGCTTAATATCACCAGCAAACAGCTCTTTAAACTTTTTTAAGCTCGTGCTTCTTATATTGTCCTCAGACTTTACCTCTACAGGAAATATATCATTGTC
>DVNS01000088.1 GCA_018714145.1 Candidatus Avilachnospira avistercoris
GATTCCGTTCTTATTTTGGCTTTTTCCCTGCCTTTCAGCTTTAAGTTTTTTCCCGAGTCCATAATAGGTCTCGATATAGAAGCCTGAGATGACGAGCTGTGCTCCGTCCTTTTCCGCAAGCTCGTACATGTCTGAAAGCATGGTCTCCCCGCAGTAGTCGTCACTGTCGAGGAACATGAGATACTTACCCCTGGCAATGTCTATGGCCCTGTTTCGTGCTGCAGGGGCGCCGGCGTTTTGCTGGTGGATGACTTTTATGCGGCTGTCCTTTTCAGCATAGGCATCACATATCTCGCCGCTCTTATCCGGAGAACCGTCGTCCACGGCTATGAGCTCCCAGTCTTCAAATGTCCTGCCGTCTGATGTGCGCTGAGCTATCACAGAGTCAATGGCCTTTGCCACATAGTCCTCCACCTTATACACAGGCATAATAACAGAGACTTTTATGTCAGCCTCTGCTCCCAGACAATCAGTCTGCGCATGACGTTCATCAGAAGCCGCAGCTTCACCGTACTCCGTAGCACTCAGGGTTTCAGAGTGTGCCCCGGTTTTATTTATATATGGTGTTTTTTTCGTATCTTCGCTTATCATGATATTTATAACATCAGTGCAGGTAAGCTAAACTTCCCTTTTATTAGCTTTTATTTGTTTTTATTTGCTTTGATTGGCTGTGGAATTTTTGAGCCTTCTGTAAATGACTCCTCCGCCGAGCATGAGCTTTATCGGCATTTCGGCATAGTAAATTAGCTTAAACAGCCTCTCGCTGTGACAAAAGCTCCTCACAAGTGGTTTCTGGTCTGGCCTAAGGCTTTTCAGCGCATTGCCATGTCCATATTGTTTAAAGATTTCTTTTATATATAACGCATGCTTTCCTGTAAGGCCCCAGTCAGAGACTCCCTTATCTGAAAATGCTTCCTTGGCCTGTTCCTTTCCGGTCTGTTCCTTTCCTGAGAATGCTTTTTCCGAAAGCAGCATGACCTCAAGTGCCATCAGCCCCTGATTCAGTAGCTCTACTCTTAAATTGTCACAGGCCTTTTTGCCGAATTTAACCTCTGCGGAGACATTGTCCCCTTCCAGTATGCCATCTATGACTTTCATGGCGGCAAGGTAGGGCTTTGGACTTATCTGCTTACTTAGACCGGAGGAACTATCGTCGTAGTAATAGAGTCTGTCCTTGGTGAAGCATATACTCGCTGCCCTTGAAAATAAACTGAGGTTGAATTCCAGGTCCTCGTTGATGTGAAGTTCCTCGTTAAATCTAAGGTCTCCGATAAGCTCCCGTCTATACAGCTTGTTCCATATACCCCAGCCAAACGGGCGCTTGCTGTCAGTTATAAGGTCAAACATCTCCGGCTTTTCGCTTAAGATAAATGCCTTTTTTAAACTGCTATTTGTTGTTTCCCAATCACTTCGTAAAGCATCTTTGCTGCTAGCCGAGGTATTGTTGGTTGTAGATGCAGTTTTAGATATGGTCTCAGCCATACTGTCCTGCGAGCTAATACTGCTGCCGCAGGTATCTTCTATTTTTTTTATTTCGCCGCCAGATCGACAACTCGAAACTTTGATGCCCTCAGATGCCTCAGCCTTTATCGGCGCAAAGCCGCATAAGGCTATATCTGCGCCGGTCTGTTCAAGCTCTGCTGCAAGTCGTTCATACATGAACGGAGAAAGGCTGTCGTCGGAGTCCGCAAAGGCTATGTATTCCCCTGCTGCCGCAGCCAGACCTCGGTTTCTTGCCGCAGCGGGGCCTTTATTTTCCTGACGGATGGATATGACATTGTCATGGATCTCGGAAAGCTTGCGGCAGATATCACGGCTCCCATCAGTGGAGCCATCGTCCACAAGTATCAGCTCCAGCGGCTCATAACTCTGGGACAGGACGGCCTCTGCTGCACGCCGCAGGCTCATTTCCCGGTTATATACAGGCATTATGACGCTTATAAGCTTTTTCCCCATTGCTTTAGTGGACATTATTAAATAAAGTGCCAGTATTTCAAATCTATATCTTTAAATTTGCCGCTATATTGGTCTTAATATCTCCAAGTATATAGAAATAATACCCAGGGACTTCAGATATATTTAATATCAGATATTTTTAAACCATTATTAGGATATGAAGGCGGCCAAATTCCATCATGAACACCTTTCCCAAATTTACTTTCCCATCTCCTCGGACTGTTCCTCGGAGAAGCCCTCGGTGCTTTCCTTGGTGAATACTATCTTGATGGTCTTTAGTATGAGCTCTATGTCGAGTATCAGGCTGTAGTTCTGGATATACATGAGATCCAGCTTGAGCTTGTCGTAGGCCGAGGTGTTGTATTTGCCGTAGACCTGAGCGTAGCCCGTGAGTCCGCCCTTGACATTCATGCGATAGGAGAACTCGGGTATCTCGGCAGTGTATTTGCGCACATGCTCCACCCTCTCAGGCCGGGGCCCTACTATGCTCATGTCTCCCTTAAGTATATTGAGGAGCTGGGGCAGCTCGTCTATGCGGGCAGCCCTGATGACCGCTCCCACCTTGGTTATCCTCGGATCCTTTTCCGTGGCGGGGACTGAAATGCCCGCCTTTTCCGCATCCGGTATCATGGAGCGGAACTTAAGTATGTCAAATACCCTGCCTCCCTCGGTGCATCTCTGCTGCCTGAAGAATACGGGACCGCCGTCCTCGAGCTTTATGCAGAGGGCCGTGATGAGCATGACAGGGGAAAGTATTATCGTTGCTATCAGGGATATGACTATATCCATGCTGCGCTTTATGATACGCTGCTCTATGGTGAGACCGTGGTTGCGGTTTAAAAATACCGGTGAATCAAATATGTGCAGCACCTCACTGCTCTTCAGTATGACGTCCGTAAGCTTGGGAAGGGTGTAGGTGCGTATGCCGTTTGCATAGCAGGCCTTCACAAGATCATTGCGAAGCTCCGCCGGTATGTCGCCTATGACCACTCCGTCGTAGCCCCGGCACTGTTCTATGATAGGAGCGACGATGTCCTCATCAGATATTGTCCCAGAGGAAGCTGAGGGGGAGGGCACATTTTCACTGGAAATGCTGCCTGTCCGGCAAATATCTTCCTTGGCCTCAGCTGACAAAGCTGCCTTGCTGCTGCCAGCCTCGTCTCCGCTCTCCTTGGGCCTGAAGCTTGGCATATCCTCGAGCTTCACGGTCTTACAGAGCTTGTATCTGTCGGGCCTTGTGATGAATTTGGCTCCGAGCTTGTCCTCATATTCTCCGTAAAATAGTATCAGCCTCTGGGGCGGAAAGCTCCTTACGAATATCTGGTTCGATATTATCTCCCAGATGACGATGAGCACCACGTCGATAAGGGTCATGACTATGAGCCAGAGGGGCGAAAGATACCATGTGGCTATGGGGATTATCATGGAGATGTAAATGACCGCATTGGTGACCGCGGTGGCTATGCTCTGGCTGAGTATCAGATCGAATACCCGATAATAGCCGAGCTTCAGTCCGCCGTATATATTGCCAAAGAGCATCAGCACGACCATGTATACTCCTGCCACGAAGAAATTACCCTTAAAGAGGTAGGGTCTGCGGACGAGGGGGTTGTAAAATCTTGTCCATATATAGTAAAACAGGGCAGTTTCTAATAGTATCAGGACTGCCCCTAAGATCATCCGTGCTATGTGACGGTTTCTGTCTTTTTTTACTGTCTGTGAAAAATCATTCATAAAAATCAATTAGTGCGGTAAGCCTCGCCTACGCATATCGAAAGCAGCAGTATCATCATCGGTGTGGCCGTAGGTGCGCTGATGGCGATGACCGAAGCCGCAGTGTAGGAAAGCACTGCAAATGCACAGGCGATGGATATGGGCGTGGCCGTGGGCCTTTCGTCGATCAGGGTGACCTTGACCTCAGTCTTTAACGAGTCCCCGGCCTTGGCCTTTTTATGGGCCTTGCCGCCTGAGGAAGCCTTTAAAGAAGCATCGGAAGCTGCTGCCGCCTTAGCCTTATCTCCATCGGCTGTCTTAGATGAAGCAGCTGAAAGCTGTTCAGCCTCGGTGTTCGGCTTGTCCGACCTGTGCTTAAGGCCTATCTGCACTCTCCTCAGCTTTCCGAACATACCTGTCAGTATGACAGTAATGATGCCCATGTAGTAGCAGAAGCAGCCTATGATGCCGGTGCTGAATAAGTACTGAAGGACCTCGTTGTGGGGCGAGTCATAGGTCTCATTGACCAAATCCATCATGTTAAAGAGGTCATAGATGGAGGTATATACGCCGTAGGTCTCGGGGCCTGCACCGATGAGCTTCCTGAAAAGCGGGAAATCAGAAAAATATCCCGTCAGCAGTCTCCAGTTATAGCCCCTGTTGGTGCCCCAGCTGTCGTTGAATATGAGGAAGCTCTTATAAGCCTCGTAGCGTTCGGGATGACCGCCGGAATTGGCATCGACGAAGATATAGATGATGCCAAAAAGGGCTGCTGCTCCCATAAGCCCCCAGACTATCCTAAGTCCTATGCTTACAGGCTCCGAAAGATAGGCATCAAAGCCATAGTCCTTTGCATCAAGGCGCTTTCCATAGAGCCTTCTATAGGTGGAAAAGCTGAGTATGTAGTAAAGGGCTCCGACAAACAGCACCGTGGCAAGGAGGGCTCCGATAAGCTCTGTCTGAGTATTTGCAAGCTTAAGCATGATGCCCCATTTGAAGTCGGGAAGCACATCAAAATATACCGAGCCTCCGGCGGCCTCTGCCGCTGCATTGAGCCCCTTGAAATATGATGTCAGTTCTCCGGTCCCGTACATGGAAAACATGAAAATGGCAAGCAGTCCGATGTATGAGGTCACTCCCCTTCTGTCCTTAAAGGATACGAAGGGCAGGAAATATAAGACTGCTGCCGTGGAAAGCAGGGCATTGTCCGAGGAGGCCATGATGATGGCCATGAAATTTATGAAGGAGGCTATGCCGTACCACAGCTTCCTTAGCCTTCCCTGCTTCGTGTCCGTGGGCTCAAGCACGAACATGGCCGAGGATACGGCTATGTATAGGGCCTGTATCATGGTCAGGGAATTGATGTTTCCGATGCCGGAGGAGAAGTCATATCTCTTTATGGCATCGTCGATGGCAGCCCTCCATCCGAAGATATCAAAGCCAAGATAATCGGTGATACCCCAGAGACAGAGTATGACTCCGCCTAAAAGGAAGACATCTATATGCCACTTCTTAGCCTCGTAAAATCTTGAAAAGAGGACATAGGTGGCTGCATAGAACAGCCATAAAAACAGTCCCTGATAGCGTCCGTACTGTCCCCAAAAGGCCTCATTGGGATACTCCGAGCATACCGTCGATATGATGCTCACCAGCATGAAGCCGATGAAAAAATAGTCGGGAAGCCGAAGATACTTTTTGATATTTGAGGGCAGAAGCTCCTTAAAAAGGGCCTTTATGCCCCGTCCGTGGTCCTTCCCCGCCCCAGAAAGCGCATACATCAGGCCAATGATTGCCGCCAATCCCGATATCACCGCACAGCTCACCCAGAAAAGGTAAAACTTGTCGTTCAATATGTCAAAATACTTGTCATGAACGAACAGAGGAAAGGCTATGGATAAAAATATCACATAGCAGCCAAGGAGCTTCGATATGATGTTTTTTACACGTTCACTGCTCTGCATCCTGTTATCAGCTGTCTGCCTTGATGACCGTATTGCGAAGTCTCATGTCCCTCTGCTCTATGTAGCTCTCCTCGTAGGTCTCATAGTCAGGGTCAAGGGGTATCTCTCCCCCTGCAGGTATGTCAAGGTCAAGGAGATACTCTCCCTCGGGAGCGCTCTCCTTCTTTACTGTAAACTTGAGGGAAAAGTCGTCCCAAACATTGCCGAAGCTCTCCTGATCTCCGCCGTTATACTCAGCGGACTGTACTGAGATGGCTCCTGCGGTCCTTCTGATGATGGCGCTCGCAAAGACCTCAGCATCCTCAAGCTCTGCATCATCTATGCAGGTGGCGGTGATGGTGACTGCCTTGGGCTCGTTGGTACCGTCGATATTGACATTGGTTATGAAGATATAGGGGTTGTCCTCGTCAAAGGCATCCATGACGTCGTTGTGCACCTGTACGAAATCGATGCTTACTCCGGTGTGGGGAGTAAGGTCGGGGGACTCCATGTAGGAGGTCCTCTCCTGAGGTACGCAGCCGGCGGTAAGTGCTGCCATGGAGGCTGCGATGCCGAAGATAAGGCCCTTGATATATCTTGATCCGTTTCTCATAGTTTATCTGTTCCTCTCCTAAATACATTTATTCACGCAAAAAACCTACGGCGTCCTTAAAAGTACGCCTGATATAGGCCTTCTGCATGCTTATTGTTTATCTCTATGGATATGATGTATTGCCCAAGCAATACCATCAAAGCGCCATATCACCTTACGATACAGCGCACTTTAAAGCACTATGTGCTCTCGCAATACTATAACATAAACGAACTAAAATTTCGACTTTTTAGCAGTTTTTTCAAATTTTTGTAAGGAATTGCGAGCGGCGAGACATATTCTCATAAAAATCTAATAAATTTGGGGTATAATGTCCTCACAAAGTGAGGACTGAGCCGTTTCGCGGCTCTCACCGTTCTCTGAACGGCGGATTACAAATGCCGCAGTATTGCGAGAGCACGAAGTGCGAAGCAATACGTCATAGCGTCATTGACTTAACTGAGGCTTTGACAGCCGCACGACGTGAATAAGGAGTAACTTTATGCGTATACTTATAGCTGAAGATGAAAAGGATATGAATAAGCTCATTACGAGGGTGCTTGAGAAGGAGGGCTACAGCGTGGACTCCTGCTTTGACGGCGAGGAGGCCCTTGATTATCTTGAGTCCGCAGACTATGATGCAGCCATACTTGATGTGATGATGCCGAAGAAGGACGGCTATGAGGTGCTTAAGGCCCTTCGGGCAAAGGGAAGCAAGCTCCCGGTGCTTTTTCTTACTGCAAGGGACAGCATAGCCGACAGGGTCACGGGGCTCGACCTTGGAGCTGATGATTATCTCATAAAGCCCTTTGATTTTGATGAGCTCCTTGCGAGGATACGGGTCATGACGAGGCGCAAGGCGGGCCAGAGCAGCAGTTTGATAAAAATCGGAGACCTTACCATAGACACGGCGAGCCACGAGGTGCGCCGGGGCGACAGACTGATAGAGCTCTCCTCAAGGGAATACGGCCTGCTGCGCTACATGGCCTCAAATCAGGGCCGGGTGCTGTCAAGGGAGCAGATAGAGGACCATATCTATAACTTTGACTATAGCGGCGGCTCCAATGTGGTGGATGTGTATATCAGCTACCTGAGGAAAAAGATAGACGGCCCCGGCGAGCCGAAGCTCATACATACGGTATGGGGCTCGGGCTGGGTGCTCAAAGAGAAGTGATGATCTCAGCATTTATGCTATAGCAAGGCAGCTTTGAACTCCCATGATATCAGGCGAAGAACTGCGACGAGTGCGGAAGCTTTTGATATCAAACGAAGGCCGTGCTGCCGATGCAGCGTCTTTAATTAAAGGAGCTGCCCGAAGAAGGATTTTCCCATGAAACATAAAATGTCGATAAAACTTAGGCTGACCCTCTGGTTTACGGGCTTCATGGCCCTGATGGCAGCGGTGTGCCTGCTCCTCATCCTAGTTATCGGAAGCCGGGTCTCTGAGGACCGGGCTCTTAGTCTCCTTGATCTGAGCGTCCGGAGCGATATAGAAAATATCCATTATGCAGACGGGAGGCTCACGCTGGAGCCGGAGCTGAGCTTTTATGAAAATGACATCTATAAGCTCATCTACAATAAGAGCGGTGCCGTGCTCGGCGGCCAGACCCCTCCGGGCTTTGATATCTCTGAGCCCCTTGAAAATGGGGTGACTAGGGTCCTGCATAAGGGAGGAGAAAGCTTCCTCGTCTTTGACCTTTTCATACCCTCGGGCTGGGAGGACGGCGTATGGCTGAGGGGCATATCCGAATATCCGGATATAGAGGATACCCTCGGGCGGAGCATGACCATTTTCCTTATCATACTTCCGTTCATCATCATATCCGCTTCGGTGGGCGGGTATTTCCTCATAAAGAGAGCCCTGCTTCCCATCGAGCTTGTGACTAAGGCTGCAGGCAGCATATCAGAGGGAAGGGACCTGAGCCGCAGGATAAACAGCAGCACGGTCGGCGATGACGAGGCCGGACGCCTTGCGGATGCCTTTGATCATATGTTTGAGAGGCTTGAGCGCTCCTTTGAGGCCGAGAAGCAGTTTGCCTCCGATGCCTCCCATGAGCTCAGGACCCCCACGGCGGTCATAGTGGCCCAGTGCGCCTATCTGGATAAGTATGCCGACGAGCTGTCGGACTATAAGGAGGGCGTGGAGGTCATCAAGCGTCAGGCAGGGCGGATGTCCTTGCTGATAGACAGGCTCCTTGATATCACAAGGCTCGACTTCGGCACGAAAAAGCTGGAGCTCTCAGATACGGATGTCAGCGAGCTGGTAGGTCTCATCTGTGAGGAGCAGGACAGCGGCGTAAGGGGTATAAAGCTGAGTGCTGACATAGCCCCCAACATCCACAGGCTGGTGGACCCGTATCTGTTTTCAAGAGTGGTCAATAACCTCCTTGACAATGCAAGGAAATACGGCAGAGAGGGCGGACATATATGGGTGAGCCTTTCCTATTATGACGGGGCTTCAGATATAAAACAGGAAAATGCCTCCTCACCGGTAAGGCTGCCCCTCGTCTCCCATCTTCAGGCAGAGTCCTCCATAGCTAAGGCCGAAGGGGACAATGCTTCCCAGAAAAAGGCCGTGCTCACGGTCAGGGATGATGGCATAGGTATGACCGAGGATGAGCTTTCCAAGATATGGCAGCGCTTCTATCAGGCCAATCCCTCAAGGAGCGAGGGCACGGGAAGCGGCCTTGGCCTTTCCATGGTAAAGCAGATAGTGGAGCTCCACAGGGGAAGCATAACTGCGGAAAGCACTTATGGCGAGGGAAGTACATTTACAGTGATATTTTAATGATTTTCTAATAAATAAGCGTTATGATATGGGCATAAAGGATAAGCAGGCTGCAGGCAGGGCTGCACGAACTAAGGAAAATGAGAATGTGTCAGCGATGTCACGAAATTTTATTAAGGACAAGGCCATGGCAGCGGCATAAAATATAAGCTAAGGGACCCTAAGGGCCCATATAGGAGGCAAAATGAAAAAAAGGACAGTGGTATCAGTATTAACGGCAGGACTTATCTGCTCGGCAATGTTTATCGGAGGCTGCTCCAGCTCCTCGGAGCGCAGCGTGGCAGATTATATAGGCATCGATGCGGCACAGGAGGCGGCCCTCAGTGCAGCAGGCATAAGTGAGGCCGATGCAGAGTTTTCCGTATCGGGACTGGACAGCAGGGACGGTACCTTTTTCTATGAGGTGAGCTTCACCTCCGGTGATAAGTCCTATAGCTATGACATAGATGCCCTTACCGGCGTGGTGATAGAGGAGGCCATCTCCCCTATCGAGGACGGAAGCGGCTTGGGCAATACATCTGATGATGCTTCCTCTGAGACTTCCCCTGAGGTTTCGGCGCAAAGAGCCGATGCAGATAAGAAATCTGCTGCCGGGACCATGGCAGAGGCTGCTTCGGGTGAGGCTGTTTCTCCCGAGGCTTCAGGAAATGGAGCTTCTGCACAGGTTCCTTCAGCAAAGGATGGCTCGAATTCAGGCGCTCAGGCGTCTTCAGGCAGGCCTCAGGGCGGCGGCTCAAACGGGCTTATAAGCCGTGAGGAGGCAGAGAGCATAGCCCTCAGCGATGCAGGACTTGAGGCTTCTGAGGCAGCAAGGCTCCGCTCGGAGCTCGACCGTGATGACGGCTGGATGATATATGAGGTAGAATTTTATGGACCCGATGGCCTCGAATATGACTATGCCATCAATGCAGAGACCGGAGAGATAGTAGCCAGCGGTTTTGATATGGATGACGACCATTACTGGCTGAGCAAGCTTCAGAACGGTACCGGTGCCGGAAACGGCGGCAATGGCAATGCCTATGGAAATGGAAACGGCGGACAGGGAGCAGGCTCCACTGCTGCATCCATAAGTGAGGATGACGCAGCCGCCATAGCCCTTGAGCGTGTGCCTGGTGCTGCTGCCAATGATCTGCGTATCCACCTTGACCATGACGACGGACGTCTTGTATATGAGGGAGAGATAGTTTACGACCGTATGGAGTATGAATTCAAGATAGACGCCCTCAGCGGAAGCATCCTTGAGTGGGAGTCCGAGCGCTGGGATAGATAAACTTCAGTATAAGCAGCATAGCTTAAGAACATATAAGGTGCTGCTGCAAAATAGGTTTTAAAATTATTATTAAGTAAAAAAGGTTAGTGAAAACTCAAAACCAAGGTTTTCACTAACCTTTTTTTATCAACGGATTTTTGTTTGGGTCTGAAAACTATATTTTGCAGCAGTGCCCTTTTGATTGAATACAGCTATCCCGCATGCTCTGCATATTAGAATGCTTATTTCTCCAGCTCCTGCCCTATGCGGAGCACCGCCTCCTGTACGAGGCGGCCCACATTGAGGTCCGATACGCCCACAACTATGTTGTCGCAATGGTTCATGGGTATGAGGACCCTGACCGCCCTGCTCTGCCCCACGGACTTGGCCATGCGGGGGGATATCTCCCCGTAGAGGGAATCAGCTATGACTATGCCTATGGGCCCTGCTATGATGTCCGCCCTCTGGGCACAGACTGCGATGGCATTTTCTCCGGTGGCGCCATGGTCCGCACCAGCCTTGAGCATGGCAGCGGTGGCCTGACTGTTGGTACCGGCGGCTATGAGCTCTGTTTCCGGATAGGCCTTCTTAAGCTCAGAAATGAGCTGACGGCCTATGCCGCCTCCCTGAGCATCTATGATAAGTATCGATTTTTTTGCATTTTTATTCATGGCTAAGATTTTAGCACAATATTTTCTGCTTGACAAATCTGTTTTTGTGCATTATTATACGGCCCATAAGATATTTTCAGTTTGAAAGGCAGTTTCCATGTTCGTAAAGACTCGTGACATGATGGATATGGCTATGATGTTCGGCATGATGATGTGCATGTGCCGAATGTTCGTGATGCCAAAATCCAATAGAGTCCGCATGGATCAGCCGTACCCTGACATCCTATGATGCCGCGGGGTGATACATAAGAGGTCTTGACTAAGATCATATATCATTGTTTATTACGCAGGTCTGTGCATACGGACCTGCGTTTTTTGATTTCATAAAGGGCTTAGGGCAGAAAGGAAATACTCTTCATCAAAATGATTTAGTGAAGGATATGCTATTCTTGATCGGAGGAGCAGAAAGCCTGAGCCTGAAAAGGAGAAAAGATGAGTTTGAAGGCTATCGACAATGAAATAAGGCTCCAAGAGGAGGAGCCAGTGAGATCCCCTGAGGCTGCAGACAGCAGTTCATCAGGGAAGGCTGAGGGCTCAGGCAATGCCAAGGGCCTAAACAATGCCAAAGGCCTAGGCAGTGCCAATGGCTCAGAGGCTTTGGACGGCTCTCTTAGTGGGGAGGATATCATCGAGCTTCGCCACATAGGTAAGGAGTTCAAGACCTCCGGAGGACCGGTGACAGCCCTCTGCGATATCGACCTTAATATAAAGAAAGGCGAGATATTCGGCATCATAGGCCTCTCAGGAGCGGGAAAGAGCACGCTGGTGCGCTGCATCAACCTGCTGGAGGTGCCTACCACGGGAGAGGTCATATTTGAAGGCAGGAATATAGCAGCTCTCCCCGAGCGGGAGCAGCGGAAGGCAAGGCAGTCCATGGGCATGATATTCCAGCAGTTCAATCTCCTTTCCCAGAGGAATGTCCTTAAGAATATCTGCTTCCCCCTGGAGCTTGCAGGTGTGCCTAAGAAACAGGCTGAGGCGAGGGCCAAGGAGCTTCTGGGACTTGTGGGACTTTCAGACAGGGCCTGCTCCTATCCTTCCCAGCTTTCAGGCGGACAGAAGCAGAGGGTAGCCATAGCAAGAGCCATAGCCACAAACCCCAAGGTGCTGCTTTGTGACGAAGCTACCAGCGCCCTTGACCCGGATACGACGAAGTCCATACTTGAGCTCCTTCGCCGCATCAATAAGGAGTTTGGCATCACGGTCATAGTCATCACCCATGAGATGAAGGTCATAGAGGCCATATGCGACAGGGTAGCCATCATAGACCAGAGCCGAATAGCCGAGGTCGGGGCCGTGGCGGATATATTTTCAGATCCAAAGTCAAAGATAGGCCGGAGGCTCATCCTCGGGGATGCGGTGAATAACGTAAGCTTCAAGGGCAGCCGCAAGGTCAGGATAACCTTTGACGGGCGAAGCTCCATGGAACCTGTGATAGCAAATATGATACTAAGTCTCAGGGTGCCGGTGAATTTTCTTTACGCCTCCCTTAAGGACATAGGAGGCACGGCCTTCGGCCATATGATAGTCCAGCTTCCCGAGGAGGAAAGTGATGCGACAAGGGCCCTTAATTATCTTAAAGCTCAGGGCATAAAGTACGAGGAGGTGACAGAGGCAGATGTTTAATTCAGAGTTTATAGAGATGTTTGGTTCGGAGATAGGAGCCACCCTTTATATGGTCCTCGTCTCCTCTCTCGTATCCTATGTGATAGGGCTTCCGCTGGGAGTGCTCCTTGTGGTAACAGATGAAGAAGGCATACACCCGATGCCCCTTTTAAATAAGGTCGTGGGGCTCATCGTAAATCTGCTCCGCTCGGTGCCCTTCCTTATCATGATAGTCATTGCCCTGCCCCTTACAAGGGCCGTGGTGGGCACCACCCTAGGAGCTACGGCGGTCATTCCTCCCTTGGTGGTATCGGCAGCTCCCTATGTGGCCCGTATGGTGGAGTCCTCCTTTAAGGAGGTGGACCGGGGCGTCATTGAAGCAGCCAAATCCATGGGAGCCTCGACCTCGGAGATCATTCTCAAGGTGCTGATACCGGAATCAAAGCCCTCCCTGCTCGTGGGCGCAGCCATTTCCATAACTACCATACTTGGATATTCGGCCATGGCAGGAAACCTTGGAGGCGGCGGTCTCGGGGCCATAGCCATAAACTACGGCTACTACAGGCGGGAGCCTGTGACCATGTGGGTGGCAGTCATACTGCTGATGCTGCTGGTTCAGGTCATTCAGGAGCTGGGACTGAGGCTCGCAAGGCACAGCGACAAGAGGGCAAGATAAAGTAAGGCAGAAGCTTCTGCAGTCCAAGGTCTAATATGAAAAGCCTAATATGAAAAGCCTAAAATAATAAAGACCTATAGTAATTTGAAAAAAATAAAATAATAGTTCCTGCAAAGTTTCAGCAGAAAGCCTAACGAAGCAGACGAACTTACAAAGCTTCAGCAAGAAAAATCTTATAGCTAAAATAAATCATGGAATACAAGGGCGAAAGCCCCAGTAGATAAAAGAAAAAGAGGAGAATAAAATTATGAAGAGATCCACACTTTTAACAACAGCCATCGCTATCACTGCAGTCCTTTCCCTTACAGCCTGCGGAGGCTCCAAGGAGGAGACCACTGCTGCAGCCACAGAGGCCGCTGCTGAGACTGAGGCAGCCGCAGATACCGAAGAAGCCGCTGAGGCAGATCCCGAAGAGCTTGTCGAGATAGTGGTAGGTGCAAGCCCTGCACCCCATGCAGAGATACTTGCAGCCGCAGAGCCGGTGCTCAATGAGGCTGGCTATACCCTCGATATCGTGGAGTATACTGACTATGTTCAGCCTAATCTGGCCCTTGAAGCAGGAGAGCTCGATGCCAACTATTTCCAGCACGGACCCTATCTTGAGCAGTTCAACGTGGAGCAGGGCACGGACCTCGTAAGTGCAGGCACCATCCACTATGAGCCCTTCGGCATCTATGCAGGAAAGACCGCAAGCTTAGAAGAGCTCGCTGATGGCGCTACCGTAGCAGTGCCCAACGATACCACCAATGAGGCAAGGGCCCTTCTGCTCCTTGAGGCACAGGGACTTCTTACGCTCAAGGAGGGCGCTGGACTGGATGCCACAAAGAACGACATCGTAGAAAATCCCAAGGACCTTGATATCCTTGAGGTAGAGGCAGCCCAGATACCCCTTTCCCTTCAGGACGTGGATATAGCAGTCATCAACGGCAACTATGCCATAGATGCAGGCCTTAAGGTCAGCGATGCCCTCGCAGTAGAGGCCTCAGACTCAGAGGCAGCCGTTACCTACGGAAATGTGGTAGCAGTAAAGGCCGGCGAGGAAACCAGTGACAAGGCCCTTGCCCTTGTGGAAGCCCTTAAGAGCGATACTGTAAAGAGCTTCATCGAGGAGACCTATGAGGGCGCTGTAGTTCCGATGTTCTGATATATGTAAAGCTTAAGCATTAGTTCTGCTAAAACTTCTGCACAGGGCTTCTGCTTCGCAAGGCCTTTAAGCAGAAGTTTTACAGAACATATATCTCTTGGTTTTTAATATTATCTTTGATTAAAGGAGCTGTCGATAACAGATGAGATGTCTATTATCGGCAGCTCCTTTTTGATGAAAAAGGACGGGCCCCGAGGGGCCCGCCCAGAAGATGCTTGGCTTCATAAACTTGAATCATCATCTTTATTTTAGCTTTTGCTATTTTTATTTGCCTAAAGACATGCTGCATGACATAGGCTTAAGGTGATTACTTTTTATTCTTATCAATCGGTATCATCTCTATCTGTCCATGCTTATAAAGCACCCAAGCGCAGAGCACTATGAGGGGCATGGTGATGAGCATCATGATGCCCTCCATGCCGGAGGTGGACATAACGAACAGGTTGATGAACAGCACGAGCAGCATGGGGAGTACCACGCACTTCATCTTGCCCTTGGCGATGTATTCTCCGCACTTGTTGTCAAACATACCTAAGAATAGGGAGCCAAACAGGGCCGGAAGCATGTACGCCGATGCGGTCTGCACTGCAGGCAGGCTGAGCAGCGGCTGAAGGGGTACGAGCAGTACCACTCCGAGGGCTATGATAAGGGTCGTAATGACGGAAGAGGCTGCTACTGCAAGGCTGGCAACCGTATCGCCCTCATCTGTGCCTTGGCTGGCCCCTGCGAGGGACATGGCATTGATGGCACAGGGCATCTTCAGATTAATGACATTTCCGGTAAGAAAGGTGATATAGGCTGAAGAACCGAGTATCGGGGTGTAGCTGAGCACCTCAGAGATATTGACCGGCAGGAATACTGCCAGAAGTCCGCTGGCTACTGCTATGAGAGTACCAAGGTCCTTGGGCCATACACCGTAGACCGTGCATATGATCGCAGGTATGCCAAGCATGAATGCTACGCCTATGATGACGCCGATACGTCCGAAGCGATGTGTATTATTGAAATATTTGCTATCCATACCATTTTCCTCCCGATTTAAAATACCTTGGTCCATATAAGGGACGACAGCATGCCGACTACCAGTGAGTCAGCCATGATGAAGTTGCCAAGCTTCTTCCAGCCTGTCTTTTTGATGATGAGCTGGTGAACTATGGCTGTTGCTGCCGAGGTCAGAAGGACTGCGATGTATACCGCTCCGCTGGTAAGCATACTGGGAAAGTATACCGCCATAAGTGCGAGCTGCAGGACATTGATGGCCAGCACTGCAAAGGGACCCTTGGCATTGAGCTTATTGATATTTTTACTGATGCTCTTTCCGAAGATGAGTACACCAAGGATGCCGCCGAGGATACTGATGCTCATGACGAACATGACCGTACCTACTACAGTGGGATCTCCGGCACTTCCAAGGGCTGCCAGTGACTCATAGCCTGCGCCGGTAGCCACCATCTCTGCGGCCATCAGCTCGTACATGAGGGAGCCTACGACCGAGAGCCTGAACCATGACCAAGGCACGCCTATGACTGCTGCCAGTGTGAACAGTCCTATAACTATGGAGATAGACGGTATGATGGAAAATATCATGGATGAGGTTATGATGCCCTTTATCTTGGTCTTATCCATGCCAATGTCCAAAGCATGCTTATAGGAACGAAAAAGTGTCAGTAATGAAAATACCAGTATGAAGCCTATGCCCAGTATGACAAGTATATACAGGAGCTTGCTGTTAAGTATCTCTATAAATGTCATGATGTTTCTCCTTTATCATCAGTGCTGTTCAGCCTTGGGATTTACTTCCGTATAGGAAATGCCGTCGGGGATGGGGCACTCGTATTTGCCGCCGGTCTCCGCATAAAGCTCTGCCTTTGCCTTTTCTATGAGCTCAGGGTCCTCATAAAGCTTTGCTGCGGTAAGGGCTATGGCTCTGGCTGCAGCTATGCTGCCCTTGTCACCAATGCCGGTGCCGACCTGTCCGGTAAACTGCCATGTATGGGCACTTGTGCCGGGTATGGCTGTGGCTGCACTGAGCTGGGCAGTGGGTACGATATAGCTTACATCACCCACATCGCTGGAGCCTGTGGCTACTATCTCCAGCATACGCTCTGAGAATGGAATTACTGCCGTATTAAGGGGACGCTTTGCAAACTCCTCCTCGCTTATGCCATTGAGCTTTGCGCCCTGAGCCAAGACCTTAGCCTTGGCATCCTCGGGAAGGATATCAAGAAATCTCCTTGCGACCTCATAATCCGCCTCATCGAAGTCAGGGCCTCCTGCCTCAAGGAAGCTGTCGCTCATGACCTTAGCAAGTGTAGCATTGGGGATGACATCACTGAGGCCTCCAAGCACGGTTATCTTGACCTCAGTCTCAGTCATGAGGGCGGCTCCATTGGCTATCTTCTTGATACGGTCAAGGATGGCTGCACAGTCGCTGAGCTTCGGCGCCCTTACAAAGTAGAGCAGGGAAGCCGTAGCCTGTACCACGTTGGGAGCGTCTCCGCCGGCATCAAGATAGGCATAGTGCACCCTTGCCTGACTGATGATATGCTCGCGCAGATAGTTGACGCCCATATTCATAAGCTCGCAGGCATCCAAGGCACTGCGGCCATCCTGAGGGTTCATGCCTGCATGGGCCGTGCGGCCCTTAAAGTCAAATCTTACCTTATAATAACCTACCATGCGTGCTGCAACGGTAATGTTGGTGTCCATGGGATGCCATGTAAGTGCGGCATCAAGTCCTGAGAAGCAGCCTGCCTTTGCCATAAAGGCCTTTCCGAATCCGGTCTCCTCTGCAGGACAGCCGAAAAACTTTACTGTGCCCTTTGAGCCGCTTGCTTTAAGCCACTCCTTGATGATAACGGCAGCTCCTACTGCCCCTGCGCCCAAGGCGCTGTGTCCGCAGCCGTGGCCGCAGCGTTTTCCGGGGATGGGTCTGTGTTCTGCCACACCGGCCTCCTGGCTAAGGTTAGGAAGGGCGTCGTACTCTCCTAAGATGCCGATGACAGGCTTGCCCTCGCCCCAGCTCGCCTCTATGGCTGTGGGTATGCCGCCTACCCCAAGGGAGACTGAAAATCCCTCCTGCTTCAAGGTATCGGCTATCAGAGCGCTGCTTTCTGTCTCCTCGTAACCAAACTCCGCACACTTCCAAACGCCTTGGTTCACTCCGGCTATAAGTCCGGCCTTCTCCTCGGTCGTCTGACGAATAAATTGCAAATTATCCATCATGTCCTCCTTAGCTATGTATTTGTGCAATTTAGCTACCCGCATGATACCACTTTATAAAAATTTTAGCAATATAAATAAAAGTTAATATTTAGTATATAAATTATTTATACTTTGTTGCGGCAGCAAACGAGGGTAACACGAGCGAAATAGGTTTTTACAAAAAAATCGGGCTCAGGAATCATCTCCTGAACCCGATAATTTTACTTCATCTTTAAAACCCAAAATTTTAAGTCCTGCAAAGTTCTTGTCTGGATGACTTTCAAACTTGCAGGCTTAGTTTCGCTTAAATTCAGCCCTGTACCCAAGCGCCGGTGCTGTCTACCATGAATACGCCGTCTATGACGGTGCTCCTTGCAAGATAGCCATAGGCTCCGCCTGTGCTGCCCTCAGGATAGAAATAGTAGAACTTGCCGTCTATCTGGTACCAGCCGGTGACCATGGCTCCGCTTTCATTGAAGTAGTAGCGGTTTCCATTAACTTCCCACCACATATTGCCTATCATGCAGCCGTAAAATGCGTCCGGCGTATTATTCATGAAATACCACTTGCCATCGTCATGGACCCAGCCTATACGCATATCTCCGTTAGTCGGATCCAGATAATACCACTGTCCCCTCTCGTCCTGATACCAGCCCGTAAGCATCTTGCCGGTGTTGTCAAAGCGGTAACGCTTGCCGTTTATGGTCAGCCAGTCATTGGTTATAAGAGAGCCGTTTGGATAACGGAAATACCAAGTATTGCCCACCTGTATCCAGCCCGCTGCAGAGGTATTGCCGGTACCATTGGGCAGGAGGTTTCCGGTGGCTGCACTGGTGGAGCTGCTTCCGCCATTTTCATCTGCGGTGGTCTGTCCTGAGCCATCGGAGACCTGAGAGGCCTCTATATACATGGAATTGGACTCGGTCCATTCGGATCTCTTGCCTATGGAGGTGCTTATGGAGGGCGGTGCCACGCTCCTTACCCTGAAGCTGTAGTCTCCCTCCCTTGTCATATAGGGGTAAAAGTTATAGGTGGTACCGTGAAAGTTGGTCAGTCTCTTGACCACGGCTGAGCCCCTGTAGCAGGTAATGTCATAGTAGCCAGAGGAATACCTTCCGCCGTCCCAGATGGCTACTCCCCGCTGGGAGGACCAGTAGGCCTCTATGGGCTGCTCATAGGTGCCCCTGACCGGGTCCAGTCTTACTGTTATCTCAAGGGTATAGCCGCTGTCACGGGTGGCTGCGGAGATGAATTCGCCCTTTGAGACGTGGACATTGTTGGAATTGTAGGCGCCCCTGAACAGGTAAATGGTGGTGCCTGCTGAGCTGGAGGTCTCCTTGGGCAGAGCATAAAGATATATCTTTACCCTCGGCTGGTCCCCGACCCGTAGCATGGAGGTGTCATCCAGCCACTCAGCACTTTCAAGGTAATAATACTGATTGTCCAGAGCTACGCTGACATAGGACTCCGCATCACCCGATAGGGAGTCTCCGGTGCTGAGGTCCGCAGTATTTATCGTCACCCTTACCGAGGGTATGGGCTTTATGCGCTCATAATAGGCATAGGAGGAGAAGGTCCCTATGATAAGAAGCGCCAGTGTTATGATGATAAACCTTATCTTTTTCATATTTCCTCCTTCTCTCCAAACAGGAGAAACGGATATCTATCTATGCTATGCAGCTTCGTATGCCGCTGCATAGCCTTAGGCCTGCATCTATCCTTTGCGGGCTGAAGTTCATATCCATGAGCCGAAGTCAAAGAATAAGCATAAGCTTAAACCGAAGCCATGGCACATTATCCCTTTGTAATTCTGATTATATAATTTCCCCTTCAAATAGTCAATTTACGAATTATATACTATATCTTACAAATAATATAACCGGCGACAAAGCTGCGTCTCTGCTGCTGGACGTTTAATGGGTACTGCTGTCTTAGCCATTCACGGCAAAAAAGAGCGGAGCCTCAGCTCCGCCCTTTCCAAATGTCGTTTGATATGTCTCTTAAGCCTTAAACGAGCTCAAGTACGACCTCCATGGCTGCATCGCCCTTACGAGGTCCGATCTTGATGATACGGGTGTATCCGCCGTTGCGGTTAGCATACTTGGTTCCGTACTCATCAAACAGCTTTCCGACGATATCTGCCTGCTTTGTGCCCTTCTTGCGTCCGGCCTGCTTAGCAGGTACTTCTGTTACATCATAAAGCATGGAAAGCATCTTACGTCTTGCATGAAGCCTTGAGGGTTTGTCCTTCTTGATGGTCTTCTTTACTTCATCATAAACGGTGACCTTCTTCTGCTTGCCGTTTATCTCCTTGACCTCTTTTACCCTCTTTCCGTCCTTGTCCTTACGGGGAACCTTAGCTGTGACCTCAACGGTCTCATAGTTATCCCTCTCCTTGACAGCAAGGGCGATAAGGGGCTCAGCCAGTCTGCGAACTTCCTTGGCTCTGGCCTCGGTGGTAACTATCCTTCCATGATAAAGAAGGGCGGTAACCTGATTACGAAGAAGGGCCTTCCTCTGTGATGATGTCTTTCCTAACTTTCTGTATCCCGGCATTTCTTTTTCCTCCTATTGTGCCTGTGGTCTTATCAATGGGAACGGATTTCCTAAGCACTGCTTAGTCATCCGCCGCACGATGCACCGCCATAAGTAATAACATCTTATGTGTCTGCTTCGCGCTTATCCTTGGACAGCAAAGGCTGCCTTCGGCTTACTCCTGAGTATTGAGTGAAAGGCCTAATTCCTTAAGCTTTGCAAGGACCTCATCAAGGGACTTGCGGCCAAGGTTGCGGACCTTCATCATCTCATCGGGAGTCTTGGAGCAAAGCTCCTGTACTGTATTGATACCTGCCCTCTTAAGGCAGTTGTATGAGCGGACGGAAAGCTCCAGCTCATCTATATTGATAGCCATGACCTTGCCCTTCTCGTCATCTTCCTTCTCTATCATGACCTCGGCTTCTTTAGCATTTTCCGAGAGGTCTATGAAAAGATTCAGATGCTCTGAAAGGACCTTGGCCGCAAGGCTCACTGCCTCATCGGGAGCAAGAGTACCGTTGGTATATACATCCAGCGTCAGCTTATCAAAGTCTGTCTGCTGGCCCACACGGGTATTCTCCACGTTCATATTCACACGCTCTACGGGGGTGAATATGGAATCCACGGCAATGCTGCCTATGGGCATATCATCTGATTTGTTCTTATCGGCTCCGGCATATCCCCTTCCGTCGATGATCGTAAGCTCCATATTGAGTCTGGCCTCGGGGCCGCTCAGGGTAGCGATCACCTGATCAGGGTTCATGATCTCTATATCACTGTCAACCTGAATATCCGATGCCCTTACCACACCCTCGCCCTCATAGTCAATGTATGCGGTCTTGGGAGCAGAATCAGCTGCGTGATTCTTTATGGCAAGCTCCTTGACATTCATGACTATCTCCGTCACGTCTTCCTTGACGCCGGGGATAGATGAAAACTCATGAAGCACACCGTTTATTTTGATCCTGCTGACAGCCGTGCCCGGAAGAGATGAAAGCATGATGCGTCTCAAAGAGTTGCCTAAGGTGATACCGTAGCCTCTCTCCAAGGGCTCGCATACAAACTTGCCATACTTCTTATCATCCGAGATCTCCACGATCTCCACGTTTGGTTTCTCAAACTCAAACATTTAGCGCACTCCTCTCTTCGGCGCTGACAAGATAATATCCAGACAGTATTCAATGTACCGGCAATACATAGACCATGTATGATGTGCCGATACACTGAAGCTTGGACATTATTTTGAATACAGCTCGACTATAAGCATCTCGTTTACGGGTACGTCGATGGCTTCTCTCTTGGGAAGCTCCTTGACTGTTCCTTTTAAGTTCTCCTTGTCGGACTCGAGCCACTCGGGAACAAGACGTGCGCCTGTTACCTCCATGACATCCTTATATCTCTGGGAGCCCTTGTACTTCTCCTTTATCTCGATGGTGTCACCGGCCTTCACAAGGTATGAAGGGATGTTGACCTGCTTGCCGTTTACAAGGACGTGCTTATGGTCTACTATCTGCCTTGCCTCTTTTCTGGTACGAGCCCATCCGAGACGGAAAAGCACATTGTCAAGCCTTGACTCAAGCATGACCATAAGGTTCTCACCGGTCTGGCCTTCCATGCGCTCAGCCTTGGCATAGTAGTTACGGAAGGGCTTCTCAAGCACACCGTAAATGAACTTTGCCTTCTGCTTCTCACGAAGCTGTGTCCCATACTCCGAAAGCTTCCTTCCGGCTCTCTGGGTCTTCCTTTTAGACTTTTTATCGATTCCTAAATATACAGGATCCAAATCAAGAGATCTGCATCTTTTAAGAACAGGAACTCTATCTACTGCCATTTCTTACCTCCAAAATCAGACTCTTCTACGCTTAGGCGGACGGCATCCGTTGTGAGGAACGGGGGTAACGTCCTTTATGCTGGTCACCTGCAGTCCTGCTGCCTGAAGAGCACGAATGGCTGCTTCACGTCCGGAACCGGGACCCTTTACCATTACATCTACTGTCTTTAAGCCATGAACCAAAGCCGCTTTGGTGGCAGTTTCGGCAGCCATCTGAGCTGCATACGGAGTAGATTTCCTTGAACCTCTAAATCCCAGACCACCGGCACTTGCCCATGATAAGGCGTTGCCCTGTGCATCAGTCAATGTCACGATGGTGTTGTTGAATGATGACTGGATATGTGCCTGTCCGTGTTCAACGTTTTTTCTTACGCGCTTTTTTGTAGTCTTCTTAGCGCCTGCTGACACTTTCTTTGCCATATAAAACTAACCTACTTTCTTTCCAATGGGTTTCTGTGCTTAAAACATGCGGATCAGCATGATCTTGGCACTGATTACTTCTTCTTGTTTGCTACGGTCTTCTTCGGGCCCTTGCGTGTCCTTGCGTTCGTCTTGGTCCTCTGACCGCGAACGGGAAGGCTCTTCCTGTGACGGATTCCGCGATAGCATCCGATCTCCTGCAGTCTCTTGATGTTCATGGCTATCTCTCTTCTGAGATCACCCTCTACAACCTGTGACTGAGCGATAACGTCAGCTAATCTCTTAACCTCTTCATCAGTAAGATCCTTGACACGAGTATCCGGATCGACATTTGCCTCCGCGAGTATGCGCTTTGAAGAAGGAAGTCCGATACCATAGATATAGGTAAGTCCTATCTCGATACGCTTCTCTCTCGGAAGATCCACGCCAGCTATACGAGCCATGTTTTACCTCCTGATCATCCTTGTCTCTGTTTATGCTTGGGGTTCTCGCAGATAACTCTTACGACACCCTTTCTCTTTATAACCTTGCATTTTTCGCATATAGGTTTTACCGAAGATCTAACTTTCATTTGAATCTCCTTTCTATACACCCGGACAGAGTTGCCGAAATATTATAGCAAAATACTTGTGCATTTGCAAGCCTTGCAAAGCTTATTTTTTAACTGTTTCCAGCCTTTTTTGCCTGTATTTTCGGCTTTTTCCTCTCCCGGACTATCCTGTTACTTATCTCTCCAAATTATGCGTGCTTTGGAGAGGTCGTAGGGACTCATCTCAAGTGTCACCTTGTCTCCCGGCAATATCCTGATGTAGTTCATGCGGAGCTTGCCGCTGATGTGAGCAAGTACCCTATGTCCGTTTTCAAGCTCTACCTGAAACATAGCGTTGGGGAGCTTCTCGACTACGGTGCCCTCGAGTTCTATAACGTCTGCCTTAGACATCCTTACCTCCTGTGAGTTCGCGCCTTAGAGCACGCCATAAAGCTTCTTTTCTTCAGCCGTAAGTGAAAGCACCTCCGGCTCTCCGTTCCTTATCAGGATCGTATTTTCATAATGGGCCGAATAGCTTCCGTCCTCCGTAACGAAGGTCCAGCCATTGTCCGTCTCCCGTACGGCGTAGGTCCCCATGTTTATCATGGGCTCCACTGCAATGGTCATATTGGCACGAAGCTTGGGGCCCCTAGTGGTGCAGGTGAAGTTCGGCACCTCGGGATCCTCGTGCATCTCGCGGCCTATGCCGTGACCCACCAGATCCTCTACTATGCCGTAGCCATAGGGTATGATGAAATCCTCTATAGTCCGTCCGATGTCATTGACATGGTTGCCTGCCACTGCAGCCTTTATGCCTTCAAAGAAGCTCTGCCTCGTAACTTCTATGAGTTTTGCAGCTTCATCGCTTATCCTGCCCACTGCATGGGTCCTTGCCGCATCTGACTGCCAGCCCTTGTAGATGACGCCGGTATCCACTGATACTATGTCACCCTCCTCAAGGTATCTATGCTTACTGGGAATGCCGTGAACCACCTCGTCGTTGACTGAGACGCAGGCGGAGGCCGGAAATCCGTCGTAATCCTTGAAGGACGGGATGCATCCCATGGACCTGATGGTCTTTTCGCAGATGTGATCCACGTCGTAGGTAGTCATGCCGGGCCTTATCTTATCGGCTATCTCCAGATGGACCTTAGCCAAGATCTCTCCGGCCTTCCGCATCAGCTCTATCTCATGCTCTGATTTGATGCTTATCATCAGGCGATGGCCTCCGTGATGGCCTTGAACACCTCAGAAGGCGCCTTGGTACCGTCTACCTCCTTGAGTATGCCCTCCTTCTTATAGAAGTCTATAAGGGGCTGGGTCTGCTCATGATAGGTGGCAAGTCTTGCCTTTACTGTCTCAGGCTTATCGTCAGCCCTCTGGATGAGCTCTGCTCCGCAGAGGTCGCAGATGCCTTCCTTCTTGGGAGGAGTAAATGTCACATGATAGGAAGCTCCGCACTTGGGGCAGCTCCTCCTTCCGGACATACGTCCCTCTATGACCTCGTCGGGCACGTCTATGTTGACTGCCACATCGAGGGCATCGCCCTTGTCTGAAAGGGCCTTCTTAAGGCTCTCGGCCTGAGGTATGGTACGGGGGAAGCCGTCCAGTACATAGCCGTTTTTGCAGTCGGGCTCAGATATACGGGAAAGGAGCATGCCTATGGTCACCTCATCGGGTACGAGGGCTCCCTTGTCCATGTATTCCTTGGCCTTCATGCCAAGCTCCGTGCCGTTCTTTATATTAGCGCGGAAGATATCCCCTGTGCTTACATGGGGGATATCAAATTCCTTCGCTATATTGACTGCCTGAGTTCCTTTGCCCGCTCCGGGCGCTCCGAGCATAACTATCTTCATATTCCGCCTCCGGATCAATCATTCAAAAATCCCTTGTAGTTACGAACTAAGAGCTGGGACTCTATGCTCTTGATAGTCTCCACGATGACGCTGACTATGATGATGAGGCTGGTGCCGGTAAAGGAAAGGTGTCCCATACCGAAGACTCCGGTCACTATCATCGGCGTCACGCAGGCTATCAGAAGTCCAATAGCTCCGATGAAGATAACATAATTAAGTATGTGGCTGAGATAGTCGCTGGTGGGCTTTCCGGGCCTTACGCCGGGGATGAAGCCTCCGTTTTTCTTCATGTTGTTGGCTATCTCAAGAGGGTTGAAGGTAATGCTGGTGTAGAAGTATGCAAACAGCACTACCAGTGCGATATAGATAAGCAGGCCTATCGTCGGGAACAGGTCTCTCGGGTTGCACCAGTTGTTGGAGCTGAGAATGCTCAGTATCCTTCCCGCCGTGCTGGTACCGCTGACTCCAAGGAAGGAGCCTACAACTACCGGCATGGACATGATAGAGGAAGCAAAGATGACGGGGATGACTCCGGCGGTGTTGACCTTGAGGGGAATGTTGGAATTCTGTCCTCCCACAAGACGCCTGCCCTGCATCTTCCTTGAATACTGGACCGGTATGTTCCTCGTTGCATCGTTGAGCACGATGGTGTAAACGATAAGAGCTATAACTGCGACAAGTATTATCACAAGCGCAAGTACTATCATCGGCACGCTCTTTCCGCTTATGAACGAATAGTAAAGGGTGCTGACATCCGTAGGCAGGGATGAAAGGATATTGAAGAGGAGCACCATGGAGATACCATTTCCGATACCCTTGTCGGTGATCTGCTCTCCTATCCACATAAGGATTGCCGTGCCTGCGGTCATAGTTATAACGCATACGATTATACTGCCGACATTGTAATCATACAGAAGGCCCTGTCCGCCGAAGCCTATAGCCATGGCTGCCGACTCGATAAGGGCAAGGGCCACGGTCATGTACCTCGTGTACTCGGCTATCTTCTTACGTCCTGTCTCTCCGTCCTTCTGGATCTCCTCAAGGGCAGGGATCGCTATCGTAAGCAGCTGTATGATGATAGATGATGTGATGTAGGGCGAGATGCTGAGGGCAAATACAGAAAGCTGGCTGAAGGAGCCGCCCGTCATCGCATTGAACCAGCCGAATCCGTCCAGTCCGCCTATGGCTGAGAATAAGAACTCAAAGTAATAGGCATTGACACCGGGGATAGGGATGGTCGAACCCAACCTTATCACTATCAGCATGAGGAAAGTGAAGATGAGTTTTTTCCTGACCTCATCCACTCTCCATGCATTTTTCAGCAGTTTCCACATATCAGATCTCCTCGCAGGTTCCGCCGCATCCTTCGATCTTAGCCTTTGCAGTCTCAGAGAAGGCGTTTGCCTTAACAGTGAGCTTCTTTGTGAGCTCTCCGTTTCCAAGTACCTTTACTCCGCAGAGCTCGTCCTTGATTATCTTCCTGTCAAGGAGTGCCTGTGTATCAACGGCTGCGCCGTCCTCAAAGTACTTCTCTAGAGTGCTGATATTGATTATCGCATATTCTACTCTGTTGCGGTTTGTGAAGCCTCTCTTGGGAAGTCTCCTGTAAAGGGGCATCTGTCCGCCTTCAAAACCGGGTCTCGGCGCGCCTGAACGTGCCTTCTGTCCCTTGTGGCCATATCCTGCGGTCTTTCCATTTCCTGAGCCGTGTCCACGACCCTTTCTGAAACTATTTTTATGCTTGGAACCGGCAGCCGGCCTCAAATTTGATAATTCCATCGTAAACCTCCTTGATTAGAGCTCTTCTACTTTTACGAGGTGCTGAACCTGCCTTAACATACCTCTTACAGCCTGATTGTCGGGAAGCTCATTGGTTGAATTGATCTTCCTAAGGCCCAAGGCAGCTACGGTCTTCTTGTTCTTGGGTACCGCACCTATAGGAGATTTTATAAGTGTAACCTTTAATTTCTCTGCCATCACTCTGTCCTCCTGTTATCGTAAGATCTCGTCCACAGACTTGCCTCTGAGGGCAGCGTACTGCTCCGGAGATTTCATGGCCTTGAGACCCTCAAGAGTGGCGAGCACACAGTTCACCTTGTTGTTGGAACCCAAGGATTTGGTACGGATGTTCTTTATTCCTACCATCTCTATGACTGCACGGGCAGGGCCTCCTGCGATAACACCGGTACCTTCGGGAGCTCTCTTAAGAAGTATGGTGGAGCTTCCGAATACTCCGAAGAAATCGTGGGGTACTGATTTGTTCTTGTCAAGGGGTATCTCTACAAGGTTCTTCATGGCTGCTTCCTTGCCCTTCCTTATAGCCTCGGGCACCTCTGCTGCCTTGCCAAGTCCTGCTCCCACATGTCCGTTGCCGTCTCCTACGACTACCAGTGCGGAGAACCTCATGGTACGTCCACCCTTAACGGTCTTGGATACACGCTTGATGGCCACGACTCTGTCGTTCAATTCTAATGTCTTAGGATCAATAATTGTACGTCTCATCTTTCTCCCCCTTAGAATTCAAGTCCGGCTTCGCGTGCCGCCTCTGCAAGCGCCTTGACTTTTCCGTGATAGATAAAGCCGCCTCTGTCAAATACCACTTCCTTGATGCCCTTTGCAAGAGCCTTCTCGGCGATGGCCTTGCCGACGAATGCGGCTGCTTCCTGATTGTCGGTATACTCAAGCTCCTTGGCATCCTTATCAAGGGTGGATGCTGCACAGAGGGTGTTTCCTACTGTATCATCGATGATCTGAGCATACATGTGCTTATTCGATCTGAAAACGCAAAGACGAGGTCTCTCAGCCGTGCCGGAGATACGATTACGAAGTCTTGCGTGCTTTTTATGACGAATTTCGCTCTTTGACTTTTTGTTTATCATGTCATTCTCTCCTTAGCTTATTTCTTACCGGTCTTACCGACTTTGCGTCTGATAGTCTCAGTCTCATACTTGATGCCCTTGCCCTTATAAGGCTCCGGGGGCCTCTTCATCCTTATCTCGGCTGCATACTGTCCAACCTTCTCCTTGGAGATTCCCTTGACGATTATCTTGTTCTGTCCGTCAAGTACGGTCTCTATGCCTTCGGGATCGTCCATCTCTACGGGATGGGAATATCCGAGGTTGAGCACGAGCTTCTTGCCCTGCTTAGCTGCCCTGTAACCTACACCGTTGACCTCAAGCACCTTCTGGTAGCCCTCAGAAACTCCGGTCACCATGTTGTGGATGAGGGTCCTTGTAAGTCCGTGAAGGGCCTTGATCCTCTTAAGATCGTTGGGACGGGTAACGACTACCTTGCCGTCCTCCTGAGCTATGGTGAGCTCATGAGCGAACTGTCTTGTGAGCTCTCCCTTAGGTCCCTTTACTGTCACAACGTTGCCGTCTGCTATACTTACGGTAACTCCCGCCGGTATAACGACCGGCTGCTTTCCGATTCGTGACATCGAAAAATCCTCCTTCTTAAATTGTCGGCCCTAAGGCCGTTTTCAGATATTGTCTTACCAAACGAAGCAAAGGACTTCGCCGCCAATGCCTCTCTGTCTAGCCTCTTTGTCAGTCATGATGCCCTCATTTGTGGAAATGATGGCGATGCCGAGTCCGCCGAGCACCTTGGGCATATCCTCCTTGCCTGCGTATACACGAAGGCCGGGCTTTGATATCTTCTTAAGGCCGGTGATTATCCTTACGGACTTATCCTGAGCGTACTTAAGTGTTATCCTTATGTCCTTGAAATTGCCGTTCTGAACGAGCTCGTACTTCTCTATATAGCCCTCCTTGTAAAGGATGTCAGCTATAGCGTTCTTCATCTTGGATGAGGGTACATCCACCGTCTCATGCTTACGCATATTTGCGTTGCGGATCCTTGTAAGCATATCCGCAATAGGATCACTCATAGTCATAATTGATACACGATATCCTTTCTTATGTTCTTAGCGTCGTCTATTACCAGCTTGCCTTCTTGACTCCGGGGATCTCGCCCTTATAAGCCAGCTCACGGAAGCAGATACGGCAGATGCCATACTTTCTGAGATAAGCATGGGGTCTTCCGCAAATCCTGCATCTGTTGTACTCCCTTGTGGAGAACTTAGCCGGACGCTGCTGCTTTATCTTCATGGATGTCTTAGCCATGTCTCTTTAGCTCCTTCCTTATCTCGCGAAGGGCATGTTGAAGAGCCTTAAGAGCTCCTTTGCCTCTTCGTCAGTCTTAGCAGTCGTAACAAAAATGATGTCCATACCCCTGGTCTTATCGACCTTATCGTACTCGATCTCGGGGAATATGAGCTGCTCCTTAAGGCCCAGCGCATAGTTTCCTCTTCCATCGAAGGAGTTGGGGTTGACGCCTCTGAAGTCACGCACACGGGGGAGCGCAAGATTGATAAGACGGTCTGCAAAATCGTACATCTTCTCGCCGCGGAGAGTTACCTTACATCCGATAGGCATGCCCTCACGGAGCTTGAAGTTTGCAACTGACTTCCTTGCCTTGGTCACAACAGCGTGCTGTCCTGAAATTATCTCCAGATCTCTGACAGCAGAGTCTAAAACCTTGGCATTTTCCTTAGCTTCACCAATACCCATATTGATGACTATCTTCTCGAGCTTGGGCACTTCCATGATGTTCTTATAGCCGAACTTCTTGATCATGGCATCCCTGATCTCGGAATTGTAGATATCCTTTAATCTGGCCACAGTTTTTTACTCCTTTCGCTTATGCTATAACCTTGCCTGTCTTCTTTGCGAAGCGGACCTTCTTGCCGCCCTCGACCTTGAAGCCTACCTTGGTGGGCTGGCCGTCGGAAAGCAGCATGACGTTGGATACGTCGATGGGCCTCTCAGCCCTTACGATGCCGCCCTGAGGATTGGCCTGTGAAGCCTTCTGATGCTTCGTGACCATGTTGATGCCCTCAACGACTACCTTGCCTGCCTTGGGATCGACACTGAGAACTTTTCCGTCTCTGCCCTTGTCCTTGCCGGCAATGACTCTGACCATATCGTCCTTCTTGATCTTCTGCATTGGGCACCTCCTTACAGTACTTCCGGTGCTAAGGAAACTATCTTCATGAACTGATGGTCACGAAGCTCCCTTGCTACCGGCCCGAATATACGGGTCCCTCTCGGGGTCTTATCGTCCTTGATTATAACGGCTGCATTCTCATCGAAACGGATGTAAGAGCCGTTTGCACGGTGGGTCTTGTGAACGGTGCGGACAACTACTGCCTTCACCACATCACCCTTCTTTACAACGCCGCCGGGTGTTGCATCTTTGACCGAAGCAACGATGACGTCGCCGATGCGTGCATACCTCCTTGTTGATCCGCCCATGACACGGATGCAAAGGAGTTCCTTAGCACCGGTATTGTCGGCAACCTTAAGTCTGGTCTCCTGCTGTACCATATTACTCCTTCCTCCTTATCTGGCCTTCTCAACTATCCTGACAAGTCTCCATCTCTTTGTCTTGGAAAGAGGCCTTGTCTCCATAACTTCTACCTTATCGCCCTCGCCGCACTCATTGTTTTCATCGTGGGCCTTAAGCGTATATGTCCTCTTGACAATCTTACCGATCAAAGGATGCTTAACATTATCCTCGATAGCAACCGTGATAGTCTTGTCCATCTTGTTGCTGATCACCTTGCCGGTACGAGTCTTTCTGAGATTTCTTTCCACGGTTAATGCTCTCCTTTCCTACGGTTCAGCTTACTTTCTGCTTCTGCGTGATAACAGTCTGGATCCTTGCTATGTTCTTTCTTACCTCGCTGATCCTAGCTGTGTTATCAAGCTGGTTGGTAGCATTCTGGAATCTGAGATTGAAAAGTTCCTTTTTGGCAGTTACGAGATCCTCGTTTAAAGCCTTGATGTCCTTAGCCTTGAGCTCATCTAAATACTTCTTACTTTTCACTGTCATCACCGCCTTCTAAATCAGCCTTGGAAACTATCTTGCATGTAAGCGGTAACTTATGCATGGCAAGACGAAGTGCCTCCCTAGCTGTCTCCTCCGGAACGCCCGCTATCTCGAAGAGCACACGGCCCGGCTTAACTACTGCTACATAAAACTCAACTGCGCCCTTTCCGGATCCCATACGAACTCCGATAGGCTTAGATGTTACAGGCTTGTCGGGGAATACCTTTATCCATACCTGACCGCCACGCTTGATGTAACGGGTCATGGCGATACGGGCTGCCTCGATCTGATTTGCCTTAAGCCAGCAGGACTCGGTAGCGACAAGGCCGAACTCTCCGTACGCGATCTTGTTTCCGCGCTGAGCTCTGCCCTTCATGGAACCACGCTGCTGCTTACGATATTTTGTCCTCTTAGGCATTAACATGATTATTTATCGCTCCCTTCCTTTTTCTTCTCAGGGAGTATCTCCCCCTTGTATATCCATACCTTGATGCCAAGCTTACCATAGGTGGTATCTGCCTCGGCAAAGCCATAGTCTATGTCGGCACGCAGGGTCTGAAGGGGTATGGTACCCTCTGAATAGAACTCTGACCTTGCGATATCTGCTCCGCCAAGTCTTCCGGAAACGGCTGCCTTGATACCGAGAGCGCCGGCCTTCATGGTCCTCTGCATAGCCTGCTTAAGGGCACGCCTGAAGGATGCACGATTTTCAAGCTGCTGAGCGATGCTCTCTGCAACGAGCTGAGCGTCGCGGTCGGGCCTCTTTATCTCCTTGATGTCCACGAAGAGCTTGTTCTTTGTGTACTTCTGGACCTCTGCCTTAAGCTTGTCTATCTCTGAGCCGCCTCTTCCAATGACTACGCCGGGCTTAGCGGTGTAGATGATGACTCTGACTCTGTCAGCCGTCCTCTCTATCTCGATCTTGGAGATACCGGCGGCCTCAAGCTTCTTCTTAAGGAACTTCCTGATATTGTAGTCTTCCACAAGGTTGTCGGCAAAATCCTTGCCCTCTGCATACCATCTGGAATCCCAGTCTTTAATAACGCCGACTCTGAGGCCGTGCGGATTAACTTTCTGTCCCATGCTTTCCTCCTCCGATTACTTCTTCTCGTCGAGAACTACGGTGATGTGGCTGGTGCGCTTCTCTATGCGGTACGCCCTGCCCTGTGCTCTCGGCTGGATCCTCTTCATTGTGGGTCCCTTGTTTGCGTAGCACTCTGCTACATAAAGGTTCTCCCTGTCCATGTTGTTATTGTTCTCTGCATTGGCTGCCGCAGATTCAAGTAACTTCTTGACTAAAGAAGAAGCGTATCTCGGATTGTAGGTCACGATACCGATGGCGGTATTGAGATCCTTGCCCCTGATGGCATCCAAGATGAAGCATGCCTTCTGCACCGAAACTCTTGCATAAGAAAGCTTAGCGCTGGGTCTCAAATCCTTAACGGCATTTCTCTCTCTCTTTATCTGTGATCTATGTCCTCTTGCCATAGTAGATCTTTCCTCCTTTCACGCTCTGCTTATCTTGCGCCGGTCTTCTTCTCGTCCTTGCCGTGGCCCCTGTAGGTCCTTGTGGCAACGAACTCACCTAACTTATGACCGACCATGTCCTCTGTTACGAATACGGGAACGTGCTTCCTGCCGTCATGCACTGCAATGGTGTGGCCGACCATCTGAGGGAAGATAGTAGAACGGCGTGACCATGTCTTTATAACAGACTTCTGTCCGGAAGCGTTCATAGCATCGACCTTCTTAAGAAGAGAAGCGTCAGCGAACGGTCCCTTTTTCAATGAACGATTTGCCATAATCTTTTATCCTCCTGCTATTACTTAATGGCTCTGCCATCACGTCTTCTTACGATCAGCTTGTTGGAAGCCTTCTTACCCTTTCTGGTCTTAAGACCAAGAGCAGGCTTGCCCCAAGGAGTAGAAGGACCGGGACGTCCGATAGGTGCTCTTCCTTCTCCACCACCATGAGGGTGATCGTTGGGGTTCATGACGGAACCTCTTACGGTAGGCCTTATGCCCATGTGCCTCTTGCGTCCTGCCTTACCATAGTTGATAAGGTTGTGCTCTCCGTTTCCTACCACACCGATGGTAGCACGGCACTCGATGGGAACCATACGCATCTCGCCTGAAGGGAGACGAAGGGTCGCATAAGCACCCTCCTTAGCCATAAGCTGTGCGGAGTTTCCTGCGGAACGTACCATCTGGCCGCCCTTGCCGGGAAGCATCTCGATGTTGTGTACGTTGGCTCCTACAGGGATCTGGGAAAGGGGAAGGCAGTTGCCGACCCTTGCCTCAGCGTGCTCGCCGCTCATAACGGTCATGCCGTCTGTAAGACCCTGAGGAGCGAGGATGTAGGACTTGGTGCCGTCTGCATAGCAGATAAGGGCAATGTTGGCTGATCTGTTGGGATCGTACTCGATGCCGATGACCTTAGCCTCGATACCGTCCTTTGAATTCCTCTTGAAATCTATTATCCTGTACTTCTGTCTGTTTCCGCCGCCGTGATGTCTGACGGTTATCTTACCCTGATTATTGCGTCCGGAAGTCTTCTTCTTTCCGGCAAGAAGGGATCTCTCAGGGGTCTTCTTTGTGATCTCAGAGAAATCAGACCCGGTCATGTTCCTTCTTGAAGGTGTATAGGGCTTGTATGTCTTGATACCCATGAATTGATTCTCCTTATTGATTTATTGTCGCAGTCTCATCTGCATATTTTGCGGCTTACAGTCCTTGGAATATCTCTATGGACTTGGAATCCTCTGTAAGAGTAACGATGGCCTTCTTGGTCTTCGCAGTCTTACCTACGTTCATGCCGCGTCTGCGGTCCTTACCGGGCCTCTGCATGGTGTTGACGCTTTCCACCTTGGTCCCGGGGAACATCTTCTCAACAGCTTCCTTTATCTGGGTCTTGTTAGCCTCAGGGGCTACGAGGAAGGTGTATTTGTTATGTGCCATCGCGCTCATGGAAGACTCCGACACAACGGGCTTAAGTATCACGTCATAATAATTGATAGCTGCCATTATGCGTATACCTCCTCAATATCTGAAACCGACTTCTTTGTGAGCACTACGGTCGAATACTTCATCACATCATAGGTGTTGAGAGTGCCGACCTGAGTCGTCTTTACATCCTCGATATTCCTTGCGGAGAGGATGACATTCTTATCCATGCTGTCAAGAACGAAAAGTGCCTTCTCGATCTTGAGAGCGTCCATCATCTTCTGGAACTCCTTTGTCTTGATCTCGGGAAGAGCAAGCTCGTCAAGGACGATGAGCTTTCCAGCCTCTACGCGGCTCGTAAGAGCTGACTTAAGGGCTGCCCTCTTTTCCTTCTTATTCATAGACATGCTGTAGTCTCTGGGTACGGGTGCGAATACTACTCCGCCGCCGGTCCACTGAGGAGCCCTGATGGAGCCCTGCCTTGCGTGGCCTGTTCCCTTCTGTCTCCAAGGCTTCCTTCCGCCTCCGGATACTTCAGATCTTGTCTTAGCCTTCTGTGTACCCTGACGCTTGTTGGCAAGCTGGGCAACTACGGCCATGTGCACGAGATTTTCGTTGACTTCGACGCCGAATACGGCATCGTTAAGCTCTATGGTATCAACCTGCTCGCCCTGCATGTTGTATACAGCTACGTTTGCCATGTTAAGTTTCCTCCTTTCCTTCCACCAAGTTACTTAGTTACCTTAACTGTCTCTTTGATGGTTATAAGGGATTTCTTCGGTCCCGGAACAGAGCCCTTAACCAACAGCAGATTGTTTTCAGCATCGACCCTTACGACCTCAAGGTTCTCTACAGTCCTCTGTACTGAACCCATATGACCGGGCATGCCCTTTCCCTTGAACACACGTCCGGGAGTAGTGGCAGGTCCGTTTGAACCCTGATGCCTGTGGAACTTGGAGCCGTGCTTCATGGGGCCTCTGTGCTGACCAAGTCTCTTGACTGCACCTTGGAAGCCCTTACCCTTTGTGATAGCCGTAGCATCCACATGGTCGCCTACTGCGAAGATGTCTGCCCTGATCTCATCAGCTACCTTATAGTCAGAAGCATTTTCAAACCTGAACTCACGAAGATATCTCTTAACAGAAACTCCTGCCTTCTCAAAGATACCCTTCCTGGGCTTGTTGGCAAGCTTCTCCCTGAGCTCTCCAAATCCTACCTGAACAGCCTCGTAGCCGTCATTGTCCATCGTCTTCACCTGAGTTACCACACAGGGTCCGGCAAGAAGGACGGTAACAGGCACTAATTCGCCGTTCTCGGCAAAGATCTGAGTCATGCCTACTTTTGTAGCAAGTATTGCCTTCTTCATTAAACTGTTTCCTCCTTATTTAATCTACAGCGGAATGCCCGCAGGCATTCATGAAAGACCAGCGCATCGCTTGGCGATGAAAGGTACTTTCAATTTATATGCAGCGGCCTGAAACTGCCGGAGCTCTCCGGTGTTGTCCAGTCTGTGCCGCCCATAAGCTTTTTTATGCGGTTCTCGGAGCCATGCTCCGTGCCGCATGGCCGAAGCCCTTATCTTAGCCTAAGCCTGTTTCTATGGGCTTAAGCCTCTGCGCCCTCTGCCTTCTCGGCCTTGGGAGCCTTAGCCTGAGGCTTCCTGTCAGCTGCCTTTCCTGCAGGCCTCTGCTGCTTAGCAGGTCTGGGCTTTCTCTGAACGGGCTTTGTGATGAGCTGCTTTCTGGGAGCTCTCTTGCCCTTGTCTGCCTCATTCTTCATCTGAACATCGATATAAACTCCTGCAGGCATATCCAGCCTCTGAAGGGTCTCCATGGTCTTGGGACCGGGATTGATGATATCGATGAGCCTCTTGTGTGTCCTCTGCTCGAACTGCTCACGGCTGTCCTTATACTTATGAACTGCCCTAAGGATAGTAACTACTTCCTTCTTTGTGGGAAGGGGTACGGGCCCGCTGACCTCTGAACCTGTCTTCCTGCAGCTCTCAACGATCTTTGCTGCAGACTGATCTACCAGCTGATGATCGTAAGCCTTGAGTGTGATCCTCATGATCTGATTTGCCATAAAAAAAGTCGCCTCCTATTCGTACTTTTAATGCAGTACGACAAGTGGTGACTGTACACGCGCCCGGGTGTGTCCTGTTGCTTCCCGCAATCATGTTACCCGGCTCCGGCCTTATACCGGAACAACTTATCTGGTACAGTGACTTGTCGCCAACTCTGTCTTGACATTTACTCCCTGCAAAAACCTCCCGGCACTTATGTATTCGCACCGACAGCAACCTTGCAGATCCTCGCTATCATGCCACAGCCTAATAAAGATAGCACAAAAGCGCCTGCACAGCAAGCGCTTTTTGTGTCTGGATATATTGTATTTTGTATTTTTTTTGATACAGTTGTTAATTATACGATATCTCAAATACAGGAACTACAAGCTCGCTCACCTCTGCATAGGCTCCGTCCATCCACTTACCGGAGGAATCCGACTTATACTCAGCCTCCTCCTTGTTGGAGTTCAGGTTCTTCCTGATGGTGCCGCTCTTGGTCACGAGGTAGGTCTCTCCCTTTACCGTATAGTAGGCATAGGAAGTATCTATGGCCTTCTGAAGGAGGCCCATGTAGTAGAGCTTTCCGTTCTTGACTCCGGTATAGCCGTAGCCCGAGCCGTCAAAGTAGAAGGTGTAGGTATTGCCCTCTGCATCCGTGATGCTGCGGTCTCCCTTCTGCAGGCAGCACTGCTGGCGGTTACCGAAGTACATGCTGGTGACGTCGCCGTTGGTCCTCCTTACCTTACGAAGGCCGTATACGGGGTTGCCGTACTCATTGAACAGATAGGTCTCAGTCTTTCCGTCCTTCTCAAGGCGCTTGAACTTGGCCACGAGGGTCTCGTCATTGTCATCGCCGGAAACATCGGTGCCATAGTAAGGCTGACCCTTGGAGTCGAAGTAGTACCACTCAACATTGCCAAGGGAGCTTATGCCCTCGGGAGGGTAAGCTGAGAGCCATCCCTGATGAGCTGCCCCGTAGGTGCCTATGCTCTCCGTATCATTGTAATATCTGTAGCCTGATATCGCAGGGGAAGCATCGCTGTCCACCTGTACCCAGCCGGTCATCATACGTCCGGCATAGTCGAAGGCATATCTGTTGTTGTTGATGACCATCTCCTTATAGCTTCCGTCAGTCTCTGCTCTGACAGCCTTTCCCGAGGAAAGGAAGTAGAACCAGTACTTGCCGTCGGTGGTATAGGGTCCGCTCTGATCGTCATCATATACCAGATACTCAGGGGGCTCTATGTATCTCCAGGTGGAGGTCACCATGCGTCCGCCGGACTCGGGATCACAATAATAAAGAGAATTACCGTCCTCTACCCAGCCGGTCATCATGGAACCGTCATAGTCGAAATAGTACCAAAGCCCGTTTATCTGTCTGGAGTGATTGGTGATAAGCTTTCCGTTGCTGTCAAAATAATACCACTTGCCGTCTATCTGGCGCCATCCGTCAGTCACCATCTTGCCGTCGGCATCAGCATAGCGCTCATAGTCTATGAAGGCATTGGTCACCATATAGCCGTCGCTTCCAAGATAATAATATCCGCCGTCACCGGAAATGCGCCACTCATTTGTGACCTTGGAGCCGTTCTGGATATAGGTCCAGCGGCCGTTCTCCATGGTCCAGCCATCTGCAAGGGCCGTAAATGCACAGGCCGCAGTGATGCCGGCAGTAAGGAGCATAGTTTTAAATAATCTCTTCATTGATCCCTCTCCAAAAAAAAGACAGTTGCCCTGAATTTCTTTTTTACTATTATGAAGTATATCAGCATCGGGGCTCTTTAACAATGAATAAATGCTGTCATAATTCTTACGAATAGTATATGAAGTGCCTTAGGCCTCACCCACCCAGAGGCCTGCTGCTCCGCAGGGAAGTATGAGGCCATTTTCCATGACGGGAAGCCCTATCTCATCGGACTCGACCCTGCCCTTATGCCGTGAGGCCACGATGGAGCTCAGCATATAGCTCAGCACCCCGGCCTGAAGCCCCGTGGTGTAGGAATTTATCAGGAAAAACAAAGCTTCATCGGACAAAAGCCTTTCGCAGAGCTTCACAAAGTCAAAAATGTCATCCTCTATCTTCCATATCTCTCCCTTAGGCCCCCTGCCGTAGGAGGGTGGGTCCATGATGATGGCATCATAGGTATGGCCCCGTCTGAGCTCCCGTTCCACGAATTTGGTGCAGTCGTCCACGAGATAACGTATGGGTGCCTCGGAAAGTCCGGAGGCGGAAGCATTTTCCTTAGCCCAAGTGACCATTCCCTTTGAGGAGTCCACATGAGTAAGTTCTGCTCCCGAGGCTGCGGCAGCAAGGGTAGCGCCGCCGGTATAGGCAAAGAGGTTCAGCACCTTGGGGGCCTTTCCTGTGCGCTCAAGACGCTTCCTTATGAGCCGGGAACAGCGGTCCCAGTTCACCGCCTGCTCTGGAAACACTCCCGTATGCTTGAAGGAAAAGGGCTTGAGATTAAATACTATGCGGTTTGAGCGGCTGCCCGCCTTAGGCTCCGATACATGCCCTGATGCGGTATCCGCCGGCGAGGCAGTCATTTTATCCTTGGCCGGGGCTGAGGCATCCTGTACCTTCCTTTCCGCAGGTCCTTCTCCCTCAGGAAGCTCATAGCTTATCTGCCACTGCTTTGGCAGGTCAAAGAATTCCCAGCTTCCACCACCCTTCTGAGAACGGTGGTAATGGGCATTGGGCTTTTTCCAGCCCTGAGCCTCGCGCTCAGTTTTCCATATGACCTGAGGATCCGGCCTGATAAGCAGATACCCTCCAAAATCCTCGAGTTTTTCCCCCGAGGAGGCGTCTATCACTTTATAATCCTTCCATCTGTCAGCGATAAGCATGGTGCGCCTTTCTTTAATATGGGCAAATCGTATTTTATGTAAATATTGATCTATGATTTCAGGTTGTTTCCCTCATTATCAACTCACAATTAAAATACGTCTGGCAGATCGACGAGCTATGCTGCGTCGCCCTGACAAGCAGGTGCTCTACTGCAGAGCATCCAAGTTCAAAACAATCCTGATGAATCGTAGAAAGCTTAGGAGTACATATCATATTAAGTGTCCGAATCCTGCAACTTCACAAATCAACAATATATTTTAAAATTATTTACCATAGAGTCAAATATTGCAAGTATTAATTTTCAAAATATTATATTTTCATTTCCCTTTTCCACTTATGGCAGCTTGATTTTATTCGTTTCTGCGATTAT
>DVNS01000089.1 GCA_018714145.1 Candidatus Avilachnospira avistercoris
GGGTCTTTAAGATAAATAATTATTACAGACATGATTACATCATGGGACAGCTTTTGGGGGCCTTCGTGCGCTATCTGCTGTGTATGGTGCTGTGCTTCCTTCTGTATCTTGCCTTTCAGGCAGGGGTCCTGTTTTATGATATCAATGTGAGCGGACTTCCGGCGGTGCTCAGGGAGCTGTCGATATACTTTGGGACAGGGCTTTTGATATATCTTATCTTCACCTACCTTGTGGCGGTGAAGCGGTATAAGACCTCAAAGAGAGGCATACTGCTGTATGCGACTAAGCTCAAGAGACTTAAAAAATACGGAAAGAGGTAACTGATTTGAACGCCCTTTTTAGCATAAGAGACAATATCAGGAGGTTTTACGCCTCAAACAACACTTTCATAAGACCGCTTATCAAGCTTTGCTCGGCTCTCTTTACATTTTTCGTGCTTAAGCTCTACCTTGGAGAGCTGGCAGGGGGCTTCTTTGAGTTAAGCTTCTTACTCCTCTTTTCCCTTATCTGTGCCTTCCTTCCCTGGGGGGCCATAACCTTTTTTGCAGGGGTGCTGGTGCTTATGTCCATGCTGGACGTGTCCTATGTCATGGCGGGCATCATGCTGATGGCTATGCTCATCATCGGCGTCCTTTACTTCGGCTTCAAGCCCGGTCACGGAGGGGTCATAGCCCTTGTCTGTGTCGGCTTTATACTTAAGATACAGTTTGCAGTGCCCATGATACTGGCCTTTGCCATAGGTGCGGGAGCGGCCATACCCTGCGCCCTCGGGGCATTTTCGTGGTTCCTTATCAAGTACTTTGCGGACCATGCCTCATCATTTACAAGGGCAGTGGACCCGACGGCCATGGTAAACGACTTCTCCAGCATAGTGGACGGAGTGCTGAAGGATAAGTACATGATATTGGTCATAGCGGCCTTCGTGCTCTGCGTGCTGGTCATAAGTGCCATAAGGTCCCTCAGCATAGACCATGCTTGGACCATAGCCATAGGCGCTGGCGGCGGAGTGCTCTGCATTTTGGTGGTCATCATAGGGGCGCTTTTCTCCGAGACTTCCCTTTTCTGGGATATCTTCGGCATAGTGGTGTCCTTTGGGCTTGCATTTTTATATGAGGCCGTATTTTTCGGAGTGGATTACAGCGGCTCCGAACGGGTACAGTTCGAGGACGATGATTATTTTTATTATGTAAAGGCTATACCTAAGATAAAGCCTGAGGAAGACGAGCGGAGGAGCTGAATTAAATGGAACGCATTTTTGGCACGCTTAAAAGCTCTATATCCCTCCTGCCTCTGTTTTCGGTAAGGAACCTGATAGAGGTGCTCATCATCGCGGTGATAGTGTATGAGCTGATGCTCTGGATAAAAAATACCAGAGCATGGACCCTGCTTAAGGGTATCATCGTGATACTGGTGTTCACCCTGTTTGCAGCTCTGCTCAGACTGGATACCATACTCTGGATACTGGAAAGGGTGTCCACGGTGGCTCTGCTGGCCCTCGTCATCATCTTTCAGCCTGAGCTTCGTAAGGCCCTTGAGCAGCTGGGAAGCCAGAATATCGTAAGCAATATATTTACCATAAACAGCAGTGACAAATACTCGGGCATCATGAGCGAGGCCTCCATAGACGGCATAGTAAGTGCCACATTTTATATGGCAAAGAAAAAGACCGGAGCCCTCATGACCATTGAGCAGAACGAGTCCCTGTCCGATATCGAAAAGACCGGCATAGAGATAAACGGCCTCATAAGCTCAGGCCTTCTGATAAACATATTTGAAAAGAATACACCGCTTCATGACGGAGCTGTGGTCATAAGGGGCAATGAGGTGGCGGCAGCGACCTGCTATCTGCCTCTCTCCGACAATATGAGCATAAGCAAGGATCTGGGAACCAGACACAGGGCTGCCTTAGGCATATCCGAGGCCACCGACAGCCTGACCATAGTGGTCTCCGAGGAGACGGGAAGGGTCAGTGTGGCCCAGCACGGAGAGCTGACTAGGATACCGGATCAGGAGAGCCTGAGGCGTATATTGAAGGCCCTCGTTTCAGTCGAGGAAACAGGGCGCTTCTTAAAGTGGAGGAAGGGAAAGCATAAGGCAGATGAATAAATTAGGACAATGGCTAAAACAAAATCCGATGCTGAAGCTTACCTCGCTTTTGCTGGCCTTTATCATATGGATAGCGGTAGTCAATATCTCAAATCCTGAGATATCAGACTATGTGACCGTGGAGCTGGAGGTCAGGAATCCCGAAGAACTCATAAGGGCAGACCAGATGTATAGTCTGGACACGAGGACGGTACGGGTATCCTTCAATGTCAGGGCAAGATACAGCAACCTTATATCTGCCTCTGATTTTACTGCCTATGTGGATCTTAAGGACTATTCGGTGACAGGGGCGGTGCCCGTATACATAGAGCCCTCGTCGGAGATATCCTCCATGATATCCGACATACGCAGCAATCCCATGGTGGTCCATGTGAGCACCGAGGATATGCAGGAGAAGCGCTTCGATATCAATGTCAATACCATCGGTACACAGGCTGAGGGCTATGCCCTTGGCGATATATCCCTTTCTCAGGACTATATCTATGTCAATGGGCCCGTGTCCGAGATAGGCATGGTAAGCTCTGTGGGCATAGAGGTGGATATATCCGAGGCGACTTCCGATGTGAGCGGAACGGCCCAGATAGTATTCTATGATGCCAATGGCCACGCCATCGATATAGATGAGCGCATGGAGCTGAGCCTTTCAGAGATAAACTATGTTCAGCCCATTTACCGCATTAAGAGCCTGAGCATCAGCGCCGGAGCAGTGGGAGAGCCTGCCGAGGGGTATATATATGACGGTGTGGAGGTAAGCCCCTCTTTCGTATCTGTGTATGGTCCGGAGGAGCTGCTTGATATGTATTCGAGCATAGAGATACCTGACAGCGCCATAGACATAAGCGGGGCCACCAGGAATGTGACCCTTTCCATAGACATAGCTCCATACATACCCGAAGGGCTTATACTGTCGGAGGCCTCATCTCAGATAAGCGCCATAGCAAGGATAAGAAGGGCGCCGGAGACCAGCGCCGCTGAGGAGACTGAGCCCGAGACCGCGGCTCCGAGCTCGGAGGCAGCAGGCGGCCCCGGTCTTGCCGAGACTGAGACAGCCCATGAGAGCTCTGCCCATGGAAGCCAGACTGAGCGTGAGACCGTGGCTCCTTCGGAGACCGTCCCTGCTTCAGAGCCGGAGACGCAGACCGAGACCCTTCCCCATGAGAGTGGGGCTGCAGTTACGGAGGGCCCCTGAGGCTGATGGATATCATCATACTGACATTGACATTTTTATCATCTTGGATGCTCTCCGTCATGGGAGAGTATCTTTTTTCAGGAGCTCTGCTCATAGGACTTTCTTTATACCTTTTTGCCGTTTATTATGAACGGAGCGGAAGGCTGCTTCTATGTCCGGCAGGGCTTTTTTCCCTTTCATGGATAGGCGGAGCAGGGCTTTCTGCCCTTAAGCTCTCCAATCTTCAGACCGACTGGGAAGCTGAGACTTGGATAGCCATCTGGCTGTTTGCAGCGGCTTTTTTAGGGATATATGGGTTTTTATTCAAGGCTTTGGCCCGTAAAATGGATTCAGGGCCTGAAGAAAAAGAGATCGGGATAAAGGAGCCGGAGCCTGAGGCTAACGAGACAGGGACAAAGGGGACCGGGATAAGTGAGGCTGGGGACATTTTGCCCGATGGAACTTCATCTGAGGCAAGGTTCACTGCCATAGCCATATTCATAACCAGCTTCGTATCCGTGGCTGCCTTTTTGACTGAGGTTTATATACTTGGCTACATACCCCTTTTTACGGTGGATACGCCCCATGCCTACTCATACTTTCATGTGAGCGGACTGCATTACTTCACCACGGCCTTCGTGCTCATACCTGCTGAGGCGGTGACCTATTTTAAGCTGAGGAAGAGACTGGATAAAAGCAGGATGGATATCATGGTGCTTATCTGTACGGCTGTGGCCCTGCTGCTTCCGATACTGCTGGTATCAAGGTTCCAGCTCATCCTTTCCATAGCCCTTTCGGTGTTCAGTCTTCTGCTTATGCGCAGGGACAGCTTAGGCTCTCTCTTTGATAAGAAAAGGCTCCCTGTCATATCGGCGCTTTTCATAGCCATGATAGGACTTTATGTCTTCCTTACCATAGAGCGTGCCCACAGCATCGAATATCTCAAGGGGATATTTGACATGAAGCAGGACAGCCTCCCCATATGGCTGATACAGCCCTATATGTATGTGGCCAATAATTTTGATAATCTGAACTGCCTCATAAGGGATCTGGCAGTCCATAGCGGCGGCCTTCGCATGCTGTTCCCTGTATTGGTATTTACCGGACTTAAGTTTTTGAGACCGGAGCTTGTGTCCTTTCCCATATACACCACCAAGGAGGAGCTCACCACCCTTACCATAGCCTATGATGCCTATTATGACTTCGGGCTTCTGGGAGTGGCGGCTCTGGGGCTGGTACTTGGCGGTTTGATGGCATTTTTAGAGCAGCGCTTCGTTGATAAGAGGGGAAGGAAGGGACTCCTTTTTAGCTATGTACTCATAGCCCAGCCCTTCTTTTACATAAGTCTTTCATTTTTTACCACATGGTATTCCAATCCAAGTACATGGTTCTACCTCGGGGTATCTGCCATGGTATATGCCTTTATAAGGCTCTGCATGCGCTTTTTCGATAGGAGATAAGAGTGGACAAGGGATATAAGTATTATCTGAAGCTGATATTCAATGTATTGATACCGGTAATGGCCATAGCGGCGGCGGTGCTGCTGCTTATCCGTCTGACCATGTTTTTCCTGCCCTTTGTGCTGGGATATATCATAGCCATGATAGCCAATCCTGCGGTCAGCTTCCTGCAGAAGAAGATATCCATAAAGAGGAAGCATAGCTCGGTGCTCATCGTGGCCGTAGTGCTGCTCATCATCATATGGGTCATCTACATAGCCATTTCCTCCCTTATCACCTTTGGAATAGGCTTCCTTGAGGACCTGCCCGGATACCTCTCCGGACTTTCTGCTACCCTTGACGGTCTGTTTACCAGATATCAGGGCATCATAGACATGCTGCCCGAGGATATAGCCTTGGGGCTTATGGAATTTCGGACCAACATGAGCTCCATTATCACGGGACTGCTTTCCGGCATAGTCGTGCCCACGGTGGATCTCTCCGCCTCTGCGGTGCGCTCGGTGCCCGGATTATTCATCAATGTGCTGGTATTTTTCATATCTGCCTTCTGCTTTATATTCCAATGGGAAAATATCCAGCTCTTTATCCGAAAGCATATGCCCAAGGCCATAGCAGGCTATATGGATTATCTGAAAAATGATACGAAGAAGATACTCGGCTCGTGGCTCAAGGCTCAGATAAAGATAATGGGCGTGGTATTTCTGGTGCTTGCCATATCCTTCCTGATACTGAGGGTACAGTACGCCATACCCCTAGCCCTGCTAACGGCCTTCCTTGATTTCCTGCCAGCCTTCGGAGTAGGATTCATCATGTGGCCTTGGATAGTGATAGAGATACTCAGCGGCAATTTCCTGATGGCCCTCTGGCTTTCCGTGGTCTACCTTGCGACCCAAGCCGTAAGGAATACCCTGCAGCCTAAGATAATGGGAGATACCATGGGGCTTTCACCCCTTTGTACCCTGCTGTTTTTGTTCCTTGGCTATAAGTTCTACGGCATAGCAGGTATGATATTTGCAGTGCCCATAGGTATGTTCTGCATATCCCTCTATAGATACGGGCTGTTTGACCGTATGCTTCATTCCATCTATGAGCTCCTCTGCTTCATAGGAGGCTTCTTCGGAAGGGAGGAGCAGCCTGAGACAGGAAACTCAAAAGAGGACGACGGGAATGGCAGGGGAGATATGGCTGAAAAAGCTGCAGATAAGACTGAAAAGCCTGAAGGCTCTGGCAGCATCTGAAAAGCCTGAAGACTCAGAGATTGCCTGAAGAGACAGAGGGGGCCTTTATGAAGTGCTTCGAGGCAAAAATAAGG
>DVNS01000090.1 GCA_018714145.1 Candidatus Avilachnospira avistercoris
CTAAAGCTGAAAATACTTAGAATACAAAGTAGAGTATCATCAGCACTCCAAGGGCCCATGCAGGCCACTCGGGAAGGTCACATTCCTTAGAGATGAAGTGCCTGAGCACGGTCAGTATCAGATATACGAACATGCCAAGGGCTATACCTGCCACATAGTCATTCATGAATACGGTTACGAATATCATGACTGCCACGGGAAGGAACTCTGAAGCTTCAAAATCCACGCCGCCCATGGTCTCAAGCATGGAGATGCCGACGATAACGAGGGCACTTCCGGTAGCTGCTCCGGGTATCATGAGGAACAGCGGTGAGAACAGCATGCAGAGCAGGAAGAAAAATGCGGTGCTGACCATGGTAAGTCCAGTACGGCCGCCTGACTCTATGCCTGCAGCGCTCTCTGCATAGGAGCTGACAGTGGATATACCCATGAGGGAGCCGAATATGGTAGCCGATGCATCCACAAGGAAGAGCTTTCCAAATCCGGGGAAGTTTCCGTCCTCATCAAGGAGGCCGCACTTATTTGCCATGGCAAGTCCGGTACCGAGGGTGCCGAAGAAGTCATTGACAAGGAGCATGATGATGAAGGGGATGTACTGGGGCCTCAGGGCACCGAGTATGTCCACTTTGAAGGAAACATCGGCCATGGCTGAGATAGCTCCGGTGGTGAAGATATTTTCAGGGACCTGAACCACGCCCATGGGGATACCTATGATGGTGGTAGCCACGATGGAGATGATAAGGGCTCCCTTGACCTTATACTTGCGGCCGTTTATGTCCACCCTGATATAGGTAAGGAGCAGGGCTATGGCAAGTCCGATAAGGCTGAGCTGCACGGAGGGATTTGAAAGGTCTCCGAAGCCGGACATGCCCTCGGTTATAAGTCCGCAGGAATTAAGTCCGATACGGGCGATGAGGAGGCCTACTGCTCCGCCTATGCCTATCTTGATATTTTTCGGAAGGCTCCTTGTGAACATATCACGGAGCTTGAATACCGATATCAAAAGAAAGATGATACCTGATACAAGCACCGTACCGAAGGCCACCTCATAGCTGGTGCCGTCTGCGATAAGTCCTGCCACCAGATTAGGGATGACAAGCACGGGAGCCATGGCTATGGGCAGGTTTGCGATGACACCGCTGCAGAATGAGGATACGGCGGTAACAAAGGCCGTACAGAGCAGCACTCCGGTGATGTTGACGCCGGGAGCCGCTGACATGGCGGAGGTCATATATGCAAGGATATATGCCATGGTCGCAAAGGTCGTAAGTCCGGCGATGAGCTCAGTAGAGATATTGGAGCCCCTCTCGGAGATATGGAAGTAATTATCAAGTTTCTGCTTCATTGGAAAATCTCCTTCTTTTTAATTTAAAAGCTTATCAGCCTATATTGAAAAGCCTCTTTGCATTTTCATAGGCCACTGCTGCTGCCTCATCAGGGGTCATGTCTCCCCTGACCTCGGCTATCTTCTCACACACTGCCTCTATCATATCCGAGGTGGCCCTGCACTCCAGCGGATAGGTGGGAAGGAACGGCGCATCGGTCTCAAGGAGCAGACGGTCTGCGGGCATCTCCTTTACTATATCAAGGAGCTTCTGTGAGTTGGGATAGGTTATCTGGGGTCCTATGCCAAGATAAAGTCCCCTCTCAAGTATCTCCCTTCCGTAGCGCAGCTCACTGAAGAAGCGGTGTATCATCCCTCTGAAGGGGTGTGCGTCAAATATCTCGAGGAAGTCCTCATCGGCCTCGCAGTCATGGATGACGATGGGCTTATCCAGCCTGTTGGCAAGCTCTATCTGGGGCACGAATACCTCCTTCTGCATGCGCTTATAGGCTTCCTTATCCTCTGCCTCAGCTATCATCCTGTAATCAAGGCCTATCTCTCCGATGGCACAGACCTTTTTGTGGCCTGCAAGCCTTTCTATCTCAGAGAGCCACCCGGGATATCTGCCTCCGTTATCTGTCCATGACTCTAAGGGAAATACTCCCACTGAAGCCCATACGAAATCATAGGCCTCAGCAAGCCTTATGGAGCGTTCTGATGAGGGCACCTCAGAGCCTGAATTGATGATAAAGGCCACACCGCCCTCATGAAGGGAGCGGAGCACCTCATCCCTGTCCTCATTAAATACAGCCTCATCATAGTGGGCATGTACGTCGGTAATAAGCTTCATAGGTCTCTCCTATCAGCCCTTTGAAAGGCTTCCCTTCTTTGAGCGGGTGCCGGCATAAAGCTTAAGAAGCACTGTGCCTATCACGCCCATGGATACGGCATTTGAGATGGCTGCTACCACGCCCTGAGTAAATACAAGGCTTGCGGGCTCGCCGTAGACTACGATGTCGAGCACGGGGGATATAAGTATCCATGCAAGGGCATTGGCAACTATCTGATACACGTTGAAGAGTATCATGTCCTTCTTCCCGAACTCTCCGTCCTCCACATGAAGCTTCGGATAGCAAAGTCCTACGATGAAGCAGGATATGCCTGAGGATACTACCCAGCTCCACCAAGGTGAGCCATACTGTACCGCATCAGACAGGGCATGGCCTATAAATGCGATAAGGAAGCCTGCCACGGGTCCGAAAAGAGCTGCAAACATGGCACCCACGCCATAAGCAGTCTGTATCTGGGTCTCAGGTATGCCTGTGGGTATCTTTACGAACATGAAAAGCAGCGTAAAGAGTGCGGCTCCGAGGCCGATGGCCACGATGGTCTTTGTCTTGATCTCAAAAAGTTTCTTACTCATCATTTCCCTCCTGAAAGAAATTGATAAATATATCCCGGCTTTAGGCCGGTCAAATGACATCAGAGCCTTGCTCCGATGTTATTTACATATAAAGCAGGCAGCTGTCCAAGGGATAGCACGATTTTTTTTATGTCTTTGACCTAATGTTACTTATCTATATATCAAACGATTGCCTAAGGCAGCACACGATTTCTATCATGTCTTTGACCTGATGCTATTCCCATTTAAACAGCTTACTGCCATAAAGTTTCCTTAGAACTGCGTCCTTACTTAGATCTGCTTTCTGAACTCAACGGTCCAGTCGGGTCCGTAGCCAAGGTCAAAGGTCTTTATAAGGCTTCCCTTAGTCACCGCCATGGCTATCTTCATGAGCTCATTGTTATAGATCATCGGCTCTCCCTCACCGGCAAAGCCGAAGCTCTTATGAAACAGCACCGTCCTGTGGAATACCTCCTCGGACTTATGGCAGATGGTGACCTCGACCATGTCTCCGTACTCAAAGCCCGCCTCATTGAAGCGTGAAAGGGGGATATTGGTCCAGAGGTTTCCGAAGTTCGGGTCATCTATTTCAAAATAGCCCTTTACAAAGCCCTCTCCTATCTCAGGCTCATACATGGGATGCTCCACTATCTCTGATACAGGATACTCAGGTCCCACTCCCTCAAAATCTATGATGCCTGAGGCGAGCCTTGCAGCCGTATATCCAAAGAGATCCCTTCCATGGAAGATGGCGACTCCCTCGGTTCCCTTGCCCCGAAGGCGGTTCTTGGTCTCATCTATCTCCCTTACGGCCTCTATGCCTATGAATTTCTTGATGTGGGTCAGGCTTCCATTATCAGGTGTCACAATATAGTAGCCGTCCACGGTCTTCGCCACGCAGGCCCTGCGGCTCGTGCCCACTCCCGGGTCCACCACGCTTACATAGATGGTGCCCTTGGGCCAGAACTCAAGGCTCTGATACAGCCTGTAGCTGGCGCTCCATGTATCATACTGGGGAAGCTCATGGGTGCCGTCCATGATCTCAAGCTCCCTGTCCACACACTTGACCACGCCGTACATGGAGCTCACCGCTCCCTCCTTATATGTAAAATCTGTTTGAAATACAAGTATCGGCTTATCGTATCTGCCCATTTATATCTCCTTTCATTCGCTCAGGTCCTGAGCACTCTGCCTTAGTTATAGATCCGGATCTGTTTCTCCAATCATCGGCCTTAGCCAAATATCCGTAAGTTCATTATATGAACGGGTTCCAGTATCTTCCGTGATTTATGAAAACGGCCACCAGCATCACCGCCGCAAATACTGCCGCGCTTCCCGCTATGACCCCATAGTCGCAGGCCCTTAAGGGCTTCTTTGCATACCAGGTGCGCTTATCCTTCTTTCCGAAGCTTCGAAGATCCATGGCATTGGTGATGAGCTCTATCCTGTCCATGGTGGAAAAGATCAGCGGCACGCAGATATTGATGACATTTTTAGCTCTGACAGTGAGCTTCTCCTTTTTGGACAGGTCAAGGCCTCTGCTCTGCTGGGCAAGGGCTATGTCCCCGTAATCCCTTACCATGTCAGGAAAATACCTAAGCGTAAGAGACACTGCATAGCAGGCCTTATAGCTTACCCCTATGCTGTTCAGGGAAGCTGCGAACTCACTCGGGTCGGTGGTAAATAAAAATATCATGCCAAGGGGTATGACGGAGACGTACTTAAAGAGCTTGGTCCCCTGATAAAAGAGCTGCTCAGCCGTCACCGTATAGCGGCTGTTAAAGCGCAGCAGCTCATGCCTGGTGCCATATATCTCCACTCCGTACTCAGGATCGAAGATATAAGTGAGTATGGCATTCATCAGAAGGAATATCAGCACATACCAGCACATCAGCCTTATCTGGGAAAACCTTATCTCCGAGAGCCTCAGCACGAAAAATGAAAATACCAGTATGCAGAGTATGCTCCTTAAATCGTAAGTAAACATGACTGCGAAGGTCAGGAATATGAACGCAAGGAGCTTGGTGATGCCTGACAGCCTGTATACGAAGTTGTCCCGTTCAACATAATCAAACAGCTTAGCCTTCATGACGTTCCTCCCTTCTCTCATGGTCAATGAAATGTGAAACGAAGCTCTGGGGATCTGAGAGGCCGCACCTCTTTGCGAGCTCATAGAGGCTCGTAAGCTTAAGGTTGGCAGCCTTGGCTATCTCCTCATTGGTGAGGATATCCACCGCTGTGCTGTCCCCTATCTTCCTGCCCCCTGCTATGACTACCGCATGGGTGGTATACTCGAGCATAAGGTGCATATCATGGGTTATCATGATGATGGTTATCCCAAGCTTATTCAGGCTCCTGAGGAACTCCATGATATCCGTATAATGCTTATAGTCCTGTCCCGCAGTGGGCTCATCGAGTATGAGCACCTTGGGCTCCAGTACAAGTATGGAAGCTATGGTCACCCGCTTCTTCTGTCCGAAGCTCAGGGCAGCCACGGGCCATTCCCGGAACTCATAAAGCCCGCATATCCTGAGGGCCTTATATACCCTCTCTTTTATCTCCTCCTCTGGTACTCCCCGAAGCCTTAGTCCCAGTGCCACCTCGTCATATATCATGGGCTTACAGAGCATCTGATTGGGATTCTGCATGACATAACCTATAAGGTCCGCCCTCTCCCTGATGGTAAGGTCCTTCATGGAGCTGCCCTCAAATAGCAGGTCTCCCTCGTCCTCTTTGACAAAGCCGCATATGAGCTTTGCTATGGTGGACTTTCCGGCTCCGTTGGTGCCTACGATGCTCAGCATCTCTCCCCTTTTTACGGAAAATGACACGTCCTCGATGACCCTTCGTTTATCATTGTATCTGAAGGACACATGGTCGAGGCTGAGTATCTCTGGAACTTCTTCAGAAGTAAGGGGAGCTTCCTTCCTATCATCCCATGCCCGAAGTCCATCCCGTACCGCCTCTATGTCAAGGCTCTCTATATAGCCCGGGTGTATGTCCTTTGTGACCCTGATGCCGGCATATTTAAGGGCCGTCACATAGAGGGGCTCCCTGATGCCGTGCTCCCTGAGGATGGAGGAGGCCATGAGCTCGTCAGGACTCATGTCTGCGGCTATGGCTCCGTCGGAGATGACTATTATCCTGTCCACATGACGGTAGAGCACGTCCTCGAGCCTGTGCTCTATGATTATGACCGTCTTTTTAAGCTCCCGATGGAGCCTGTCTATAAGGTCTATGGCAGTCTTTCCGGTGGCAGGGTCAAGGTTTGCAAGGGGCTCATCCAGAAGGAGTATGTCCACATCGTCCACCATGACTCCGGCAAAGGCCACCCTCTGCTTCTGTCCCCCTGAGAGCTCATAGGGCGAGGCCGAAAGGAGCTCCCCCATGTCCACCATCTCGGCTATCCTCTTTACCGCCTCCTTCATCCTTGACTGCTCCATGCAGTCATTTTCAAGGGCAAAGGCTATATCCTCTCCGGCAGTAAGACCTACGAACTGTCCGTCGGAGTCCTGAAGCACGGTGCCCACATGCCTTGAGCGATCGAAGATACTCATAGCCTTGGTGTCCTCGCCGCATATGCTGAGGCTGCCTGTTATCTCCCCCTTATAGGCAAAGGGTATAAGGCCGTTGATACAGCTTCCGATGGTGCTCTTTCCGCTGCCGCTGGGCCCAACGATAAGGACCTTCTCCCCCTCCCTTATGGTAAGGTCGATATGCCTTAGGGTAGGCTCTGCCTGACTGAAGTATTGAAAGGAAAAATCCTTGAATTCTATAACGGGTCTTTGCTCCAACTTCGTCCCTCCAAACACGTAAAAGCTGCAAGCCCCACCCGGGATAAGCCCCGTATGGCCCTCTTGCAGCCCACCGCCTATTCGTAGATTATCTTAGGCGCCTTTCTTATACTTATCTTCCACTCGGTACCTGTACCGATATTATATGCCTTTGAAAAGCTTCCCTGATTGATGGCCACCGCCATACAGTCAAGGCTGTTTACATAGACTAAGGCCTCACCCACATTAACATCGGCAAAGCTCCTTGTATAGGTGAGGATATTTTTATAGACTACCCTCTTGCCGTTTTCGATGGTGACTTCCACCCTGCCGCCATGGCCTATGCCAAGGTCCATGAAGAGCCTCCTCGGGATATTGGTCCAGAGGCTTCCGAAGCGTACATCCAGCACATCTACTGTGCCGCTTACCGAGCCCTTCTGCTCTGAGGCGTCCACTATCTCAAGCTCGGTGATAGTATCCACCCCTGTTTCCGGGCCTACACCCTCAAAGTCTATGATGCCTGCGGCAAGTCTTGCAGCGGTGTATACATATACATCCCTGCCATGGAAGGTATAGCTCTCTCCCGAGTTGGGGAGCCTGTTTATGCTCTCATCTATGATCCTGACCCCATCTATGCCCAGCATACGCTTCACATGGGTCAGGGTGCCATTGTCTGGAGTAACTATATACTGTCCGTTGATGGTCTTCGCCACGATGCTCCTGCGGTCTGAACCCACCCCGGGATCCACCACGCTCACGAATACAGTACCGGACGGCCAGTAGCCCACCGTCTGTATAAGTCGGTAGGAGGCTTCCCAAATATCATATTGAGGTATCTCGTGGGTAAGGTCGTAGATGCTCAGATCCTCATCGACACTGAGCGCGACACCGTACATGGCGCTGACAGCGCCGTCGGCAAGACCAAAGTCAGACTGGATGACCAGATTTTTCTTCATGCACGCACCTTTCAAAAAGTAAGTGAATAAAAATTTACCTGTTCATTACAATACCTATAAATAATAGCTACCTGGCCTTGCTGATGTCAATCCGCATTATTTACCAAAAAAAGCGTTAAATAAGTATAAAATTTCTAAAAAAATTCTAAAGTCCCTCCATGGTGCGAAGGAGATCATCATAGCTTTCCCTTCGTCTTATGAGCCTTTTCTCGCCCTTTTTGCGGTCAATGAGGACCTCCGCAGGCCTGAGCCTCATATTGTAATTGGAGGCCATGGAATACCCGTAGGCCCCTGCGTCCCTGACTCCTATGATGTCGCCTATGTGAAGCTTGGGAAGCCGCCTTTCCTTGGCAAGTATATCCCCGCTCTCGCAGATATTGCCCACGATATTGACAGTCTCCTCCTTTTCCTCGGCATTGTAGGGCACGATATAATGATAGGAGTCATAGAGCACAGGTCTCATGAGCACCGAAAAGCCTATATCGGTTCCTATGTACTTCTCTCCGAAGCTCTCCTTCCAAGAGGTCACGGTACCAAGGAGCTGGCAGCATTCCGCCACGATATACCTTCCCGGCTCCACCTTGATGGTGATATCCCTGCCGTAGGCTGAGACAAATTCCTCTATAAGGGGCTCGAGCCTTGCTCCGATATCCTGAAGGTCAGGACGTTCCTCAAGATGTCTGTATCTGTAGGGTATGCCGAAGCCCCCTCCGAAATCTATGAAGCGCAGCTCCTTAAAGGACCTCGCCGCCTCCAAAAGGCGCAGTGAGGCCTCCACATAGGTATCCGTATCAAAAAACAGGGAGCCTATGTGCTGATTTATGCCTATGATATGGAGCTCATAGTCCCTTGCTATCTCAAAGAGCTTGGGAAGCTTGTCGATGGTGATGCCGAACTTTGAGTGTCCGCCGGTTATTATCTTATCATTGGCTCCGTCTCCTATTCCCGGATTGAGCCTTACGGCCACCTCGCCTCCCCTGTGTCTCTCTCCGAACATGCGAAGCTGCATCAGGGAGTCGATGCTTATATGCACCCCAAGGGAGGTGGCAAGTTCCATCTCCTCATAGGTGATATTGTTGGATACGAAAAGTATCTCCTCAGGCTTAAATCCGGCCTTAAGCTCCGTATATATCTCCCCGGGGCTCATGGCGTCCACCGTAAAGCCCTCATCATGGATGATACGGAGGAGCGCCATATTTGAATTGGCCTTGGCCGAGTAGTTCGGCACGAAGCCCTTATATGAAAGCAGGGAGCGGACCTCCCTACAGCGCTTCCTCAGTATCTCCTCGTCATACACATAAAGAGGAGAGCCGAATTCATTTATCAGGCTCTCCGCTTCTTCCCTTGTAAGCTCTATCTTATCAGTCGTCATCTTATCACCCTATATACAGGTTTTCTGTCATGAAGCGGTCCGCATCGACGTAGCCGCTCTCTCCTCCAAGGATAACAGTATAAAAGATATTGTTGTCATATTCAATAAGTATATCAGAATAAGTGCCATTGACAGCCGTGGGATCGAACCTCAGATGTCTCCATGTACCGGTGGAAAAACTCTTATCCGCCTTGGAGGTGGGCTGCTGACCCATGGAAGCTGTAAAGCTCCCCTCAAAGGTATCCATGACGAGCGTCTTCATGGCCTCAGTATTGAGGTCAAGGCCATAGGCACTGGCAGTCTCCAGTACCGAGCTGTAATCAGGGTCCTTGGTCAGGTCTATGGACATGACTACGGCCATCTTGGTCTGGTCAGGGCTCATGAGGGTAAGCTTATTGTCCTCGCTCTTTACAGAGGCACCGGCAAATTCCCCGGAGAGCCTGACATTAAGTATGCCAATGCGCTCTGAAGGTACCTCCTGTACGGTCTCTGTGGCTTCGGTGGTTTCGCTCTGAACAAGAGCCTCCTCCGGCTGTGCAGCATCCGCAGCTGCAGCCTCGCCCGTCTGCGAAGCTTCTGTGCCCTCGCTCTGGCCCTCGGCGACCTCCTGCTGTACGGTCTCAGAAGCGGCATCTGAAGCTGTCGCCGTCTGAGCCTCAGAAGCCGACCCGCCATCTTCAATATCAGCCGAAGGCTCAGTGCTCTTCGTCACTATGCGTCCATCCACGGTCCATGCGCCATTTGCATCCACGGTATAGCCGTCCGGCGTGGTGCAGGACTTAAGCATGTAGCCATTTGCATCGAAGCAGTAGCACTCCGCTATGCCATCCTCATTGCCGTCGAGCCAGAGCCATGTGCTGCTTGCGTAGCTTCCGTCCTCATATCTCCAGCGGTATCCCGTATGGTCCATGGTCCAGTTTGCAAATACATTTATGGTCATGAGGGCAGAGATGGCCCCCGTAATAAGCATAAGTCCAAAAGATGTTTTCCTCAATATGATAGCCTCCCAAATAATAAATCGTCTGATGCTGTTTAACTATACCATCAATTTATATCCATTTGGTGACCATTTTCGTTACAAAATCTTTAAGATTGAGGTCTTTCCAGACTTATCCTGCCCAGACGTCCTGAGCGGAAATCATCTATGATAAGGGCTGCACAGCGCTCATAATCCGGCTGGGCTCCCCTTTTTATGGTGCCCCGCTTCCTGGCTATAAGGTCCATATAGGCAAGGGCCCTGCTGTCGCTCAGCATCATGAGCCCCTCCTCATGGGCCTCACAGGTCCTCTCGAGCTCCTCCTTATCTATCTCATATCTCTTATCCAGAAGTTCTGGATAGGCCTCCCTAAGATATGAGAGGAGGCTCAGACAAAGCTCCTCCTTATTAAGTATCTCGTCATTGACCGAGCCCATCAGGGCAAGGTTCACCCCTACCCGTTTATCATCGAACTTAGGCCAGAGCACCCCCGGCGTATCAAGGAGCAGGAATTCACTGCTGACTGATATCCACTGATTGCCCTTAGTCACTCCGGGCTTGTTGCCGGTCTTTGCCGAGGCTCTCCCAAGGACTGAATTGATGAAGGTAGATTTGCCGATATTGGGTATGCCGCATATAAGGGCCTTGACAGGCCTCTTCTCGGTAATGCCCCGCTTCCGGTCTCTCTCCTCCTTTTCCGCAGACAGCCTTCCTATGGAAGCCTTTATGGCTGAAAGAAAGTCCCTGTTCCTTGCATCAAGGGCCAGAGCCTCCAGTCCCTGTTTCCGATAATGCTCTATCCAGAGCTTGGTAACGCTCCCGTCCGCAAGGTCTGCCTTATTAAGGAGTATCAGACGCTTCTTATTGCCCGAAAGCCTTCTGATATCCGGATTTTCCGTCGAATACGGCGCCCTTGCATCCCGGAGCTCTATAACGAGGTCCACGAGCTTTACATCCCGCTCCATATTACGTCTGGCCTTCGTCATGTGACCCGGATACCACTGAATGTCCATAAAATTTCCTCTCTCCTGCTATGATGAGGCAGCTTCTCAGATATCAGACAGCCGGCCAAAGGCCGGCATCCATCTTACTTAAGTTTATCCTACAAAATCACCCTGCAAAAAAAATCTTTAAAGCTATCCTATAAAGTGTTTTTTAGAAAATCAATTTCCCTATATAGTTATTCAATAAAGCCAAGCTCATCAAGGGGCCGTATACGGAACCATATCCGCCCCCGTATGCTCTCTCTGGGCACATTTCCTATATTGGCAAAGCGGCTGTCCTCCGAGGAGTCGGCATTGTCCCCTAAAAGGAAGTATTCGCCCTCCCGAAGGACAACGGGATTTTCCGCTATGCCTGCAAGAGAAATGTGACCTATGCGCTCATCCACAAGCTGCTGCCCGTTGATATAGACAGCTCCGTTTTGTATCTGGACAGTCTCCCCCGGAAGACCTATGACCCTCTTTATATTGGCCTGTCCAGTGTCTCCCCGTTCAAACAGCACTATGTCAAAGCGCTCCGGATCTCCCACAGAGTAGGATATGCGGTCCACAAGGCACATATCGTCCGCCTCAAGGACCGGTGACATACTGTGGCCATTGACTATGGTCTGGTTCAGATAGCCGAATACCAGAAACCAAGCAAAGGAAATGACCACGGCGATGTCCACTATCCAGTGCACTATGATACGCAGTATGGAATTGTCCTCATAGGTATACATCCCCATGGCAGCTGCTCCTAAAAATCAAAAAATCCTTTGTCCGCAGCGGGACAAAGGATGATAAATCATAACTCCTGAATCAGATATCAGCGCATGAGCTCCTTGACCTTGGCTGCCTTTCCGATCCTGCCTCTCAGGTAGTTGAGCTTTGCACGTCTTACCTTACCATGTCTTACAACCTCTATCTTAACTACGAAGGGGCTGTGTACGGGCCATGTCTTCTCAACTCCGACGCCGTTTGAAAGCTTTCTTACTGTAAATGTCTCTCTTGCTCCGTGTCCCTGACGCTTAAGCACTGTACCCTCAAATATCTGGATACGCTCTCTGCTGCCCTCACGGATAAGGTTGTGTACCCTTACGGTATCTCCTACATTGAATTCGGCGACCTCAGCCTTAAGCTGCTCGTCCTCGATCTTCTTGATTATCTCCTGCATTTCTTTCCTCCTAAATCATCCGACGCTCATAACAGTCAGCTGCCAGCGGAGCACCATACTTTAATTGGTTTTCACAAGCTTTACAATTTTATCATGTCTCTTTCAGCTCGTCAAGCTTAAATATCCTTACTTTTTCAACTCTCGTGTCATTGGCCGACTCTACTATAAACTTCAGGCCCGAATCCTCCACCGTCTCTCCGGTCTCGGGAAGATGAGAAAGGAGGCCTGTCACATAGCCGCCGACCGAGTCATAGTCCTCGGAGCTGAGC
>DVNS01000091.1 GCA_018714145.1 Candidatus Avilachnospira avistercoris
GCAAATGAAATTCTTTTATTTCGGTTTTAATACTTTTTATGAAAACTTTATACTTATACCCATGATACCGCTTGACTTTTTTCGGGCGGTATTATATTATATCGGTGTTAGCAATCAAGACGTTGGAGTGCTAACAGACATATAAGGAGTGATTTGATGGAATTAGATGAGAGAAAGCTAATCATACTCAAGACCATCATTAAGAATTATCTTGAGACAGGAGAGCCGGTGGGTTCGAGGACCATCTCGAAGTTCAGCGGGCTCAATTTGAGCTCGGCCACGATACGAAATGAGATGAGTGACCTTGAGGAGATGGGATATATACTTCAGCCCCATACTTCGGCAGGCAGGATACCCTCGGATAAGGGATACCGCTTTTATGTCGACAGTATCATGGAGGACAGTGACCGGAGGATAAGCGAGGCCACGGGACTCATGGTACAGAGGGTGGATAAGCTTGAGATGCTGCTCAAGCAGCTGGTTAAGCTCCTTGCAGTGGATACCAACTATGCGGCACTGATAAGCGGCCCCTCCCTTTCCAAAAACAAGATAAAATACCTTCAGCTCAGCTCCCCTTCGGAGAGAAAGCTGCTCCTGATACTCGTGCTCGAGGGCAACATCATAAAGAATGAGGTCATATCCATAGACGAGGATCTGGATCAGGAGACTATCCTCAACCTGACGGTGCTTATCAATAACTGCATCAGCGGTCTTTCCCTTAAGGATATATCGCCTAAGATGATAACCACTCTTATGGTACAGTCCGGAGGCCACGGGGAGACCGTAAAGGCAGTGATAGACTCTGTTGAGGATATGATCGAGACCGATATGGACAGCAGGGAGATATTTACCTCAGGAGCAACGAATTTCTTCAAGTATCCCGAACTATCAGATGTGGAGAAGGCATCAAAGCTGATATCGGCCTTTGAGGAGAAGGAAAGCCTTAAGGAGCTTGTGGAGGAGGTCTCGAGTCAGAGTTTAGAAAAGGATGGAGAACAGGGAAGCCTTCAGGTCTATCTTGGAGGTGAGGGCCCCATAAGAAATATGCAGGACTGCTCCCTTGTCACAGCCAATTATGAGCTTGGAGATGGTATGAGGGGAGTCATCGGAGTCATAGGACCTAAGCGTATGGATTACGAAAAGGTCATGGGTACGATGCAGAACCTTATATCACAGCTTAATAAAGCATATAAAGATAATGATGAGAAGAGGTAGGATGATATATGGCCGATATAAATAAAAAGGAAGAAGCAGAGGCTAAGGCTTCTGCTGATGAAGAGACTGTTAAGGCCGGGCATGAAGCTGAGGAGGCTGAAAAAAATGACCAAAGCTCCTCAATGCCTGATGCTTCTGAAGCTGCCGAGACAGAGGACAGGAAGGGAACTGATGAGGCTGACAATGAGCATGGGGAAAAGCCGGAGGATGAGTCAGGGACCGTGACTTCCAATGAGGCTAAAGCTGAGGATGCCGAAAAAGGTAAGCCTGATAAAAAGGATAAGCAGATAGAGGAGCTTACTGATAAGTACAAAAGGCTTTTTGCAGAATTTGACAATTTCAGAAAGCGCACCGAGCAGGAAAAGGCAGGTATGTATGATGAAGGAGAGAGGTATGTACTGCTTAAGCTGCTTCCTGTGGTAGATAATTTTGAACGAGCCCTGTCTTCCGTACCTGAGGAGCTTAAGGGCTCAAGCTATGTAGATGGCATAGATAAGATATACCGTTCATTCACAGACCTTTTGAAGGAGCTTCATGTAACTCCCATAGAGGCGGCAGGACAGCCCTTCGATGCTAATCTTCATAATGCAGTCATGCACATAGAAGACGATAGTGTCGGAGAGAACATGATAGTAGAGGAATTCCAGAAGGGCTATATGTTCAGGGACAAGGTCTTAAGATACTCCATGGTGAAGGTGGCAAACTGATATAGGCCCCGGAGCCTTTGAGCCGTGAGCAAAATGAAGGAAATGAAGCTTAAGATGGCGCATCTTCGGCTGGGCTGACGAGGCTTCGCCATGGAAGCGCTGAAGCACTATAATGATGAGATCATAAAAGCCTGCGAGAGCGGACTTATGATAAATATAATTAAAGAATAAAGACATTTACTGATAAATTTCCAAGGAGGAAAAAACTATGAGCAAGATCATCGGCATCGATTTAGGAACTACAAACAGCTGTGTGGCTGTTATGGAGGGTGGTAAGCCCACCGTTATCCCTAACTCTGAGGGACAGAGGACCACACCCTCAGTTGTGGCATTTACAAAGAACGGAGAGAGGCTGGTGGGAGACCCTGCAAAGCGTCAGGCCATCACTAATCCCGAGAGGACCATCTCCTCGATAAAGAGGCATATGGGCACTGACTATAAGGTGACCATAGACGGAAAGTCATATACTCCTCAGGAGATATCCGCCATGATACTTCAGAAGCTGAAGGCAGATGCGGAGAGCTATCTGGGTGAGAAGGTAACAGAGGCAGTCATCACTGTCCCTGCATATTTCAACGATGCTCAGCGTCAGGCTACTAAGGACGCAGGTAAGATAGCAGGACTTGATGTAAAGAGGATAATCAACGAGCCTACGGCAGCAGCCCTCGCTTATGGCCTTGAGGACGAGAAGGAGCAGAAGGTCATGGTATACGACCTTGGCGGCGGTACCTTCGATGTGTCCATCATCGATATCGGCGATGGAGTAGTAGAGGTCATGGCTACCAATGGTGATACCCATCTTGGAGGAGATGACTACGACAATGTCATCATGAAATACCTTGTGGATGAGTTCAAGAAGGCTGAGGGCGTAGACCTTTCAGCAGACAAGATGGCCATGCAGAGGCTTAAGGAGGCGGCAGAGAAGGCTAAGAAGGAGCTTTCCTCAGCTACTACTACCAACATCAACCTGCCCTTCATCACTGCTACTCAGGAAGGCCCCAAGCATCTCGATATGACCCTTACGAGGGCTAAGTTTGACGAGCTCACTGCAGACCTTACTGCAAGGACGGATGTGCCTGTACGCAATGCCATGAAGGATGCAGGCATCACCAATGCAGACTTAGGCAAGGTGCTCCTTGTGGGCGGTTCGACCCGTATGCTCTGCGCTCAGGATGAGGTAAAGAGACTGACAGGCATGGAGCCTTCAAAGACCCTGAACCCCGATGAGTGTGTTGCCATCGGAGCAGCCATCCAGGGCGGAAAGCTTGCAGGAGATGCAGGTGCAGGCGACGTGCTCCTTCTGGATGTAACGCCCCTTACCTTAAGCATAGAGACCCTTGGCGGAGTAGCTACTCCCCTTATCAAGAGGAATACTACCATCCCCACCACTGCTTCACAGGTATTCTCCACTGCAGCAGATAATCAGACTGCAGTTGATATCCATGTGGTACAGGGTGAGCGTGAGTTTGCAAGGGACAATAAGACCCTCGGACAGTTCAGACTGGACGGCATCGCTCCGGCTCCCAGAGGCATCCCTCAGATAGAGGTAAAGTTCGACATAGATGCCAATGGTATAGTCAATGTATCCGCCAAGGACCTTGGCACAGGCAAGGAGCAGCACATAACCATCACCTCCGGTTCCAATATGTCCAAGGAGGATATAGATAAGGCAGTCCGTGAGGCTCAGCAGTTTGAGGCCGAGGATAAGAAGAAGAAGGAAGCCGTGGATACTAGGAATGAGGCTGACTCCATCGTATTCCAGACCGAGAAGGCCCTTAATGAGGTTGGAGACAAGATCCCCGAGGCTGATAAGGCTCAGGTACAGGCTGATGTGGATGCCCTTAAGGAGGCTCTTAAGAATGCTCCCGCAGACGGTACCCTTACCGACAGCCAGATAGCAGACATCAAGTCTCTCAAGGAGAAGCTGATGAACTCATCCCAGTCTGTATTTACAAAGATGTATGAGCAGGCTCAGCAGCAGGCATCTCAGGGACAGCAGGCAGGCGCACAGGATAACGGCGCACAGTCCTCCGGCGGAGACAATGTAGTAGACGGCGACTATAAAGAGGTTTGATAAGCTTCAGGCTAAGACCTGAAGACCGGAGCTTGTATCTGTCTCATTAGACCGATATCAATAGAAAGAAATAAAAAGTCGGCAGTTCCTCTTGAAGAGGCGGCCGCAAATATATGAGCTTTAGCGAGGACTGCGTTCCTCGCTTAAGGCTTGTAGGGGAGAAAGATTTTTTTATGGCAGAAAAGAGAGATTATTATGAGGTCTTAGGCGTCGATAAGAACGCCGATGATGCGACCATTAAAAAAGCATACAGGCAGTTGGCTAAGAAGTATCATCCCGATGCCAACCCGGGCGATAAGACAGCCGAGGAAAAGTTCAAGGAAGCCGGAGAGGCCTATGCAGTGCTTTCTGACCCCGAAAAGAGGGCGGCTTACGACAGATACGGACATGCTGCCTTTGATCCGAACAGTGCTGCCGGTCAGGCCTCGGGCTTCGGAGGCTTCGACTTCGGAGGCATGGACTTCAGCGATATATTCTCCGATCTTTTCGGAGCAGGCTTTGGCGGCAGGAGCTACAGTTATTCCTATGGCGGCTTCGGCGGCGGAAATCAGCCCCAGAGAGGCCGGGATCTGCATACCTCCATACGTATCTCCTTTGAGGAGGCCGTGTTCGGCTGCGAAAAAGAGGTGGAGATAAATTATAAGGATACCTGTCCTACCTGCGGAGGTACCGGAGCAAGGAAGGGTACCTCTCCCGTGACCTGTGAAAGATGTAAGGGCCGCGGAAAGATAACCGTTACCCAGCAGTCACCGTTTTTCGGTACTGTGCAGTCTGTTACGACCTGTCCAGACTGCGGCGGCACCGGAAAGATAATAAAGGATAAGTGCCCCGACTGCAGAGGAACGGGCTATATACAGACGAGGAAGAAATTCAAGTTCACGATACCTGCCGGTATAGATAACGGTCAGGCAAGGAGACTTCAGGGTGCAGGAGAGCCCGGAGAAAACGGAGGACCCAGAGGAGATCTTCTGATAGAGATCATCGTTACGCCTCATCCTAAGTTCAAGAGACAGGGCAATACGATATTTTCCACAGTCCCTGTATCCTTCGCCAAGATGGCCCTCGGCGGTCCCATACATATAGACACCGTGGACGGCAAGGTGGAGTACAACATCTCCCCGGGTATGCCCACGGATACCAAGGTAAGGCTCAAGGGCAAGGGAGTTCCCATGCTCAATAACAGGAATGTGAGGGGAGACCATTATGTAACGCTCATCGTTCAGGTGCCCTCCTCCCTTAACAGAGAGCAGAAGAAGGCCCTGCAGAAGTTTGCAGAAAGCTGCGGTGAGGACGTGACCAAGCCGTGAGATCTGCGGCGGTAAATGCTCAGGGAACTGAGCTTTGTTTCGGATACTATATGCTGCTTCATGACATGGAGCGGCTTTGATACAGGGGGGAGAGCCATGGGGATACTTAAGGGACATGAGGTAACTCAGGAGGAACGCTATAATGAGATGATGAATGAGCCGGTGCAGCATCTGGTGATAAGACTTGCCATACCGACCATCATCTCCATGCTGGTGACCTCCATCTACAATATGGCAGATACCTTTTATGTGTCCCAGCTCAATACCTCAGCCTCGGCGGCAGTGGGCATAATCTATGCCCTGTCGTCCATAATTCAGGCCTGCGCCTTCTTTATAGGCATGGGCGCCGGCAATAATGTGGCCAGACTTCTTGGCCAGCAGAAAAATGAAAGAGCCTCCCAGTATGTCTCAGTGGCTTATTTTACTGAGCTCATCGTGGGAGGCTTGATCTGTATCATCGGGCTTTGGCACCTTGAGGAGCTCGTGTACCTGTTCGGAGCCACCGATACCATCGCTCCCTATGCCATGGATTATGCAAGGTACATACTGCTGGCGGCTCCCTTTATGATGTGTTCCTTCGGCATGAACAACATGATGCGCTTTCAGGGCAATGCCATGTACTCCATGATAGGTATAACCCTTGGAGGCGTGCTCAATATAGTGCTGGATCCCATATTTATATATGACTTCGGTCTGGGCCTCGGCATAGCAGGAGCGGCCATAGCCACGGGACTTTCCCAGTTCATATCCTTCCTTGTGCTGACATATCTGTGCAATCATATCAAGAGCTGCATATCCATCAGCATCAGGTCATTTAAGCCCTCTTTGCATATGTATCACAATATCGCTAGGAGCGGCATCCCCTCCCTTACAAGGCAGGGCATAGCCAGCGTGGCCAGCATCGTGCTGAATGTGGCGGCCAATCCCTACGGAGATGCGGCTATAGCCGCCATGTCCATAGTCAACAGGATAACCCTCTTCATGAATTCGGCAGTGGTGGGCTTTGGTCAGGGATTCCAGCCGGTATGCGGATATAATTACGGCGCCCAAAAATACGGACGGGTGGTGGAGGCCTATAATTTCTGCCTTAGGATAGGCTTTACCGTGCTCATAAGCCTCTGCGTACTGGGCTTTATATTTGCAGATCCGCTTATCACGGCCTTCAGGAGGGACGACCCGGAGGTCATCAGGATAGGCGTGCTGGCACTGAGGCTCCAGCTTGTGACCTTTTCACTCATGGCCCAGATAACCATGGCCAATATGTTCACCCAGACCATAGGCTACAGCTTCAGGGCGACGGTCATATCCCTTTTGAGGCAGGGACTTTATCTGATACCGCTTTTGGTGATACTTACCTCAGCCTTTGGATTCATGGGACTTCTCTTGGCTACGCCCTTAAGTGATGTACTGAGCGGCATCACGGCCTTTGTCATAACGAGGTCCATAGTCAGTGACTTCAGGAAACTGGCAAAGGAGGAGCAGGGGACTGTATCGGCATAGTTTGCTCATACCCAGCCGGTCTAAACAAATGCTCACAAGCTTATGGTCGCGGCATCTTTTAAATTTTGCTTG
>DVNS01000092.1 GCA_018714145.1 Candidatus Avilachnospira avistercoris
GAACCAGTGAGCATTTGTTTCGACCGGTCGTGGTATGAGCAATCTTCGATTGCGAATAGTATAACCATCGTCTATGGACGATGCGAGCCGTGAAACGGCTCAATCCGCACTCTGTGCGGATATTATACCACTACCGCAAGCGAAGGAAGTAAGTATTTTCGCCTAACTATGGGTATAAGCAAGTATTGCTTAGTGCTCCTTTATTACCATAATATAGGATATATTGAAAAAGGAAAGCCCTTATACGGTTTTTTAATAAAAATTTAAGTATGACGGCATCAATAGAACAGTATGTCCGCATAGTCGGGATAAGGCCAGTAGTTCTTTGCCACCTTACGCTCGAGGCAGTCTGCCGCCTCCCTTATCTCTCCCATGACAGGAATGAGCTTGTCTGCTATGAAGTCCGCCGCTTCTACTATATCCTCAGGCAGCTCCTTAAGAAGGCTCTCAAGCTCCGCCGTCTTATCCTTAAGCCTCATGAGTTTTGATGCCATCTCATTGAGAAGGGGCAGCTCCTTATCCGTGCTCAGGCCGAGAGCCTTGATGCTTCCGATGCCCTCAGAGACATCGGAGATATATTTGAGAGCAGCCGGGAAGATAAGCTTATCCGACATATATATCATGGTTGATGCCTCTATCTGCTCTACCTTGATATACTCGTCCAGCGTGATGTCATGTCGGGCCTGCATCTCAGAAAAGTTATAGATGCCATGCTTCTTAAAGAGGGCAAGGTTTTTCTCATTTACGAAATGCTTCATAGTCTCAGGAGTATTTTTCAGGTTGAGAAGTCCTCTCTCCTCTGCCTCCTTCACCCATTCCTCCCCATAGCCATTGCCATTGAAGATGATGCGCTGATGGGCAGTGAACTCCCTCTTGACTATACTGTCTATCTCCTGAGGAAGCTCCTCCGGGGGCACATTTTCAAGCTCATCGGCAAACTGCCTGAAGCTCTCAGCCACGGCAGTGTTGAGCATGATGTTCATACAGGAGACATTCATGGATGAGCCTGGCATACGGAACTCAAACTTTTCTCCGGTAAATGCAAAGGGTGAGGTACGGTTGCGGTCGGAATTATCCTTAGGGATGGCGGGAAGAGCCAGGGTCTTGGTATCAAGCTTGCCATAATCCGTATCCTGATATGTCTCTCCCTTTATGATGGACTCCACTACCCGCATAAGGGTATCCCCGATATACATGGAAACTATGGCAGGAGGCGCTTCATGTCCACCGAGACGGCAGTCATTGCCGGCGGAGGCCACTGATACCCTCAGGAGGTCCGCATAATCATCCACGGCCTTTACCACTGCCGCAAGCACCAGCAGGAACTGGCGGTTATCTGCGGGAGATTTTCCAGGCTTAAGCAGGTTTTCTCCCCTGTCAGTACACAGGGACCAGTTGTTATGCTTGCCTGAGCCATTGATGCCTGCAAAGGGCTTTTCATGAAGCAGGCAGGCAAAACCATGTCTGTCGGCCACCTTTTTCATGATATCCATTGTGAGCTCGTTTTGGTCGGCCGCAAGGTTGCATACCGTATAGATGGGCGCCATCTCGTGCTGGCAGGGAGCCACCTCATTGTGCTCGGTCTTTGAGCATATGCCGAGCTTCCAAAGCTCTTCATCCAGTTCCTCCATAAAGGCCTTGACCCTGGGCCTTATGGTACCGAAATAATGGTCTCCAAGCTGCTGGTCTTTGGGCGAAGGCGCGCCGAAAAGCGTCCTCCCGCAAAGCTTGAGATCCGGTCTCTTTACATAGTCTGCCTTATCTATAAGGAAATACTCCTGCTCGCAGCCAAGGGAGACGGACACTCTCTTCACATCCTTGCCAAGGAGGCTCATGATACGGCAGCCCTGAAGGCTCAGGGCATCCATGCTGCGAAGCAGAGGAGTCTTCTTATCCAGGATGGCTCCGTTGTAGGAGCAGAAGGCCGTAGGTATGCACAGGGTATTGTCCTTGATGAAGGCATCTGAGGTAGGATCCCACGCTGTATAGCCTCTGGCTTCAAAGGTAGCCCTAAGGCCGCCTGACGGAAAGCTGGAGGCATCCGGCTCTCCCTTAAGGAGCTCCTTTCCGGAAAACTCCAGTATGACCCTGCCGCCCTCTTCAGGATTGATGAAGGAGTCATGCTTCTCAGCAGTAAAGCCGGTCATGGGCTGGAACCAGTGGGTAAAATGGGTCGCACCCTTTTCCACAGCCCAGTTCTTCATGGCAGTTGCTACCGCATCCGCAATATCCTGATTAAGGGCCTTACCTTCCTTTCTTGTCTGCTGCAGTTCTGAATAAACGTGTGACGGAAGGGACTTTTTCATTTCCCTGTCGCTGAATACCATGCTTCCGAAGATCTCCGGTATGTTGCTGCTCATAATGCTTCCTCCTTTTCTTAAATGCTGTATTATATATAAGGGAAGGCAGGTTTTATCTGTATGCCGCCCTGCTATACAAGCTTAATTTTTTTCTTTAGTATGCTTATATCGAAGCGCCGCCCTCGTGAATGCCGTAAACAGCGGATGGGGCCTTGTGGGTCTGCTCTTAAATTCGGGATGGTACTGTACCCCTATATAAAACGGATGATCCTTAAGCTCCACTGCCTCAGTGAGACTTCCATCAGGAGATCTGCCGCTAAGTTCCATGCCTGCCGCTTCAAAGCTGTCCGCATAATCAGAGTTGAATTCATAGCGGTGGCGATGTCTTTCATATATGAGGACATTGCCTTCCTTAGATGCGCCTGTTCTCTGCTTCATAGCTGCTTCACTTAAACAGGTCTCAGCTGCTCTACAGGCTCCGTCATTTTCAAGACCTCCTGAGGTGTCCCTTATCTCAGAACCGAAGTCATTTGCATAAATGCCATACAGCCTGCTGCCCTTCTTAAGCACACAGGGCCATGCCCCAAGTCTCATGGTGCCGCCCTTCTTATCTATGCCCTTCTGTTCAGGCATAAGGTCTATAACCGGATGTGCGGTCTCAGGGCAGAGCTCCGAGGAATTGGCATCCTTATAGCCCAGGACATCCCTCGCAAAGGCTATGACAGCTATCTGCATTCCAAGGCAGAGCCCAAGATAGGGTATGCCCTGCTCCCTTGCATAGCCGGCAGCTATCATCATGCCCTCAGTGCCCCTGACTCCGAAGCCCCCCGGCACTACTATGCCGTCTGCTCCGGAAAGCATCTGACTGACATTGTCCACCATAATGGCATCGCTGTCAACAAAATTCAGCTTTATCTCACATTCATTTTTCCAGCCGCCATGCTTTAAGGCCTCATTGACGGAAAGGTAGGCGTCCTGAAGGGAGGTATATTTCCCTACGAGGGCGATGTTCAGACTTTCCTTAGGATGTCTGATATGCTCTGAAAGCTCCTCCCAGTCGGAAAGCTCAGGCTCAAGGTCAGCATCAAGGGAGAGCTTCCTCAGGGCCGCCCTTGCAAGCCCCTCAGCCTCAAGTCTGAGCGGAGCCTCATAAATAGAGGGGAGTGTGATATTTTCTATGACACAGTCCCGTTCCACATTGCAGAAAAGAGCTGTCTTATCCAGCACCTCCTGCTCCACAGGTCTGTCGCTCCTTAAAACTATAATATCAGGACTTATGCCGTAGGAACGCAGCTCCCTCACCGAATGCTGTGTAGGCTTTGATTTATGCTCCCCAGATGCCTCAAGCCAGGGTATAAGGGTCACATGGATATAAAGCCTGTTTTCCATGCCTACCTCTTGTCCCACCTGCCTTATGGCCTCAAGGAAGGGCTGAGATTCTATGTCTCCCACAGTACCGCCTATCTCGGTGATCACGATATCCGCTCCTGTCTTTTCCTGAAGGCCATAGATAAAGCCCTTTATCTCATCTGTGATATGGGGTATGACCTGTATGGTCTTGCCGAGATATTCGCCGCGGCGCTCCTTTTCTATGACATTTTGATAGACTCTGCCGGTGGTAAGGTTTGAAAAACGGTTCAGGTCCTCATCGATAAATCGCTCATAGTGTCCCAGGTCAAGATCCGTCTCCGCACCGTCCTCAGTGACAAAGACCTCTCCATGCTGCAGGGGACTCATAGTTCCCGGATCCACATTGATATAGGGATCCAGCTTCTGGGCAGCCACTTTGAAGCCCCGGGCCTTAAGGAGACGTCCGAGGGAGGCTGCAGTTATGCCCTTTCCAAGTCCGGATACCACGCCTCCGGTCACAAATATATATTTAGCCATATTTATTCTCCACTCTTTCCGTAGTTTGAAAGCACCCTTGCAGAAGGATCGTCCACGTCACAGCCCTTCCATTCCTTATTAGGCATCCAATATCCGGGTATCATCTCATCCTGACCGGGATAGAACTCCTCAAATATCTCCCTGTACATAAGAGATTCCTTGGTAAAAGGCGGAGCATAGGTGTATTTTTTGCAAAGTTCTTTCCAATCATCTCCGGGATAGCGCTCCTCAGCCATGGCCTTAAGGTCATCAGCCAGGCTGTGGCCGACTGCATCTGAAAATGCAGCCTTCTCGCGCCAGAGTATGTCCTCGGGAAGCCAGTCTCCTTCAAAGGCCCTGCGAAGGAGATATTTGCCCATGTTATGGGTATTGAGCTTATACTCAGGGTCTATGGACATGACATATCTGACGAAATCCAGATCCCCAAAGGGTACCCTTGCCTCGATGCTGTTTGAGGCTATACAGCGGTCCGCCCTCAGCACGTCATAGGCATGGAGCTCACGTACGCGCTTCTCACTCTCCCTCTGAAAGGCCTCGGCGCTCGGTGCAAAGTCTGTATATTTATAGCCGAAGAGCTCATCCGAGATCTCGCCGGTGAGCAGCACTCTTACATCCGTGGTCTCATGTATAGCCCGGCACATCAGATACATGCCCATGCTGGCCCTTATGGTAGTGATATCGTAGGTGCCCAGCACCCAGATAAGCTCCCTTAAAGTCTTTCTTATGTCCTGTTCATCCATGTAGATAACATGATGCTCGGTCCCAAGGTAGTCCGCCACCTCCTTAGCATACTTAAGATCTATGGCGTCCGTGGTCATGCCTATGGAAAAGGTCCTTATCTTCTTTTTAAGTAACCTTGAGGCTATGGAGCATACAAGGGAGCTGTCCAGTCCTCCGGAAAGCAGGAAGCCAAGGGGAGCATCCGCATCCAGCCTCTTTTCCACTCCGGCTATCAGCTTTTCACGGATATTTTTCAGGATAATGGCCTCATCGTCACTGCGAAGCTCGGTATGAGTCTTAGTGATATCAGTATAGGGCTTAAATTCACCATCCATATAATAATGCCCCGGCGGAAACGGCATTATCCTGTCGCAAAGGCCCACAAGGTCCTTGGGCTCTGAGGCAAAGCATATGCCTCCCTCCCTGCCATAGCCATAGTAAAGGGGTCTGATGCCGATGGGGTCCCTTGCAGCCACGAAGCTTTCTGAGTCCTTGTCGTAGATGACGAGGGCATACTCGGCGTCCAGCATCTCAAACATCCTGCTTCCGTATTCCTTATAAAGGGGCAGCAGTATCTCACAGTCGGAATTGCTGTGAAAGCTGTATCCTTTCTTTATAAGCTCATCCTTGATACGGCGGAAGCCGTATATCTCACCGTTGCATACTGCGATGTTTCCATCCTGCTCAAAGGGCTGCATACCGTCAGAGCTGAGGTCCATGATGGCAAGGCGCTGGAATGCGATAAAGCCCTTGCCCTTTATCTCCCGTATCCTGTAGTCGTCGGGACCGCGGGAAATAGTATTGTGTATACTATCCTCCACACGTTTACGGTCGATGTCAGTTCCAAAATACGCAAATACAGTACACATAGCAATTCCTCCTTCTCTTAATATTTTTATATTTCAAACGCCGGATGGCGGATGACACAGGCTGCTGTCGTCCTTCCTGCTTATACATCTGGCTAAGTCCCGAGCTCTCCTTTTCTTGTCAAATGCCTGAATGAAAAAGTGTTTTCACACATCTTTTCTCCCAGTCGTTTGACAAGGAGCTTCAAGTAAAAAAGGGGGCTTTAAGCCAAGCGGCTTAAAACTCCCCTTTTAAGGTATAACTTATGGACTTTTTTGGCGTAAAGCTAAGCATTTTACAGCATCTTTCTCCGGAACTATCCATAAAGGTATGTCTTTATCTTCAGCAGCAAAGCTACCTTTTTTAAAAAAACTCGTTCATTATACTGCAAATGCAGAGCCTTGGAAAGATGGAATATTTCACAAAATCCTTTAGCGTTTTAACGGACTAAATTAGTGAAATCCTACAAATCTTTTTTATAATATCGATGATAGGAAAAACTGCCCTGTGGGCTAAGCCATATATCGTAAAAGTCTGAAGTAAAGCCGTATAGAAAGCACAAAAAAAGGACCGGTCTTACCAGTCCTCTTAAGAGGCGACGACCGGATTTGAACCGGTGATCAGGGTGTTGCAGACCCACGCCTTACCACTTGGCTACGTCGCCTTGAAGCTTAATCATTTTATCGTAAAACTTAGATTAAGTCAAGGCATTTGTGGGAAGTTGTGGAAAAAAGATTGGTGCTGTCTCTATAATGCCATTTGCATCACCTTTGCATTGCCGTTCCATATCGATATGTAAACTCCGCCGGACTGCCCTTGGAAAAAAAATGTTCGAAAAAAGACTCGCATTCCGAATATAACGATTCATCCTTAGGAGAGATCCGCATCAGCCTTAAGCCTCTCAAGTAAGTCAATGGCTATGAGTACGCCTGAGCTTATGGCATTTAGATCTCTGTCCCTGATGGGGAAAAGCAGGGCCGACAGGACGAAATCAAGTTTTTCTATGTCAGACCTGAGGCGGTCCTCATAAATATCAGTCATATATCTCCTCAGTATGTTTTACTTTTCTGCGGCTATGTGATATACTTAATTAGGTTATCGCTATTATATTTTAGTTTTTCCTAAAAGTCAATGTTTATTTTTCAATTTATTGAATCGATATGAATCTTAACGAACGAATTTTTTTTCTGCTTGATAAGAATGGACAGAAGGCCACAGACCTTGCCAAGTTCATCGGTGTGGCGGACAGCAGCGTTACTGCCTGGAAAAAAGAGGGCAGCTTTCCTTCATCAAAGTATATTTCCCGTATATCCGAGTTCCTGAATGTGCCCCTGGATTATCTTTGTACCGGAGATACGGTCTGCGCCGAAGCTGCCGTCCATGAGCTGAGCAGCGATGAGCTGGAGCTCCTTTCAAACTACAGGAGGCTTGACAGCAGAGGAAAGCATAAGCTCCATACAGTTATCTATGAGGAGCTGGACCGGATAGGTAAGATGGGCTGATGCAAAAAGATGATATCACGCTCTCAGGCAAAGAAAATGCGAGACTGTGAGCTTTGCTTTGATCGTCCGGGATATGGGTAAGCTTGTTGAATGATCGTATAGGCACTATTCATAAGTGTTGTGAACAGTATGGGCAGCAAAGCCTGTTTTTACTTTATAAACCAAAAAACTTCTGCCTTCCCACCCTAAAGATCAGGGTATCAGGCAGAAGTTTTATATATCTTTGAGGCCTGATTCAGTATATAATCAAAGGGGTAAAGTCTTATGCCTCTGCTGCAGCCTCTTCCTTCTTCTCAGGAAGCTCCGAGGTACAATTAGGGCAGCGGGTAGCGTCTATGGGGATGACAGACTTGCAGTAAGGGCAGATCTTAGTGGTGGGAGCCGCCTCTTCTTCCTCAATGAGCTTTTTCTTTCCAATATTAACAGCTGCATTGAAGCCCTTCATGATGCAGAAGAGTACAAATGCCATGATAAAGAAATTGGCCAGTGATGATACCAGGTTGCTTCCGAAGCCTGCTACATCTGCAAGGCCATAGTTTGCTGCACCTGTAAGGAAATTAAGGATGGGGTTTATGAGATTATCCGTTACTGCCGTTACTATACTGGTGAAGGCACCGCCTATGATGACACCGACTGCCATGTCGATGACATTTCCCCGAAGCGCAAAACTCTTAAATTCCTCAATAAACTTTTTCATACTTACTCCTTTTCTTCTACTTTGTAATACTTATTATGCCTGCAGTCCTCATCCGGCTTCTTTGGAAAGACTGCATCTATATAAAAGCTAAAAGCTTTTTGCAAAAGCCTTATCCCTCGAAGTATGCCGCCTGATGTCTTTTCCCGCTGCAGTTTCACAGCCTTTGCCTCAAGGTCTGAGAAGGAATAAGCTTCAAAACACGGGAAATATGGCTGTCAGCTATATCAGCTCATAATACTTGAGGGCATATTCGATGCCGTCGTCCTCCAGGTCCCTGGTTATGAACTCTGAGTAGGGCTCAAGCTCCGCATCGTGCCGGCCCATGATGACCGCATGATCGACGAATCTTATGGCATCGAGGTCGTTGGTGCTGTCCCCGAACATATATACCCGATCCATCGGAATATCAAGGACTTCCATGACTTTCTTTATAGCAAAGGCCTTGCCATGGCCCTTTGGCACACATTCGTAAAAACTGCCGCTGCGTTTTATGACATCAAAAGGCTCTTTGACAAAGGCCCTGAATGAGCTGACATCCGTTTTTTCATCGTACTGCATACAGAATTTGTTGGCTCTGTAGGACTCGTCATAAAAATCCTTATCCCAAAGGGCTCCCTGACTCTTGACGAAGTCCACCATCCAGAAATCTTCCTTTATTCGAAGCCATGGAGCGAAGGCACAGCCTAGGGGACCCTCCAATACCAGATCTCCTCTGTCCTTTTCGCATTCATCCTGAACCGCTCGAAGGAGCTCCTTTGAAAGCTCAAAGCTATAGATATTTTTATCTCCTATGTAGAGATCCGTACCGCAGCCGCATAAGAGGCCGTCGCATTCCACATATCTCTCGATGTATCTTGCAAGCGGGATCACCCGTCCGGAATTGATAAAGACATAATGTCCGTTCCTGCGGGCCTGCTTTAAGGCTTCCACCGTACTCTCCGGCACGAAGCCCTGCTTACCCATGATAGTGCCGTCCACATCAAAAAACAGCGCACATCTATTTCCCATAAATCCCTCATACTCCCATGTGCGGATCTTTTTCCGCAGCGGGATCCCCTATCCGTAAAGGATATGGCGGCCCCCGGCGCTCCTGAAAATGATCCCTTCCGGAGCTTTTTACTGAAGTGCCATTATCTTATCTACACGAAGCTGGTGCCTTCCGCCCATAAACTCGGCATCGAGCCACTCGTCCACAATCATCTTCGCAAGCTCAGGCCCTACGACCCTTGCGCCGAAGCAGAGCACGTTGGTATCGTTGTGCTGGCGGCTGAGCTTTGCAGAGAAGGGCTCTGAGCAGCAGCAGGCCCTTATGCCATCTATCTTATTGCAGGCAATGGATATGCCCACTCCTGTGCCGCATATCGCTACGCCGAGGTCAGCCTCGCCGGCGTTGACCGCGTCGCAGACCTTCCGGGCATAGTCCGGATAGTCCACGCTGTCATATCCGTCAGTACCCATATTGATGACCTCACAGCCCCTGTCCTTCAAATGCTGCATGATCTCATTTTTCATATCCGTGGCCGCATGGTCATTGCCAATAGCTATCTTCATGTCCATTCCTTTCCGTTTATCAAAAACAAACTATCTATACCTCAGCTTAAGGCTCATAGCTTTCAGGGCTATAGTGTATTATGGAGCTTCCTGCAGTTTCAAACTCAAAGGGTATGTAGAGCATATCCTTCATGGCCTCCATGAGATGCTCTTTCTTGTCCTTTTCCACATAAAAAAGCAGAAAGCCTCCTCCTCCGGCCCCAAGGAGCTTTCCCCCTATGGCGCCCGCCGAGAGAGCCTTTTCATACATCTCATCTATGCTGTCGGTGCTGATGCCGTGCTGTATTCCCCGCTTAAGCTCCCAGGTATGATGCAGAAGCCGCCCGAATTCGGATAGCTCCCTATGCTTGTCCGTAAGTATGTCCTCGGCCTCATCCACAAGGGCCTTCATCTCCTTAAGCTCTGCTGTCTTTTCTGAAAGGGCCTTCTTCGTGCCCTTCTGGATATCCGATGAAAACCTTGAAAATCCCGTAAAGAACAGGGCAAGGCTGTCGTTAAGTTCCCTCTTACGCTCAGGAGATATGATCACAGGCCGAACCCTATAGCCTCCTGCATCAAAATCTATACGATTAAGCCCGCCGTAGGCCGCTGCGATCTGGTCCTGTATGCCTCCGGTCTCAGCGCATAATGTCCTCTCAAGGTAAATGGCATCATCAGCCAGCTTCTTTTTTGAAGCATATTTGCCCTTTAGGGCATAGAAGGCATTGAGCATACCCACCGCAAAGGAGCTGGAGGTGCCAAGGCCCGACCTGGCCGGAAGGTCCGCATCATAAGTCAGCCTGAGCTCGTGCATATCAAGAAGCTGCATGGCATTGCGTACAGCAGGATGCACGATGTCCGCCGTATGCCCTACCCTCTCTATCTTAGAATATATTATCTCATTTCTATAGTCGAAAAATCTCGGAAGATGCCGGACACTGACATAGCAGTATTTGTCGAAGGTCGTGCTGAGCACGGCTCCGCCGTATTTCTTAAAATAATCAGGGAAGTCCGTCCCTCCTCCGAAAAAAGACATCCGAAACGGAGTCTGTGTGATAACCATCTTTATCTCCTCAAGGCATCGCAGCCTCAGTCTCCTCTGCACTTACATAGGTCACATTGCCATTGTCGGCTATGAACTTTGCTGCAAGGTAGGCCCTGCACCTGATGGCAGCTTCCTCCTCGTCATAGGTTGCATTGACGGTCTCCATGTCCACGCCGTTCTGGGCTGCCCACTCCTCAAGCTCTGCTTCTCCGGCCTCAAAGCCCTCAGCATCGCAGATGGCCTCGGTCACAAGGTACTGCCTGACCTGCTCGGTACAGTTTTCCCTGATGGAATCCCTGTAGTCATCAAGTGTCACGCCGTACATGGACAGATAATCCGCAAGGCCTATGCCATAGGTGCTCTGAAGCATCAGGTCATCGGACTTTATGGTCTCGTCCATCCTCCAGTCTATGGCCTCCTCGCTGGGAGAAAGCTCGCTGCAGCCGGCGATGACCGCCTGTACCGCATTATCATAGAGGGCATACTCGGCATTGTTGTCTGCCTCCTCCTGAAGGACATCCCTTACGAAGCTGATGTACTCCTCCTTGGTGCTACACTCGGAATTGAGCTCCTGAGCCAGCTCGTCATCCAGCTCCCTCTGGTTCTGAACGCTGCTTACAGTGATGGCAAAGGTGGCAGGCCTTCCTGCAAGCTCCGCATTGCCATAGTCCTCAGGGAAGGTAACGTCCACGTCCTTGGTCTCACCGGCCTTCATGCCAACGATACCGTCCTCAAAGCCGTCTATGTAGCCGCCCATGCCAAGGACGAAGGTCTGTCCCTCGGCAGTGCCGCCGTCAAAGGCCACACCGTCCATGGTACCTGCAAAATCTATGGTCACCGTATCGCCCTCTGCTGCGGGCTCTCCGGTCTCTTCAAGATAATAAGGCAGTATATTGGTCTCTATAAATGCGATGGCCTCGTCATTGGTCACCTGAGCGGCCTCCTCGGCCTCTATGTCTATGCCCTTATACTCGCCGAGGCTTATCTCGCCAAGGCTGTCAGGCCTCTTGGGGTCCACGGCTGCTATCTCTCCTGCCATGGCTGCATAAGCAGGGTCCATGCTGCCTGCGTCCGCCTGCTGAGCTGACGCAGCGGTGGTCTCCTCAGTATCTCCCTCACTGCTTCCGCCGCAGGCGCTGAGCATAAGAGCCGCCGCTGCCAAAAGCAGTATCATTTCCTTTTTCATATGTTTTCTGAAAGCTGTCATCTTCATTTATATAGATATCTCCTTAAAATTTATCACATTAGTCATCCAGCCATTTTATCCCCGGCCAGTAGCGGAAGTATACCTTAGCCGTCATCTGATCCTTTGAGATGTAGGGGTCCTGCCAGAAGCGGGCATCCTCGGAATTATTGCGATTGTCTCCCATCATGAAGTAGCAGTCCTCGGGCACCTCAAAATCCATATCTCCGGTATAGAGCATTGGCTCATTGAGATAGGGCTCCTCGAGCTTTTCTCCATTGACATAGACATCGGCAGTCACCAGCACCGTATCCGGCGAGATGTCCTCGAAGCTCCCCACCGGCGCCTCGCTTATCTCCGAGGCCTTCACATACTCGCTTGCATCCGCCTTCCGTATCTCTATCTTGTCCCCGGGCATGCCGATGACTCTCTTGACATAGTAAAGGGTATCGGGCCTCGTTATTTCCTGTCCGCAGTAGGGGCAGGTCTCAGGGGCCTCACCCTCGCCCATGGCGGTCTTGCATCTATTGCATATCCAGCCGAACTCAAAGATGGCTATGTCGCCTCTCTCAGGCTCTCCGAAGGTATAGGCAAGTCTTAAGCCCATGACCCTGTCGCCCTCCATGATGGTATCCTTCATGGAGCCGGTGGGTATGGTGGAATTTGCTATTATGAAATTGTTTAAAAAAAAGGCAAGGATAAATGCTGCTACGATTATCTGTATCCAGCTTATTATCTCGCTTTTAAGTTTACTTTTTTTATCCCGTTCCTTAAGCTCCTCGCCTTGGTTCATCTTATCTTCACTCATTTTCGGCCTCCTTAGCCGGATAGTAAGCCTTATAAATAATACCCTATGGAGGAAAACTTTGCAAGTTTGCTAAAATAAAAGTTCTATAAACATTTTTACGCTTTTTTGTGAAAATATGCGGTCACAAAATAAGAATCTCAAAAACAAGCTGCCGCCTGATACCGGCAGCAGCTCGTCCTTGGTTGAGATATATGATTTTAACTTCGCACGTTTACTTAGCTTTACGACCATCGAATAGGTAGAGCCTATATCAATAATTCTCGCAGAGCCTCTCAAAGTATGCCTTAGGATGTGCGCAGCAAGGGCAGAGTTCGGGAGCCTCTGTGCCCTCGTAAACATATCCGCAGTTGCGGCACTTCCAGAGGATGGGAACGTCTGACTTGAAGGTAGTTCCCTCGGTGTACTTCTTAAGGAGCTCAAGATATCTCTTCTCATGGTGAGCCTCTACCTCAGCTACCATCCTGAACTTGGCAGCAAGCTCCTCGAAGCCCTCTTCCTCAGCCTCTCTTGCCATGCGGGCATACATATCTGTCCACTCGTAGTTCTCGCCTGATGCTGCATCCTTTAAGTTCTCAGCAGGGTCTGAGATGTCGTGGAGCTCCTTGTACCAGAGCTCAGCATGCTCCTTCTCATTGGCAGCGGTCTCAAGGTAAAGGGCAGCCATCTGCTCATAGCCTGCCTTCTTAGCCTTTGATGCGTAGAAGGTGTATTTGTTGCGTGCCTGTGACTCGCCTGCAAATGCGTCCATCAGGTTCTTCTCTGTCTTTGTTCCAGCGTATTTATTAGCCATCGTAACCTCCTCCTTTGATAAGCCTTGGAGCCCTAAGCTCCTATATCCGGCTGTTTTCATTGAGCCTGCGGCAGGTCTGGTACACCGCTTTATCCCGCCGGCTCACTTAAGCTTTTCATATCTTTATACACAGATACCGCCTCCGGGAGACGGTATCTGATATGGTCAATTAGTTGAAATACCTCTTAAGAAGTCCCTCAAATGCCTTACCATGGCGGGCCTCATCTCTTGCCATCTCGTGAACGGTGTCATGTATAGCATCAAGGTTGAGCTCCTTAGCCCTCTTTGCAAGGTCGAACTTGCCCTGAGTAGCGCCTCTCTCAGCATCAACTCTCATCTCAAGGTTCTTCTTTGTGGAATCCGTAAGCACCTCTCCAAGGAGCTCAGCAAACTTAGCTGCGTGCTCAGCCTCCTCAAGGGCTGCCCTTCTCCAATACTCGCCTATCTCAGGATATCCCTCTCTGTGAGCTACCCTTGCCATGGCAAGATACATACCTACCTCTGAGCACTCGCCCTCGAAGTTAGCGCGAAGTCCCTCGATGATATCGTCGGGAGCTCCCTTAGCTACTCCTACTACGTGCTCTGCAGCCCAGCCTGCATCCTCCTCCTGAAGTCTGAACTTCTCAGCAGGAACGTGGCAAACAGGACACTCTGCGGGAGGTGTATCTCCCTTATGAACATAACCGCAAACTGTGCAAACCCAAGTTTTCATGTCTTTCTTCTCCTTCGTTATTTAAAAAATATTGATGTTAAATGCTAACTTGCAGCATAACTGCCTTATCGACTCAGGCACCTTTCTTTTCTTCCTTTTCGATACATCCGCTGCAGGTGCCATAGCAGATTATCGAGTAGTCCTCCACACGACCCGGCAAAGCTTCCGCTGTGTCATCCGGCTCAAGCTTAACATCCCGGAATTTAAGATCGTAGACCCTTCCGCAGCTTCTGCAGATAAAATGATAGTGTGGCGCCGTGTTGTAATCAAAACGATCCGGCCCTTCGGGAAATGTTAGCTTTTGTATCTCTCCGTTTTCCGAAAGCTGATTGAGATTTCGGTAGACGGTGCCAAGGCTGACATTCGGAAAGCTTTCTCTCACTCCCACATAGACCTCGTCTGCCGTGGGGTGCAGGTTCTCTGTGAGGAAGGACTTGATAGCTTCTCGCTGGTGCGAATACTTAAGCTTCCTCATAAAGCACTCCGTTCTTTATTTTTATTAAATAATAATGATTACTATTTAATAATACCATAGTTTTACCAAAAGTCAAGGCTTTTTATCGATTTTCTGAAACAATAGTTCTAAATCTCTTAGACGCCGGTGCCGGCCTGAAGTCACAGCCGTTTAGTCTTATCTTATCTGAAGTCACAGCCGTTCAGGTCTTATCTTACGGGCTGCCTGACATCTGCCAAGGCTTCGGCTGCCCTTATTCAGAGAGGCCCCTGCTTTCTTCAGCAGGCAGCCCTCGCTCAGGTCTCAAGCTTAAGCTTTAGGCTTTAGGCTTAGGCCTTGGCTTTAGACTTTAGCTTTGGGCTTTGGCTTTGGCTTTGGGCTTTGGCTTAGGCTTTAGCTTTAGGCTATGGCTTAGGCCTTGGCTTTAGGCTCCGGCGGTATCGAACTGGGCCTTGTAGAGCTCGCAGTAATAGCCGCCCTTCCTTATGAGCTCATCATGGGTGCCCTGCTCTGCAATGCGGCCGTCCCGAAGCACCGCTATGATGTCTGCATTTCTAATGGTGGAGAGCCTGTGAGCTATGACTATGCAGGTCCGTCCCTCCATTAGCTTAAGCATGGCTGCCTGTATGCGCTGCTCGGTACGGGTGTCTACATTGGAGGTGGCCTCGTCGAGGATGAGCATAGGAGCATCCAGCAGCATGGCCCTTGCGATGGTAAGGAGCTGGCGCTGTCCCTTGGATATACCGCTGCCTCCGTCCCTGAGCACTGTATCATAGCCATTTGGCAGGGAATTGATAAATCCGTCTATATGGGCGGCCTTGGCTGCCCTGCGCACCTCCTCAAGGCCCACGCCCTCCTTGCCGTAGGCCAAGTTTTCATATACCGTACCGGTAAAGAGCCAAGTGTCCTGAAGCACCATGGACCAAGCCCTGCGGAGGTCCTGACGCTTCAGTTCTCCTATCTCCCTTCCGTCTATGCGTATGCTTCCGCTCTGGGGGTCGTAAAAGCGCATGAGCAGATTTATGACCGTGGTCTTGCCTGCTCCCGTGGGACCGACTATGGCCGCCACCTGCCCGGGCTTCACGTCAAGGGAAAAGCCCTTAAGCACCTCATGGCTGCCCGCCTCATAGCCAAAGTGCACATCCCGAAGCTCTATCTCCCCTGCTACGTCCTCAAGCTCCCCGGCACCTTCCTTATCCGCCGCCTCAAGGGGCTCATCAAGGAGCCGGAATACCCGCTCTGCTGCAGCCAGTGCCGACTGGAGCTCGCTGATGATATTGCTGAACTCATTGATAGGACCAGAAAACTTCCTCGAATAAAGCACGAAGGAGGAGACATTGCCAAGGCTGATGCTTCCGCCCATGTAGAGCATGGCTCCGAAGAAGCTCACAAGGGCAAGGGAGACATTGTTGATAAAATTGACCGTAGGGCCGGTGGAGCTTGCAAAGGCATCGGCCTCGTAGTTGGCCCTGCAGGCATTTATATTATAGCCCTCAAAAAGCCCGCGGAAATACTCCTTCCTGCCGTAGGCCTTGATGGTCCTGAGGCCTCCGGTCATCTCCTCGGCAAAGCCGTTCAGCCTTCCCAGCTCCTCGGAGCGCTTCTTGTAGAGGGGTCTGACCTTTTTCGAACGGTATCTGGTAAATAGTATCGATGCGGGTATGGTCACAAGGAATACCAGTATCAGCCTCGGCGATATGCTCAGCATCATGAAAAATGAGCCTGCCACGGTTATGACGCTGCCCAGCATCTGGACCAGATCATTGGACAGGGAAGCGCTCACCGTATCTATGTCATAGGAAAGCACACTGATGATATCTCCTGCCTGATGGCTGTCATAAAAGCTCACCGGCAGTCCCATCAGCCTCTCATAGACGTCCTTCCTGAGGCTGTAGACCACATTTCTCGCAAGGTGCACCATGATGGAGGCCAGCACATAGCTAAGGGCCGAGGATATGATATAAAAAACTATCATCAGCCCCGCGTAGTAAAATACCGTATCAAAATCTACGGCACCGGCTCCCGGGCGTATGGCATCGATGGCATTGCCGGAAAGCTTGGGTCCGTAAAGGGCCAGCACATTGCTCGCAAGGCTCAGTCCCATGGCTGAAAACAGGAGCCATTTATAGCGGTAAAGGTAGGTCCAAAGCCGCTTCAGCACTGAAGCCGATGAGCGGGGACGTTCGAAGGCCGTGCTGTTGGGCCCGTGGCCCCCTGCGCCTATCATCTGTCTCGGCATCACTCCACCTCCTCCATCTGTATATGGGCTATCTCTCTATAGCTCTCACAAGTCTCCATCAGCTCCTCATGGGTGCCATAGCCAATCTCCCTACCCCCTTCGAGCACAAGGATATGGTCTGCATTTTTGATGGAGCTGACCCTCTGGGCCACTATTATCTTGGTCTTATCCTTAAAGCCTCCGCCTATGGCTCGTCTCAGAAGGGCGTCGGTCTTATAATCAAGGGCGCTGGAGCTGTCGTCAAGGAGCAGTATCTCCGGCTCCCCTGCAAATGCCCTCGATAAGAGCACCCTCTGCTTCTGTCCTCCGCTCAGGTTCGTGCCGCCCGGAGAAAGGAGCTCTGAAAGTCCTGAGCTCTTATCATATACGAAGTCTGCCTGAGCCATGTCCACGGCCCTGCCTATGGCCTCCTCTGAGATATCCCGGCCGAAGCTGATATTGTCCCCTATGGTATCAGAATATAGGAAGTCATTTTGAAATACCACGCCGAACATACTGTGGAGCTCCTGCTCCGGTATGGTGCGTATGTCCCTGCCTTTTATGCAGATACTACCTCTCTCAGGGTCATAGAAGCGAAGCAAGAGATTAAGTATCGTGCTCTTTCCGCTTCCCGTGGGACCGATGATGCCGAGAGTCTCTCCCTTCTTAAGAGAAAAGCTGATGTCGCTTATGTCATCCTCCACCTTACTATATGAAAATGTCACATGGCTGAAGCTTATCTCCGGTAGCTCTTGCGCCGATATATCTCCCATGAAATACGACCTTGAAGCTGTCTTCAAAGTAGTATCATTTTCCGAAATGTCCGAAATTTGAGCGGGCTCTCTCTGAAAGTCATATATTGATAAGAGGGTATCATTTTCCGGAATGTCCGACATTGAAGCTCCACTTGATGAAAGGCCTTCAGCGGGCGCATTTTCATAAGTTATATCCTTAGAGGATTTTTGAGAATACCGAGCCGAGCCCAGCTCCTGCTCATCCCAGAGCTTCATGCCCTCCGGCGCCGTAAGCACCTCCTCTATACGTTTTGCGCCTGCGGCTCCCTTTGAATACATCACAAAGAGCCTCGATACCATCATGAGGGCATTGAGGATGATGGTAAAATAGCTCAGGAAGGCGATGATGGTGCCGGGCTTTGTGACGCCGGCATTGACCCTGTATGCACCTATGACCACTACCAGCGTAAGTCCTGAATTAAGCATAAGGTTCATCATCGGATTTGTGATATTCATGAGCATGGAGGCCTTCCTGTCCCTGTCCACCACCTCGATATTGGCCGCATCGAAGCGCTCCTCCTCATAGTCCCCCTTGGACAAGGCCTTTATGACCCTGATGCCGCCTATGCTCTCCTGAGTACGGCGCACCATCATATCCAAGGCCTCCTGAGTCCTCGTATAGAGCCTGATGCCGTTTCTCGATACGAAAAATACCAGAAGCCCCAGAAGCGGCAGTATAAAGAGCAGCACTAAGGTAAGCACCGGCTCCATGGAAAAGGTGAGGGCTATGCCCCCTATGAGCAGTATCGGTGCCCGCACTCCAAGTCTCTGCATCCTGTCCACCATCTGATGGACATTGTAGGTATCGCTGGTGAGCCTCGAAATAAGGGAGGGTATGGTAAGTTCTTCGGTCTGGGCCACTGAAAGCTCCGTCACCTTTTTAAACAGGTCTCGCCTTATGCGTTCCGTGATGTCTCTGGAGGTGCCGCAGGAGATGCGGTTGGCCGCCACATTGGTGACATAAGCCAGCAGGGCGCATACTATCATCATAAGTCCCCAGCAGACTATGCCTCTTATGTCCCTTACCGGCACCAAGTCATCAAGGATGACCGAGAGCATCCATGGAAGCAGGAGCTCTATCAGCGTGCCTATAAGCTTTATGCTCATCTCAAAGGCCATGATACCGGCCTTCGGTCTGATATATGTAAATAAGGTCCTCATCTGAGCTCCTCCGCTCTCGCTGCCAGACGTTCAAGCACGTCCTCCAGCATATCCCGCTCTGCCTCCCCGAGCCCATCAAAGAGCAGCTCTCGCCACTCCTTAAATACCTCCCTGATACGGGGATAAGCCTCCTCCGCCTTTTTTGTCGGATATACCCTTATCTGGCGTCTGTCGCTCTCACTGCGAACCCGGCTTATAAAACCATTGTCCTCAAGCATCGTAAGCTGCCTTGTCACATTGCTCCTGTTGACATGGAGCTTTTGTGAAAGTCCGTCCTGAGTTATCCCCGGCTCCCTGATTATCTCCGGGATATACGGAGCCTGCCAGCCGCTCAGCCCCAGCTCCTTAAGATGCTCCTCCCGGTACAAGGCGGCACATCTTGATATCGTATTGATATTGCGCATCAGATGCTGCTGCTTCATATTCCCCTCCTGTGAATAAATATATAAGTATCATATTTGCTGTGCGAGCAATCATTGCGTTTGAATAGTTGCGCTCGAAATTGTTGCGTACGCAATTATTTTAGCATAGTTTTTATAAAAATGCCACAAAAATCAAAAAAAGCTCCCGAGGTCTCCCTCAGAAGCTTTGATATCCTTAACTGATATCCTTACCTGTTATCTTTAACTGATTTTCTTAACTGTTGGATGAATCGTATAAAGTCCGGTCCTGTCCGTTGCTCAAACTACCTGCCTTACTCAGCCCGGCAGCTTTACGAAGCGGATGCAGTTAGGCTGATTTACGTCTATATTGCGCTGGTTCATGATGAGAAGGCCCTTCTCATAGTCTATCTTGAAGAAGGAAAGCTCATTGCTCTGATGATTGGCTACTGCAAGATGCCTGCCGTCAGGGAAGAAGCTTATATCCTTCGGATAATCTCCGCTTATGGGCAGAGAGGTCATGAACTTAAGGATACCTGTGTCCGCATCTCTTTCGAACATGGTCACCGTATTCTCACCGGCATTGGACACGAATACATGGGTCTGGTCCGGTGTGGACAGCCTTATGGCGCAGGCCGCCGTCAGCTCGCTCTGATCCTTATGCTCAGTGGTGCTGATGGTCTGGATGCGCTCAAGGCGGGGCGCATGGCTCCCGTCCTCGAAAGAATACACATCGATGGCATTCTTGACCTCGTATATCAGATACATGAAGCGTCCGTCGGCACTGAAGCGGAAGAACCTCGGTGAGGAGCCCCTCTCCAGCCTTAGGGCATCCACCTGACGAAGGCTCTCGTCATGGGAATCATACTTGAATATCTTGACCTGATCTATGCCTGAATCGGCTGAAAATACATAATCTCCTGCAGGGGTAAATCTGGTGCAGGTAACATGGGGCCTGTAGGTCCTGTCTGCCACTGAGCCATAGCCGGTATTGTACCACTGGTACTTGATATCGCCTACACTGCCGTCCGGTTCCACATTCATGATGGTAGCCTTGCCGTCATGGAAGCCGGAAACACAAAGATGCCTGTCATCCTTGCTGATGCTCAGATGGCAGCCCCTCATGCCATTTATCTTATGGCTGTTCATCCTTGAGAGAGTGCCGTTGGGGAGCACTCGAAAGCTCACCACGCCCTCGTCTGCGATAGAATAGAGCACCGGCAGCTTATGGGAGCATATGAGATAGGAGGAGTTGTCCACCTCCACCTCGGTACGATAGGTAAACTTGCCCTCCTCAACGTCCACGTCGTAGCAGGTGATGCCCTTAGCCTTGCCTGTATATGAATATGAGCCTACATAGGCCATATAGCGTTCCTTTTTTGCAGCCATTCCGATACCTCCATGATCGAAGCTTAAGCTAAAAACATTATAAATGCTTTTTTTCTCATTTACAAGAGAATACTCATAGGCTAATATAAATATAAATGTAAAAGAAAGCCAAGACGGCAGAACGGAGAAGGAATATGATACAGGAGCCCGAGACATTATATAAGCTGATGGTTTTATATATGCTTAACAAGGTCAATTTTCCGCTGACCAATTCACAGCTTACAAAGTTCTTTCTGGACAATGATTATACGACCTATTTTACCCTCCAGCAGGTGCTTTCGGATCTCTGCGAATCCAAGCTCATAAAGAGCCGCATGGTCGGCAACTCCACCAGATATGAGATAAGCTCGGACGGCAGAGAGACCTTGGGTTTCTTTGGAAAGGACATCTCCGGAGCTGCCATCTCCGATATGGACGCTTATATCAAGACCAATAAGTTCCGCCTTCGTGACGAGGTGGGCACGGCTGCTGATTATTATAAGGAGGGCAGCGAATATATCGTCCGCTGTGAGGTAAGGGAAGGCAAAAATGTGCTCTTTTCGATAAACCTCTCGGTGCCCGATGAGGACGAGGCAAGGATGATATGCTCAAACTGGCCCACCAGCAGTCAGGAGCTCTACTCCTACACCATCAAGAAACTGCTGCAGCCGAAGGAAGGCTGACAGTACAATATTAAAGAAGCCAGATATTATGAGAACGGCAGGCTTCCTTCATCTCTCTGGGCCATACTGAGGCCTGCACCTCACCTACATGTACTCTGCCAAGGAGCAGCATACAGAGCCTTGACTGTCCTATGCCGCCGCCGATGGTATAGGGAAGCTCCTTATTGAGGATGGCCTTATGATAGGGAAGCTGCTCCCTGTCAAGGCAGCCAGCCTTCTTGAGCTGCTCATGCATGCTTTCCTCAGACACTCTTATACCCATGGAGGAGAGCTCAAAGGCTGAATGAAGGGGCTCAAACCAGAACAGGATATCGCCGTTTAACTGCCAGTCATCGTAGTCCGGAGCCCTGCCATCATGGGGCTTGCCGTCTCCGAGCTTATCACCTATACGCATCAGAAATACTGCACCGTATTTTTTGCATATCTCATTTTCACGCTCATGGGGAGTAAGGTCAGGGTACATCTGACGAAGCTCCTCAGAATCCACAAAATGTATCTCCTTGGGCAGATGATATACTGCATCGGGATACTTGTACCATACCTCATGCTGCATATGCTTTACGACCTTGAATATGGTCCTGACCGTATCCATCAGCGTATCCACCGTACGCTCCTCCTTGAGGATGACCTTTTCCCAGTCCCACTGATCCACATAGCAGCTGTGGAGATTGTCAAGGTCCTCATCACGCCTGATGGCATTCATGTTGGTATAAAGTCCCTCGCCGGGCTTGAAGCCATACTTCTTAAGAGCCAGTCTCTTCCACTTTGCAAGGGACTGTACCACCTCTATCTCCTCGCCGGGCATCGACTTAAGGTCAAAGGAGACCTTGCGTTCTACACCGCTCAGGTCGTCGTTGAGACCGGAACGCCTCTCAACGAACAGAGGAGCTGATATCCTCTCAAGGTTCATCTCCTTTCCTATCTCCTTCTGGAAGGTATCTCTGATAAACTTGATGGCCTCCTGAGTCTCCCTCACGGTCATCTTAGGGTCATAGTTTTCCGGTATATAAAGTCCCATAAATAAAATAACGCCTGCGGCGTTCTCCTTTCAGTAAGCTTGATGATAAAACATATTTGAAAATTATATCACAGCCGCAAACGAAGGAAGCACGAGCAAAGCGAGTATTTACTTCGTCCGGCTGTGATATGAGCAATCTTTGATTGCGAATAATATAATCACCGTTCAGCGAACGGTGTGAGCCGTAAAACGGCTCATCCGCACCACGTGCGGTATTATATCATAAATCATCTAATATTTAAAGCCATGGGATGCTCTAAAAAACTTCTGCCTCTGGCTGTCTGCTTCGCAAGGCCTTTCGGCAGAAGTTTTTTAAAACATTAAAGTTCTGTTTATTATTTAAGAAGCTATCGTAATAGTATTTATCAGTTATCCGCAAAATCTCCGCCAAGCTCACTTAAAGCTCCTTAAGGAGCTTTGCAAGCTCGTCCCCCTCTACGCTGCGATACTGACCCGTCTTAAGGGAGCCAAGCCTTATATTCATGATGCGAATGCGCCTAAGTTTCAGCACTCTTTTGCCAAGGGCCTCACACATCCTTCGTATCTGCCGGTTCATGCCCTCGGTGAGGATGATATCAAAGCTACGCCTTCCGGTAAGCCTTGCCTCTAAGCAGCTCGCCCTGACCCGTCCCCGGTCCGGAACATCTATCATGACCCCCATCTTCAGTTCTTCGATAAAGCTCTCATCGATATCCCGGTCCACGGTGACCTGATATTCCTTTTCATGATGATTTTCCGCCCGATTTATACGGTTCACCAGCTCGCCCATGTCAGTAAGCAGCAAAAGGCCCTCAGAGTCCTTATCGAGCCTGCCGACGGGAAAAATGTGACGGGGGTAGCCAATATATTCTATGACGTTTTCCGCCCTATCCTTATGACTGCTGGTGCAGACTATGCCCCTCGGCTTATTGAAGGCAAGGAGCACCGGTGCGACCTTCCGTTTAAGCTCTACAGTTCTTCCATCGATGGAGATGCTGTCTCCTTCCTCCACCTTATCTCCGGGCCCTGCGGCATTGCCATTTATAATGACCCTATCCTCCTCGATGAGACGATCGGCCTCCCGCCTTGAGCATACTCCAAGGGCGGAAAGCAGCTTATTTATCCGTATAGGAAAGCTTATATCCTGTTCAGTGATATCCATGTATATACCTTTGTTCTCCCAAGGTCATAATAAAGCACATTTTCCGTTCCAGCCTCATTTTCGGCTAAGCAGCTTTCGGAAAATGTGCCCTCATTGTCATCCTATATCTGCAAGGGAAGGAAGCGCTGCCGCAGGCTGCATTTACTTCCCGTGACATGTTATGAGCAATCTTTGATTGCGAATAATATAACCAGCGTTCTTTGGAACGCTGAGAGCCGTAAAACGGCTCTATCCGCAAAATGTGCGGATAATTATATCCTATGTCTGAAATTAAAAGCTGATACAACCATGTATATAGCTCAAATATATATTCTCGGCACCCTCGGTCCGATGCAGGTAAGGATATCGTGAGCATTTGTGCCGGCAAGGGCTGCCACATCCTCCGCCATGATGGAAAGCTCTCCATCAGCGCCTATAAAGGTCACGACATCTCCGGCCTTTGCCTCAGGTACCTCGGTGACCTCTATCATGAGCTGGTCCATGCAGAGCCGTCCCCTTATGGGCACCTTTTTCCCATGAATGAGGCAATAGCCCTTATTGGACAGGCTGCGCTTCAGTCCGTCCGCATAGCCTATACATACGGCTGCTATGCGGCAGTCACGGTCCGCCGTGTAGGTGAGGCCATAGCCTATGCCCTCTCCCTTATGGACCTCCCTTATCACCTCTATCCTTGAGCGGAGGCTCAGCACAGGACGCAGATCCAAGGGCGCCTCCCCATAATTCATGAACATACGCTCTCCGCCGTAAAGTCCGATGCCAAAGCGGGCAAAGTCAAACTCTATATCCCTATGATTGAATACTCCATGGGTGGCCTGTATATGAGTCTTGAATCCCCTTATGCCATGGTCATGGAGCAGCTGCACCGTATCGGTAAAGGCCTTGAGCTGTCTCATGCTGAACTCCTTAAACTCCGGCTCAGGCTCATTGGCTACGCAAAGATGGGAAAATACCCCTGTGATATCTATATTGGGAAGGCTCCATATGGCAAGGATACGGTCCTTATCCTCAAAGCGCTCCCCTATGCGGTGCATACCGGTATCTATGGCCACATGGCCCTTGAGCCTGTGCTCATAGGAGCTCATCTGCTTTGCATAGTCAAGGCTCACGATGGCCTGCGTCAGGTCATATCTATAAAGCTCAGGAAAGCAGTCGGGATAGGTATAGCCAAGGACAAGTATGTCCCCCTCTACACCGGCCTCTCTGAGCTCTATAGCCTCGCTAAGGCAGGCCACACAGAAATTCCTTATGCCTTCCCTATTCAGTATGCTTCCTATCTCGGACGCCCCATGCCCGTAGGCATTGCCCTTGAGCACCGGCATGGGGACTGTATGCTCCCCTACGATGCCCCGAAGGACATTCATATTATGAATAAGTGTACTGGTATCTATCTCTGCCCACGCACGTCCCTTCTGATACATGACTGCGCCTCCATTCAGCAAAATAAAGTTAGGTATATGATACAACTTCAGGGAGATGATTGCAACGATAGCTTGGGCTTTAGTCAAATAATAATCGAA
>DVNS01000009.1 GCA_018714145.1 Candidatus Avilachnospira avistercoris
ATAATATGAATGCAGATCTCTGATTTTAAGCATCTAAATCCTTTCCGAGGTAAGCCTCTATGACCTGAGGGTCGCTGGCGACCGTTTCAGGTCCTCCCTCACATATCTTCTTGCCAAAATTTATCACCACTATATTAGAGCAGGTATTCATTATCATATCCATGGAATGCTCTATCAGCAGCACTCCGATGTTATACTTCTTTGCCGCAAGCTCCAGAAGGGCCATGGCATTTTCAATCTCCCTGTTGTTAAGTCCGGCAGCAGGCTCATCGACCAGCATTATCTTCGGCATAGCCAGCATGGAACGAACTATCTCAAGAAGCTTCCTTTGTCCATAGGGGATAGCATTGATATCGCTATTCCAGTCGATATCGAAGCCGGCCACCGGTATAAGCTCATCCAAGCGTTCCTTAAGATTGCCCTTCTTTGCTCCCATGAAGCTCTTAAAATAATTGATGTCCTCCCCAAGGTCCATGCCTAAGAGCAGGTTGTCAAGTATATTTGAGCGATACAGGAAACGAGGTGTCTGAAAGGTCCTGCCTATACCCTTTCTCGAGCGCTGGTAAGCCGGCATCTTGGTGACATCCTCACCTTCAAAATATATGTGTCCCTCATCGACATCATAGATACCGCTTATCAGATTCATCAGTGTTGATTTTCCTGCACCGTTAGGTCCGATAAGTCCGGTTATATCTCCTGCAGGCACTGAAAATGACACATGGTCAGTAGCGACCAGTCCGCCAAAGCGTTTGCATACATTATCTAACTTTAATATCGGCTCCATTACCCATTTCCCCTCTCTTTCTTTTTTCCGGTAAATCTGGCCAAGGTCTGCTTAGCCAAACCGGCAAGTCCCATGGGCATAAATACCATAAGTAATATGACACCGATGCCGTACATAAGTCTGATATACCTTGCAAGAGGTCTCAGCCACTCGGGAAGCATATTGACAAGGATGGAGCCAACAAGAACTCCAAAAGTATCATTGACTCCGCCGAGCATTACGATGATGATATATGTAGTTGACATATCAAAGGTAAAATTATCAGCAGAGATAAAGCCTCCGTGCATGGCATAAAGTCCGCCTGCAAGCGCTGAAAGCATACCCGCTATGGTAAATGCAATGACCTTTGTCCTGTAGATATTGACACCAAGACACTGAGCCGCAATCTCATTGTCCCTTACTGCTGCAAGGGATCTGCCAAGCTTGGTGCTGCGTATGCGCTCAACTATCACTATACATATAAATACTATCACGCATAAAAGGTAGAACCACTGCCTGTATCCCTCGGGCTGAAATCCAAATATCTCAAGGGCAGGTATCCTCGATATTCCATCAGGTCCGCCGCTGAAGGGCTTATAATTCATATAGATGGACCAAGTCACCTGAACCAAAGCGATGGTCGAAAAGGTAAAAAAGGTTCCGCTTAGCCTCAGGAGCACAAGTCCCGACAAAAATGCCATGATCATACATACAAGGATAGCTATCATAAGGCTCTCAGAGGTATTTACGATATATCCAAGCCTTCCTGTAGTAAGATTGGCCACTATATAAGCCCCAAGTCCCATAAAAGAGGCTCCGGCAAAGGTAAGCATGCCGCCCATTCCAAGCATTATCGAAAGTCCGAAGGACAATATGGCCATAATCAGCGATACATTAAGCACCTGAAGACTGTAATCATTGGTGAACTGCGGAACTATGAGGATAAATAATATGGCGATGATAAGCTTTATCACCGTCGATTTGTTTATATTTAAAGCTTTATTTTTCATAAGTCTCTATCCTCTCCCCTCACTTATGCCTTATCAGCGATCTTGCTCTTACCCAAAATGCCCTGAGGTCTGAAGATAAGAATCAAGATAAGTACTCCAAATACGATTACGTCTTTATAAGTCGTGGTAAACAGTGTGCCATAGGTCTCTATAAGAGCTACTATAAAGGAACCGATTATGGCACCTTTGATATCTCCGAAGCCGCCGAGCACGACGCCTGCAAAGGCCCTGAGCTGAAGAGTGCCCAGAGTAAGGCTCACAGAAAATACAGGAGCAACGAGATATCCGCCAAGGCCGACTACCAGCGTAACTATGGCGTAGGTCACTGCTATGGTAAGCTGTACCGGTATGCCCATGAGATTTGCAGCATATCCATCCTGAGCTGCGGCCTGCATGACCCTTCCGGCATACAGCTTGTCAAACAGGGTCTGAACAAGATATATAAGCAGTGCTCCCACAGCAATTATGATAAGGTACTGGTACTGAAGTGTAAGAGAGCCTATCCTGAGGACTCCCGGGACTATCGAGGTCGTGACCATGGGAACACTGCCCCAGATAAGAGAGCATATCTCCTTTATCACGATGGAGGCTCCCATAGTGGCTATGATAGTAGCCGCAGGATAGGATGCCTTCCTTAAAGGCCAATAGACACAATACATAAATATGACGCCAATAAGTCCAAAAAGCAGCATACTTACCGGTACCATAAGGAAGATAGGCATCTCTATCTGATTGGTCAGACCATAAGTTATGAATGCGCCCATCATCAGCAGATCGCCCTGTGCAAAGTTCATAACTCCTACAGCACGTATCAGCAGCACAAGGCCCATGGCTACGAGGGCATATACCATGCCCATCGCAAGGCCTGTAACCGTTAATTGTATAAATACATTCATGGAACTCCCTTCCCCTTTATATGGCAGCGGCCCCCAAGTCATCATGGGAGCCGTCTGCAAAATCATCAAATCAATCGATAGATATCTTTTCTACAAGCACGGAAAGTGTATCCTCATTGACAGTCAGCAGCTGGCTGGTAGCCAAGCAGTGAGTATCATGATAGGTATATACGGACATAGCTCCGTCAAAATCAGATATCTGACCAAGTGCATCATTAATCTTCTGAGGATCTGCTGAACCGGCAGTCTCTATAGCGTTTGCAAGGATGTATACCTGATCATAGGCTGAAACTGATACAAGGTCTGACTCCTCACCATACTTTGCCCTGTATGCTTCTGCAAATTCCTTGCCTCTGCCTTCCTGACCATTCTCGGTCCAGTCGGTTATGGAATACCATCCATCAGCAAGCTCCTTGGCTGCCTCTCTGCAGACTATAGAGGAGAATGCGTTGGAACCTATGCAGGGAAGCTCAAGTCCCACATCATTGGCCTGAACTACTATCAGAGATGCAGGGTTGGTATGGCAGGCTGCGATAAGTCCATCAACATCTGAGTTAAGGATCTGAGTAAGGATAGGCTGGAACTGACGCTCATCAGCATTAAATCCGTAGATATTGTTCTCGTCTACCTCAACGCCCATCTCGCTCAGAGCTGCCACTGTCTGGTCCTTAAGACCTGTACCAAAGGACTCTGTGGAGTAGATGATGGCCGGGTTCTTGATGCCAAGTACATCTACGCAGGCCCTTGCCATGATGAGACCTGACTGGTCATCTGTCATACGGTTCTGCCATACATAAGGATTCTGCTCAAGGGGTATGTTGGCTGAGGAGCCGCCTGCCATGAACGGTATCTCATGCTCAAGCACGAAGGGAGAAACTGCAAGGCAGTAGGAAGAAGTGGTAGGTCCCATTATTGCACTGATGTCATCCCTTGCCAGAAGCTTCTGGGTGGCATTAACTGCAGACTGGGAATTTTCACCCTCATCCTCTATCACCAGTGAAAGCTGCTTTCCAAGTACTCCGCCATTGGCGTTGATCTCTTCTATGGCAAGCTCAACTCCATTGATGACAAACTGTCCGATGGTCTTGTTTGAACCTGACTGAGAAGCCACAAGTCCGATGTTCACGGTTTCAAGGGCATCATATGCGCTTTCTCCCGTCTCCTCTGCTGCACCTTCCGTTTCCTCTGCTGCAGCTGCTGTAGTTACAGCCTCAGTAGCCGCTGCGGTTGTCTCTTCCACCTTCTGAACAGAGCATCCGCTGGCCAGAAGGGCTGCTGCAAGTATTAACGCTGTAAATCTTTTCATGTCGTACCTCTCCTTTTTTATTATTTATTTCCACTTTTCGTGTTCATACACCTTGGGGTCTGCCACATAGGGCCACTTTTCCCCGTTTATCACAGCCAAGCATCCCTGCACGCAAAGGGTCGCCATATTTATGACAGCTTCCCTTGTCTGCGCCGCACTGTGGGGACTCAGTATCAAATTCTTAGCCTTAAGTATCTTGTCCTCCGGCTTGGGAGGCTCCTTTACAAATACATCCAGTCCTGCTCCTGCGATAATGTCATTGTTAAGAGCATCAATAAGAGCATCCTCATCAATGATACCGCCTCTTGAACAGTTGATGATAAGCGCAGACTTCTTCATGAGGCCAAGCTCCTTGGGCCCTATCATCCCCCTTGTCTCCTCTGTAAGAGGCACATGTACGGAAATGACATCGCATACCTTCAGCATGTCTCTGAAGTCCTCAAAATACTCAGCTCCCTCAGCCTCTATCTTTTCTTTGCTGAGGAAAGGGTCGTATGCGGCAGCCTTCATGCCTATGCCCCTGCATATGCTGAGGGTCTCCCTGCCGATGGCTCCAAGTCCTATAAAGCCTACGGTCTTGCCCTTAAGTTCAAAGGCCTTGCCTGCACCTCTTATCTCCCAATTTCCCTGAACGAGTTCCTTCTGTCCCTCATAAAGGTTTTTGGAAAGAGCAAACATCATGGCCACCGTATGCTCTGCTACAGACCTAGAGTTAGCACCCGGGGTTATGACCACCGGTATGCCGAGCTCCGTAGCCTTCTTGACATCTACACTGTCGTATCCGACTCCGGTACGTCCTATGACCTTTAGATTAGGGCTGTTTTCTATCACATGGCCATCGCAGGAGGCTATCCTGACTATGAGGGCATCCGCATCCTTCATCTCGTCAAGATAATCATTGGGATCCGGCTTATCCGCCACATATATATCAGCCTTGCCCTCCAGCATAGCCATCCCTTCAGGGCATATGGCCTGAGACATCACAAATTTCATTTTTTCCTTCCCTCCGCCAATCTGATTGCATAATCAATCGAATTTTTAAGGCTAAGCTCATTTGCCATGCCTGTGCCGGCTTGGTCAAAGGCTGTTCCATGATCTACTGATACCCTTATGATTGGAAGTCCCAAAGTAATATTTACTCCCTCCACGGCCTTCCATTTCTGAGTCTCCTGATCATATACGAAGCCAAGCACCTTAAGAGGTATATGTCCCTGATCGTGGTACATCGCAACCACCATGTCATACATACCGCCCCTTGCCTTGGAAAATACCGTATCCGGCGGAATAGGTCCCTCGGCATTGATGCCCATTGAAACGGCTTCACTGATGGCAGGAGTTATCTCCTCTATCTCTTCCCTGCCAAACATACCATGCTCTCCGCTGTGGGGATTAAGTCCTGCTACAGCTATCTTAGGCTCAGCTATGCCCAAGGATCTGCAGGCATCATAGGCTATCTTTATGACATCAAGGACTCTGTCCTTTTTTACCCTGTCGCAGGCCTCTCTTAAAGAGCAGTGTGTAGATACATGCACTACCCTTACATTTTGGAAGGCCAGCATCATGGTATACTTTTTGGTTCCGGTCTTATCCGCATAGATTTCGGTATGTCCCGAATAATGATGCCCTGCCAGATTTATTGCCTCCTTGCTTATGGCATTGGTGACCGTGGCATCCACCTTGCCTTCCATAGCCAGATCTATGACCTTATCTACATACTGGAAGGCGGCCTCTCCTGCATACTTGTCTATCTTTCCGACTTCAAGCTTATTGATGTCAGCATTGTCAAGGTCCAGCACATCTACGGTTCCAAAGCTGTATAGGCCTTCTTCAGGGCTCTTTATGGCATTGATCCTGAGGTCTTTTATCCCTACAAAATTCTTAGCTCTTTCAAGGCAGCCTGCATCTCCGATGATAAGGGGCCTGCATTTCTGATATACCGTCTCATCAGACAGGGCCTTCAGGCTTATCTCCGGCCCTATACTGTTGGGATCCCCCATCGTTATGCCTATCAATGGTCTAAACGCTTTATCGTTCATCAGCACATCCCCTTTGCCTTGCAGTCCTCAAGCACCTTCTTTATGGCCTCTATACCCTCTGTCGGCACGCTATTGAAGGGAGCCCTGCAGCGGCCTACAGGATATCCAAGGAGCGCAACAGCAAGCTTAACTATGGTATTAGGATTGCCATATTTGAAGCATGCCCTGAAGGGTCTTATGCTCTCATTTGCTTCCTTGGCCTTTTCTATCTCTCCCGCAGCATAAAGGTCATAGATAGAAGCCATGGTCTTAGGGAATACATTTGCACAACCGGCTATTCCGCCTGTACCGCCTGCAAGCAGATTCCAGATTATAAGCGCATCATTGCCGGAAAGTACTGAGAAATCCTCACCTTTGCCTGCCGATATGTACTCGAGGATATTGTTGAAGTTTCCGGAAGAATCCTTTGCACCCACGATATTATCTATCTTGGCCAGTCTTCCTACCGTTGCTGGTGCAAGAGCATTGCCTGTCCTTGCCGGTATGTTATATAAAACGATGGGCAGGTCTACAGCCTCTGCCACAGTCTTATAGTGAACATACAGCTCCTCTTGGCTTGCAACTGCAAATGAAGGAGTAATGACGGAAAGCACGTCAGCCCCCATGGACTTTGCCATCTTTGACATCTCCACGGTCTCCTTTGTGCTGATGCATCCTGTTCCGGCATATACCGGCACTCTTCCATTTACCTGATCGATGACTGTCTCAAGGACCTTCTTTTTTTCATCTGCGGTAAGGATATAACCTTCTCCGTTGGTTCCGAACGGAAAGATACCATGTACTCCGCCTTCTATCAGACGGTCTACTTGGCGCCTCAGCTCTTCATAATTTACCGATTCATCCTCATTCATCGGGGTGATGATCGGAGGTATGATACCTTTAAGCTCTACATGTCCCATGATCTTGTCCTCCTTACAGTTACATTATCTCTAAATAAATATTTTTAGCATCTGAAAGAGTTACCTCTCTCATGTTATTTACAAGCAGCCTCTGGACATCCATGCCGGCTGCTGCAAGCTCATCTAGGTCTTCCTTTCCTACGCCAAACTCCTTAAGGTCTGTAGGTATGTCAAGATGCTTTACTATCCTATCCATGGTATCCATGACCCATGCAGACTTTTCCTCATCACTAAGGCCCGGCTTCTCCCCGCATACTCTGTCATAAACACGGCAGAACCTTTCTCTGCAGCAGGGTTCATTGAAGCGCATCACCGGCATGAGCAGCATTGCATTAGATACGCCATGAGCTATATGATATTTACCTCCCAAAGGATAAGAAAGGGCATGCACAGCCGTGGTTCCCGAGGCGGTTATGGCAACGCCTGCATAAAAGGCTGCTATAAGCATGGCATTTTTAGCCTCGATGGCCTCAGGGTCGTCACAGGCCTTTTCTATATTGTTGATTATCAGCTCCAGTGCCTCCATGGCAAAGGTATCGCTGAATGGATTTGCCTTTTTAGAGGTATAGCACTCTATGGCGTGGCACAGGGCATCTATGCCGGTAGAAGCAGCTATCTTTCTGGGAAGCTTCTTTATCATCTCTCCATCAAGTATGACATGGTCAGCTATCATCTCATCATTGACTATGCCTACCTTAAGCTCCTTTTCAGGCACTGCCACTATACTGTTTGGTGTAGCCTCAGAGCCGGTGCCTGCTGTGGTGGGTATCATCATCGAGGCTACCTTTTTCTTGGCAAGCTTAGGAGACTCCAAAAGGTCCCTGACCTTAAGCTCTCCTCCTATCAGCATGGAAGCAAGCTTTGCTATATCCATGACGCTTCCGCCGCCTATGGCTACTATCAGGTCAGGCCCGAAGGCTTCGCTTTCATCTATCACGGCCTGAGCCTGATCGCAGCTGGGCTCTGCAGGCAGGTCACTAAGTATATGGTACTCTACTCCGGCCTCCTCAAAATACTTAAGGGGCTTTTCTATAAGGCCTGCATTCATGATGCCTTTGTCAGTGAATATAAGAGCCTTTTTGTACCTCCCCTCACATATACCTTTGATATGCTCAAGAGCTGACTCTCCGCTGTATACAGCGCTTGGCATCTTCAACTCATACTGCTTCAACATACTGCACCTCCTCTTTTCTGTTTATCGCTTCAGATAATCTTACCAATAATTCAGGCTTTCCAAAGCCTCCCGACTTAGATATCATCTGCCTCCATTCATCCTTATATCGAAATCTTGAAAGCACGGTTCCGGGAGCCGGCTCACATATCGGCTCCATTTCACTGATATGGGCCTGCTTCATAAAACCCATCAGCGTGTCGCCTCCTGTTACGAGAACGGTCCCATTAAAGCCTCTGTCAAAGATACCCTTGAGCATTGCTCCCAGTGATGCTGCTATAGAGCTCCGCATCGCTTCTATGTCCATTCCCATCTGCCTTCCTAATTCGGCTGTTTCAGGGTCATCTCCGCTGTCTATTATGCAGTCCGCTTCATTTACGCAGCTTTTCATCCATTCATCAAGTTTTCTCTTTCCCTCGCTGCTTTCCCAGTATCCGGACACAAGCTTCTGCTTAGCTTCAAGGCATATCTTATTGAAGCCTTTGTTCTGAGCGTAGGTTATCTGAGAGACCGTGATGGGGTTAAGACTTCCGCAGACCACCAAAAACGGAGCCGTATATCTCATCTCCTCCCGTCTGCTTCCCTTTAGCCTAAGGATATCCGAAAGTACAGAGGCAAATCCGGCACAGCCTGCCATCACGGAGAGCTTTTTCTGCTCAAACAACTTCTTTCCGAGCTCCTCAAGCTCCTTATGCTCCCCAGTATCATATATAACTATAGCAGGGGTCTTTTCGTCTTCCTTTTCAGCTATATCAGCATCAGCGTCCGCTAAGCATACCCTCGTTTTGCTCTGCTCGGCAATGATATCAGGGATATATGAGGACCTGACCGGTTCAAAGGGGTCAGCACCAAATACGCTCTCAGCTACGGGTACCTTATCTATATAATGTATTCCCTTCTTGGTAGTCCTTCCCATCTCAGGAAAGGCCGGTAAGAAGGGAAGCATCTCAGCTCCTGAGGCATCCAGTACCGCACTCAGTTCACTTCCTATATTGCCCCTAAGGGCTGAGTCCGTCTTTTTGTAAATATATGGAATACCGCTTGAGACAGCCCTTTTAGTTATCTCAAATATCCTTCCGTATGCCTGCTCAGGGTCGATATGACGAGTCTCTGCATCCATCACGAGAACCTGAACCTCTGAATCCAGTTGTTCAAAATCATATCCGATATCCGTCACGACACGGACCTTGGCTCCAGCCTCTGCAAACTGCACGCCTGTATCCAGTGCTCCGGTAAAATCATCTGCGATGATAAGCAAGGTCAGCACGGGTACGTCCTCCTTTTGTTTTATAATTAAACACGTTCCTGTTTCAATATCTTTTATTTCTTGTCTTATTTTACCAAAAATATACAGGTATACCGAAAATAATTGTGCTTTTTATTGTCCAGTCTTGAAACTATTTATTTTTGTATTGTAAAAATGTGTTTCAATATGCTACAATCATTTCAAATATATACAAGGTGGGACAAGATGAAAAACCTAAAGATAAAGGCTCTGGGCATAGCCCCCTATGAATCAATGAAGAATATGATGGAGAAGCTCGCTGAAAATGAGCCTCTTATTGATTTGGATGTATATGTGGGCGACCTCTCTAAGGGTGTCGGCATAGTCCACAACAATATTCAAGAGCAGTATGACGTGATAATCTCCCGAGGCGGAACTGCTGAGATGATAGAAAAGATTTCTCCGATACCGGTGATGGAGATAGAGCTTTCTGTATACGATATACTAAGAGCTATAAAGCTTGCAGAAAATTACTCCAAGCGCTTTGCCATCGTAGGCTTTTCCTCGCTGACAAAGAGCGCTCATCTTTTATGCGACCTGCTTCAATATGATACTCAAATAGTGACTCTGACTGATGAGACCCAAGTAGAATCCGTACTAAAAAACATTATCCATGACGGTTATCATATAATAATCTGCGATATGATATCAAACACCACAGCCAAGCGTCTCGGGCTCAATTCAATATTGGTGACCTCAGGAAGCGAAAGCATAGAAAGTGCCTTTCAGAGAGCCATCAAACTCTGCTCCAGCTATGCCTCCATCAAGGAGCACAAGTCCCTTTATGAGGCAAGCCTGAAAGCAGGAAGTGACGATATAGTTATATTTAACGAAAAGCAGGATATCTGCTTCAGCACCTTGGACAGCGACGACTCTCTCATAGAGCATCTTCGCCGCAGGATACCCGAAGCCATGGACGGCAGTTCTAAAAAGAGCTACCATATGATAAACGATAAGCTTTATTCAATCCAATGTCTTGTTGCACCCCTTTCACTGCATACCTATGCCGTCTTTCATATCAGTAAGGAGGATGCTCCTGAAAATACCGGAAAGGGTGGTATCTCATTTACCAATATCAAGGAAGCAGAAAAAAAGTATTATAACAGCATATACAGCATAACCAATGCCATGGACGGCATCAGGTCCCAGCTTGATCCCCTTTATCAGACCAGCTTTCCCGTTATGATATATGGAGAAAGCGGCACCGGACAGGATGAGGCGGCAAGAGAGATATATACCCACAGCCCAAGGAGTCATTATCCTATGGTAACGTTGGATCTCTCCATCATATCCCATGAGATACTTGACCATATGTTTGAAAGATATGACTCGCCTGTCAATTCGGAAAATAATACCATTTACTTTAAAAATATACATTATCTCACTCAGCATGGCTGCACACGGCTTTTGAGCAATATAATCAACAATAACCTTACCCACAGATGCAGGCTCCTGTTTTCCTGCGTGGCAAACGAATCCGAGCCTATACCTTCGATATGCTCAAGAATAATCAATGAGCTCTCCTGTCTTTGGGTCCACACCAGCTCCCTCAGAGCCAGAAAGGAAGAGATACCGGCCATATCCAGTCTTTATCTGAACAATCTTAATCTTGAGCTCAGCCACCAGATAATCGGTATAGAACCTGAAGGGATGGAGGTCCTGAAGCGCTATGACTGGCCCGGAAACTACACCCAGTTCAAGCGTGTGATAAATGAGCTTTCAGTTATGACCAATACACCTTACATAAAGACCTCTGATGTCATAAAGGTCCTTGACAAAGAAAAGGCGACACTTTCAGTCTCAAGTCAAAGCAATATAAAAAGAGGTGATTTCTATGAGATTGAAAAAAACAAAACTCTTAGCGAAATCACCTCTGATATAATACGTCAGGTCCTGATGTCAAACAACGGCAACCAAAGCACTACTGCCCGTCAGCTCGGGATATCCCGTACCACGCTTTGGCGCTACCTCAACGAAAAATAGCATCAGCTAAGTATATCCTCTCCGTCATCGTCCGGATCACCGAGGAATTCCCTTGAGGTCACACGCTTCTGCTGGTGCTCCTTCTCGACGAGGGCGGAAAGCTGCTCCTTGACGTCCTCGCAGTTCCTTATATTTTTTATCTCAAAATCTCCAAGGCTCTGGTCTGCGCTGTATACCCGTATGGTGCCCATGCCCATGATGCGCTGCCAGAGGCCGCTGTCATTTCATTAACTTTACAGGCCCCTCAATACTTGATCCTAAAATAATCCAAATATGCTTTATATCTATCCTGAGCGGTCAGACAGGTATCCATCAAATAACCTTTTTCATGGTCCCATTCTTTCAGGCCACGATAGTAAAACAGCTTCAGATCATCCTCGATGATGAATGGAACGATATTATATTTCAGGCATTCCTTGAACATGAGCAATCTGCCCACTCTCCCATTGCCATCTTGGAATGGATGTATCCGTTCAAACCTCACATGAAAATCGATGATATCCTCAAGCTTCTTTTCCTTTTTTACATTATACTCAGCCAGCAGCACCTTCATCTGACAGTCGACATCTTCAGGAAGTACAGTTTCCATCCCGCCCACTTCATTAGGCAGTTTCTTATACTCTCCTACTGCAAACCATTCTTTTCTTGAATCACTGGTCCCGCTTT